>NZ_CP031413.1:2860000-3156619 GCF_003367355.1 Lysobacter sp. TY2-98
ATGGCAACGATAGCATCACCGGCGGCGCAGGCAGCGACGTGATGTGGGGTGACGCCGGCAATGACTCGCTCTTCGGCTCGGAGGGCGATGACCAGATGGATGCAGGTGACGGCGATGACATGCTCGACGGCGGCGCTGGCGCGGACATGCTTATCGGCGGCTTGGGCAACGACCGGCTTATCGGTGGTGCCGGCGCCGACATCCTGTGGGGCAACGCCGGCGACGACGTCATGTCCGGCGGCGCGGATGCGGACGTCTTCTACTTCAACAGCGGCTTCGGCCATGACACGGTGGAGCTGGAGGCGGGAAGCACTGATACCGCGATCTTTCTGGACAACATGCGTGCGGAGGCGCTCACCTTCGTTCGCGATGATCTCGACCTGATCGTTCGCGTCACCGCGACCGGAGACGATGTTCGGTTCAAGGGCTACTTCAAGGACGGCATGAACGTCACCATCCGCACGGCGGATGGGTATGAGCTCGGCCACCAGACGTTCGTCAATGGCGCGTACTTCTTCGCGCCCGCGACGACGGGGTCGGCAGGAAACGACTCGCTGGTCGGTACCGACGGGGCCGATCGTCTGTACGGCGGCGACGGCGCCGACACGATCGACGGCAAGGCCGGGGACGACCTCCTCGATGGCGGGGCAGGCGATGACATCCTCAATGGCGGTGCCGGCGACGACACGATCTTCGGCGGCGCAGGCAATGACACGATCCTGCTCGGCTTCCAAGCGACCGATACCGGCGACACGGTGGACGGCGGGCAGGGCAACGACACCTACGAGATCGGCGCCGGCGCCGGGTTCACCGAGATCACCGGGCTGGACAAGGCAGACAGCGGGACCGATCTGATCAAGTTCGGTGCGGGCCTTACGCAGTCGGCCGTGTTGAACTACCAGCTCAGCGGCAACGACCTGATCATCTTCTTCGGTACGGCGTCAGGTACTTCGGTTGACGCTGCAAACATCGTCGTGCTGACCGGGTTCATGGCGACGTCCGCTGGCGGGCACGTCATCCAGTTCGCGGACGGAGCCCAACTTCGTGCTGCGGATTTCCGTACGCAGTATTGGAGCGGGACGGCGGGCAACGATACCTACAGCGGCACGTTCGGCCCGGACTCGATGGACGGGCAGGCCGGCGACGACGTCTTGTCGGGAGGAGCCGGGAATGACTTCCTGTACGGAAATACGGGCAACGACGTTCTACACGGCGACGACGGCAACGACACGCTCCAGGCGAGTGATGGCAATGACGTGCTTTACGGCGATGCTGGCGATGACACGTTCACATCCCAGAACGAAGCCTACTTCGGCGATCGCCTGATCGGCGGGACGGGCAACGACACCTACATCTTCCGGCAGAGCTACTACTACACCAGCAACCCGACCACGGTTAATGGCGGTGGCATCGAGGAGGTCGCCGGCGAGGGAGTCGATACCGTCGTCACGAACTACCACAACTTCTATCTCGGGGCGAATGTCGAGAACCTGGTCGTGGAGTGGGTCAGTTTTTGGTTTACGGAAAATGGGATCCCGGTCAATCAGAACTACGTGGGCAACGAGCTCGACAATGTGATTCGCATTGCAGCCCCGTCATACTTCGCGAATCACCAGGGGCGCCACTATCTCCTGGATGGCGGCGTCGGCGCGGATACGCTGATCGGTAGCGACGCCGATGAGACCTACGTCGTGGATAACGCCGGTGACACGATCATCGAGACGACATCGCCTTCGTACAATTCAAACGACACGGTTCGCTCGTCCATCAGTTACTCCATTGCCAATCGTCTGGAGCTCGAAAACATCGAATTGACCGGAAGCGAGAACACCACCGCGACCGGTAACAGCCGCAATAACCTTCTCAACGGCGCAATGTCGTCGGGTGCCAACCTTCTGATCGGCGGCGATGGCGATGACACCTACATCGCTGGCGCCGAGGACACTATCGTCGAGCTCGCCAATGGGGGGCACGACACGGTCATCGTCCACGCCGGGTCGTACGAGCTGTACAACGTTGTCTCTGCGCCCAACATCGAAGCCTACAAGCTCGACGAGAACAGCTGGGGTGGGCTGCAAGGTGATAGCCAAAACAACGAGCTCGTTGGCAATTCGCATAGCAACCAGCTCTTTGGCGGCGCCGGCGACGACATCCTCGACGGCCGTGGCGCGGACTATGGCGGCACCGATTCGTTCAGCGGCGGCGACGGTAACGACTGGATCAAACTCGGAAGCGGAAACGCGACCGTCACCGGTGGAGCGGGCGACGATGTCATTACCCTCGGCTACGGGTCCTCGCAGGTCCGAATCAGCTATAGCCGTGGTGACGGGCACGATGTCATCAACGCCCTGCCATCCACGATGTCGAGCAGCACCGGGCGCGTCGTGCAGTTCGATGCATCTATCCGTCCGGACGAGGTGACGTGGACGCGGGACGGAAACGATCTCTTGGTATCGATCGCCGGAGACGCCGGCAATGCCATCCGCGTGGCGCGTTACTGGACGCAGGACGAGCGCGGCGACGTCGTTTCGGGGGTCGTCACCGGCTTCTATTTTGCGTATGACTGGTCGACCCACAGCGGTGGGCTGGACCGCCTCCCCTATGTAAACAACCCGCCGCGCGCGACGGCGCAGTTCGACATGACGCTCGCCGAGGGAGAACAGTTCGTGCAGCCGTTGCCGGCTGACCTGTTCACCGATCCGGGCGATACGCTGAGCTATTCGCTTGGTTCCGGTGCGCCGGACTGGCTGAGCATCGATGTCGCGACCGGAACGCTCAGTGGTACTCCACCGATCGGCGCCGGAGCGCCCTGGATCACGGTCATCGCGACCGATACGTGGGGGCAGACGGCTTCGACGAGCGTGAGCGTGCACGTCACGCACTTGGTCGCAGGCAGCAACGGTACCGATGACCTGGTCGGCACGTCGGCAGACGAGGAACTGCGTGGGCTCGGCGGCGACGACCGTCTTGATGGCGGTGGCGGCCATGACCGCCTCGTCGGCGGCGATGGAAACGACACCTATCGCGTCTACGGCTATGGCGAAGTGGTCATCGAGGCGGCCAATGGTGGCCATGACCTGGAAGAGTCCGACTCCGATATCGTTCTCGCAGCTAACGTCGAGGACGGGCGTCTGCTCGAATCCGGTGGATGGTCGCTGGTTGGCAACGATCTCGCCAACGTGCTGTATGGCAACAGCATGTCCAACTCATTGGACGGCGGTCTCGGAGCCGATCGCATGGAGGGCGGCGCAGGCGACGACATCTATACGGTAGACAACGTCGGCGATGTCGTCGTGGAGCTGGCGAACGAAGGTCGTGACCTTGTCACATCGAGTGTGACCTACGTTCTCGGCGCCAACGTCGAGGATCTGAGCCTCGCCGGTAGTGCCGATATCAATGCGACCGGCAACGCCCTCGACAACACGCTGAATGGCAATTCGGGCGCCAACCATCTGGACGGTGGTGGCGGTGCTGACCAGATGTACGGCGGCGATGGCGATGACTACTACATCGTCGACTCGAGCACGGACCGTGTGCGCGAGTACAGCGGCGGCGGTGTCGATACGATCGAACGTCGCTACGAGACGAACTACCTCCTCGGGTCGGAAATCGAGAATCTCGTGCTCGGTGCCGGCGTCGTTACCGGGCATGGCAATGGTCTGGATAATGAAATCACGCTCAACGCCGCTGCGAATTCGTCGTCCGGCCAGGCCGGCGACGACATCATCCATGGTCTGTCAGGAAACGATCAGATCTGGGGCGATGACGGCTGGGATGAACTCTACGGCGACGATGGTGACGACTATCTCGACGGTGGCGCAGGAAGCGATTACCTCGAGGGCGGCATCGGTAACGATCAGTTGCGTGGCGGTGCCGACACGGACGAGGACACGCTGATAGGCGGTGCCGGCGACGACAAGTACGTGTGGACGGGTGGTCTCGACATCATCGACAACACCGGCGGCGGTAGCGACGGACTCTTCTTCAGCGACTCGACTATCACGTCCGCACGCCTGACATTCAAGCGCGATGGAGACGATCTGCTCGTCCTGGTCGACGGTGATGCGGGGCGCGGCGTTCGCGTCGTCAACCACTTCCTCGGGGGGGATTTCGCACTCGACTACGTGCAGATTCCCAATAGTTCGCAGCTGAACACGGCCCAGATCAACCAGCGTGCTTTGTATGCCGGCTATGACAATGTCATCCAAGGTACGTCTGCTTCGGAGACGTTGAACGGCACGGCGGGTCGCGACGTGCTGTTGGGCGGTTCCGGCAACGACCAGCTCAACGGCGCAGCAGCGAATGACTGGCTGAAGGGCGAGGCCGGCAATGACACGCTCTACGGTGGTGCAGGCGCTGACCAGCTGGAAGGTGGACTCGGTGACGATGTCTACACCATCGACGATACGCTCGATACCGTGATTGAAGCCGCGGGTGAAGGCATCGATCTGGTCAACGCATCGGTGACCTACGCGCTGACTACGAATGTCGAAAACCTGACGCTGACGGGTACAAATGCCATCAACGGCACCGGCAATGCGCTGGACAACGTGCTGACCGGAAATTCGGCCTCCAATACTCTCAATGGTGGAGATGGCAACGACACCCTTGACGGTGGCGCTGGGACCGACACGTTGGTCGGCGGCCTCGGCAATGACACCTACACCGTCGACTCTGCAGGCGATGTGGTAACGGAGCAGGCGAATCAGGGCACGGATACGGTGAAGTCGTCCGTGACGTACACGCTCGCCGCCAATGTCGAGAACCTGACGCTGACGGGTCCGAATGCCGTCAACGGCACCGGCAATGCCGCGGACAATCTGCTGACGGGCAACGGCGCCGACAACGTCTTGGATGGCGGCGCTGGCAACGACACGATGGTGGGTGGCCTCGGAAACGATACGTATGTGGTCGACTCTGCCGGCGATGTGGTGACCGAGCTGGCGGGCCAAGGAACGGACACGGTGAAGTCGTCCGTCAGCTACCTCTTGGGCGCAGACGTCGAAAATCTGACCCTTACGGGCGCCGCTGCGATCAACGGCACCGGTAATACGCTCGCGAACGTGCTGACGGGCAACGATGCCGACAACAGCCTCGACGGCGGCGCCGGTAACGACACGCTGGTGGGCGGTCTTGGCAATGACACGTACATCGTCGACTCGGCGAGCGATGTGGTGACGGAGCAGGCGAGCCAAGGCACGGATACGGTGAAGTCGTCCGTGACGTACACGCTTGCTGCGAACGTCGAGAACCTGGTGTTGACGGGAACAGCGGCGATCAACGGCACCGGCAACACGCTGGCGAACGTGCTGACGGGCAACGACGCCGACAACACGCTCGATGGTGGTGCAGGCAACGACACGCTGATCGGCGGACTGGGCAACGACACCTACATCGTCGACTCGGCCAGCGACGGCATCACCGAGCAGGCGGGCCAGGGCACGGACACCGTGAAGTCGACGGTGACCTATACGCTGGCGAATACGGCCAACGTCGAGAACCTGACACTGACCGGCAGCAACGCGATCAACGCCACGGGCAATTTGTTGGACAACGTTCTGACCGGAAACTCGGGTGTGAACACGCTGAGCGGTGGTGCAGGCAATGACACGCTGGACGGCGGTGCAGGCACCGACACGCTGGTGGGTGGCCAGGGCGACGACACCTACATCGTCGACTCCACCACGGACGTGATCACTGAGCAGACCGGCGAAGGCACGGATACCGTGAAGTCGACAGTGACCTTCGACCTCACGAACATCGCGAATGTCGAGAACGTGACGTTGACCGGTAGCGGGGTGATCAATGCCACCGGCAACGCGCTGGCCAACGTACTGACCGGCAATTCAGCAGCCAACTCGCTCAGCGGCGGTGCGGGCGACGACACGCTCGACGGCGGCGCCGGCAACGACACATTGGTCGGTGGTCTCGGCAATGACACGTACATCGTTGACTCGACGGGCGATGTGGTGACGGAGCAGGCGAGCCAAGGCACAGATACGGTGAAGTCGTCCGTGACGTACACGCTTGCTGCGAACGTCGAGAACCTGGTGTTGACGGGAACAGCGGCGATCAACGGCACCGGCAACACGCTGGCGAACGTGCTGACGGGCAACGACGCCGACAACACGCTCGATGGTGGTGCAGGCAACGACACGCTGATCGGCGGACTGGGCAACGACACCTACATCGTCGACTCGGCCAGCGACGGCATCACCGAGCAGGCGGGCCAGGGCACGGACACCGTGAAGTCGACGGTGACCTATACGCTGGCGAATACGGCCAACGTCGAGAACCTGACGCTGACCGGCAGCAACGCGATCAACGCCACGGGCAATTTGTTGGACAACGTTCTGACCGGAAACTCGGGTGTGAACACGCTGAGCGGTGGTGCAGGCAATGACACGCTGGACGGCGGTGCAGGCACCGACACGCTGGTGGGTGGCCAGGGCGACGACACCTACATCGTCGACTCCACCACGGACGTGATCACTGAGCAGACCGGCGAAGGCACGGATACCGTGAAGTCGACAGTGACCTTCGACCTCACGAACATCGCGAATGTCGAGAACGTGACGTTGACCGGTAGCGGAGTGATCAATGCCACTGGCAACGCGCTGGCCAACGTACTGACCGGCAATTCAGCAGCCAACTCGCTCAGCGGTGGTGCGGGCGACGACACGCTGGACGGCGGTGCCGGCAGCGACACGCTGACGGGTGGCGTCGGTCGAGACACCTATCTGATGGGTCGTGGTTATGGGGCGGACACGGTCGTGGAGAACGACACGGCTACCGGACAACTTGACGTCGCGAAGTTCCTGTCCGGCGTCGCCTACGACCAGCTGTGGTTCGCACGTCCCTCCGGTACCAACAACCTCGAGATCAGCATCATCGGTACGAGCGATGCTCTCGTCATCAAGAACTGGTACTTGGGCGCCGCGTATCAGGTCGAGGAGATTCGCACCGTGGACGGCGCGAAATTGTTGACGGCGGGCAAGGTCCAGACGCTGGTTGATGCCATGGCCAAGTTGACGAAGCCATCTTCGGGCCAGACGACGCTACCGGCGAGTTATCGCACGCAGCTGGACCCGGTGTTTGCATCGACCTGGACGGCGTCGACCGCACTGACCGCCTCTCTTGCCGCTGACCGTTCCTACAGTGGATTGAATCCCACATCGGTCCAGACCCCGGCAAACGAGCAGTTCGTCGCAGGCGAGCTGGAGCCGACACTCGGTTCACGGCCGGGTCGTCGAGTCGATGTAGGCAGGAATCGCGGATACGTCGATGGAGTTGCTCGCGTGCGGGACATCTTGGATCCGCGGAGCGGCTCGTTCGAACGACAGCCGCTGCAAGATGTCGGAGCGCACCTCGAAGCCCTGCTGCATCAGTCGGTTTCTTTGCCGCCCAGCCGAATCTCCGCGACGTTGCCCGCAGGCGGATGCGGCCCGGCTGAAGTTGTCGCCAGCTCGCTTCACTCGACCGTATGCCCTCCGCAGCTCATCGAAGGGGGCATGGCGCAAAGTCCGTTGGAGGGCCATGCCCAAGTTGCCGCGGGCAATTTGGACGTTGACTGGCTCCGGGACGGCGATCACCTCGAGTTGACTGGTGCTATCGGGCATCCGATGGCGGTGAGTTGTGCGGGGGCTCCGGCCGATGCCGACGCATCCATTCTGTCCAGCTGCCACGCGCTCATCGGATTGATGGCGGTCTCAGATAGTCGAGATGCGCATGTGGGCGTATTCCCGCCGACATTGCGCCCAGAGGTGAGCGGCATTCAAATCCTGGGTTGATCGGGCGAGCCGTCGCCTAAGCGCGACGGCCGCTTCGGCCGCGGTGCCCAAGTCGCCTTCGGGGCGACTTGGGCTTCTCTTGTTCGCGCTCGCTGAGCGTGCCGGCTTCGCAGCCCCAACTTGCCTTGGGGCATGCGAGCAGTCGCGGCGACCGCGCAACGTGAACTCAGCCACGGGGATGCTGGCAGCGTCGCAAGTTCCGCCAAATTCCTAGCGCCTAACGGCCTTTTCCAGCCCTGCTTCCTTTTCGTGAAACGTTAGATCGATAAATATCGCCCGCCACATCGAGCACGTATCTTGGTGCCAAGAAGGGAAGCCAACATCTTCGATGAGCGTGACGCACAAGTCCGATGCCACTTGGCCACTCGTTATCGAGTACGGATCGCTCTTGATCAGATCGCCCCGTCGCTGCCGGTGCGGGCTAAGGCTCGAAGGAGTGGCGCGCCTGGAGGGATTCGAACCCCCGACCAACGGCTTCGGAAGCCGCTACTCTATCCGGCTGAGCTACAGGCGCACTGCGGACCGCACGCGGCGTGGCCGCGGGGGACGGGCATTCTAGCCGCATTCGTCCGCACCGGGGCCGCACCGGCATGAATGCGGGAGGCGACGCCCGGCGCGTACCCTGTCCTGCCGCACGATGGTCCGATGAGCGTGTCGTCTTCTGCCCGATCCGAGCCTGCCGGCTGGCGCCGCAAGTTGTCGCTGTACTGGGCGCTGGTGCGCGGCGATCGCCCGATCGGCTGGCTGCTGCTGCTGTGGCCGACGTGGTGGGGGCTGTGGCTCGCGGCGCGCGGACTGCCACCGCTCTGGACACTCGTCGTGTTCTCGCTGGGTGTCTGGCTCACGCGTTCGGCCGGCTGCGTGATCAACGACTACGCCGATCGCTGGCTCGATCCGCACGTCGAGCGGACGAAGGATCGCCCGCTCGCGACCGGAGAAGTGCGCGGCCGCGAGGCGCTGGCGGTGTTCGCAGTGCTGATGCTCGTCGCATTCGCGCTCGTGCTGACGATGAACACGCTGACGATCGCGATGAGCGTGGTCGGAGTCGTGCTCGCGGCGAGTTATCCCTACCTCAAGCGCTACACGTACTTCCCGCAGGTCTACCTCGGCATGGCTTTCGGCTGGGGTATTCCAATGGCGTTCGCGGCGATCCGTGGCCACGTGCCGACGGTCGCGTGGGTGCTGTATGCGGCGAACATCGTGTGGTCGACGGCGTACGACACCTGGTACGCGATGGTCGATCGCGAGGACGACCTGCGCATGGGCAGCAAGTCCACGGCGATCCTGTTCGGGCGCCACGACCTGCTCGCGCAGGCGCTGCTGTATGCGCTGTTCTTCGTGTTGCTCGCCGCGGTTGGCACGATGGCCGACCTCGGCATCGCGTACTGGACCGCTCTCGCGATCGCGCTGGCACTCGTCGCGTGGGAATTCCGCATCGCGCGAACGCGGGAACGCGCTGCCTGCTTCCGCGCCTTCCTGCATAACCACTGGGTCGGGATGGCGGTGTTCGCTGGGCTCGCGCTCGATTTCGTGTTGCGCTGATCAGCCCCAGCTGATGCGCGACGCGTCGCGATGCGGGGCATCGATCGGCGCGTCAACGTCGTCATCGACCACGTCCTCCTCGTCTTCCCAGCTGTAGCGAACGCGCGGCGGCATCGGGTCCGCATGGCGCGCCCACAGGCCGCCGATCACACCACCCACCGCGCCGCCCAGATGCGACTGCCACGACACGCCCGGCTCGTGCGGCAGCACCGACATCAGCGCGCCGCCGAACAACGTGAGGCCGAGCATCGCGGCGGCGACCGCCGGCCGATCGCGGCGCACGATGCCCAGCGTCAACACCATGAACAGCAGGCCGTTGATGACGCCGCTGGCGCCCAGATGCGACGAGCCGGCTTCGCCCAGCCACCACGCACCCAGCCCGGAACCGATCCACGCCAGCGGCACCGTGCGCACCAAGGCGCGCGGGTACTGCGCGATCGTCAGCGTGCCCAGCAGCAGCAGTGCGATCGCATTGCTCGCGATGTGATCGACCGACCCATGCAGTAGCGGCGCGGTGAGCACGCCGCGCAGGCCGGCGACGAGATGCGGCCGCACGGTCCACGCATTCACGTCGAAGGCGGACTGCGCGGAATAGACCGCGAGCAGCGCCAGCACCGCGGCCAGCGACAGGTTGAAGGCCCGTCGCCAGCGTCGCCGGTCGAGCTGGCGTTGCTGCGCGGGGTCGATTGGCGGTGCGGGCGTGTGCAGGTGCATTCAGGCGACGTGGCGCCGCCGGCCGGGGTTTGCAAGGCCGGCGGCGCGGTCCGTCAGGCGGCCGGCGTGGAACGCTGTGGGCGCAGCAATGACAACGCCACCGTCGCACCAATGATCGCGACGACCGCACCGAGCGACACCATCACCGGCAGGTGGATGACGTCGATCGCCAGCATCTTCGCGCCGATGAACACCAGCACGACCGCGAGGCCATACGGCAGCAGGTGGAAACGATCGGCCAGGCCCGCGAGCAGGAAGAACATCGCGCGCAGGCCGAGCACCGCGAATACGTTCGACGTCAGCACCACGAACGGATCTTTGGTGATCGCGAAGATCGCGGGAATCGAATCGACCGCGAAGATCACGTCGGTCACCGCGATCAGCACCATCACGACGAACAGCGGTGTGTAGCGACGCAGGCCCGACTCGCGCACGACGAACGCATCGCCGCGATAACCCTCGGTGAGGTTGAGGTGCCCGCGCATCCAGCGCAGCACCGGATTCGCCTCGAGGTCGGGCTCCTTGCCGGCGGCCGCCCACATCTTGACGCCGGTGAGCAGCAGGAACGCGCCGAACACGTAGAGGATCCAGTGGAACTTCGCGAGCAGCACCGCGCCCGCGAAGATCATCACCCCGCGCAGCAGAATCGCGCCGAGCACGCCCAGCACCAGCACCTTCTGCCGCTGCTGTTCGGGCACCGCGAAATACGTGAACAGCATCAGGAACACGAAGATGTTGTCGACCGCCAGCGATTTCTCGATCAGGTAGCCGGTGAGGTACTCGAGCGCGATGCGCTGCCCTTCGGCGTCGCCGTAGCGCTGCGCGGCGATCCACCACAGCCAGCCACCAAAGGCGAGGGCGACCGCCACCCAGCCGACGCTCCAGCCGAGCGCCTCCTTGAAGGTGACGCGATGCGCCCCGCCGTGGCGCATCAGCACCAGGTCGGCGAGCAGGGCGAGGACGACGAGGCCGCCGAAGGCGGTCCACATCAGGGGTGAGGCAATGGTTTCCATGGCGGGCTCCGGAAGGCGGGTCGGACCATGGCGAGGGGATCGGAAGACGCACCTTCGCCACGACGGGCGAAGGTCTTGCTCACAGCCTTGCGGCTGCCGCTGGACCGGAGCGGATGCTCGTATTGACGATCCAGGCGCGTGGGAGCTACTCCCCTTCAGCGGCTGATGGTAACCGTTCGGGACGAAAACGCCACGCCACCTACAATAGGCAGATGAACGAACTGCCCGTCGTACACCTCAAGAACGCGTGGAAGTCCACGCATCCGTGGATCTTCCAGCGCTTGGTCGAAAAGCCGGCGCAGCGTCCCAAGCCGGGCGCGATCGTCGACGTGGTCGGTGTCGACGGCGAGTGGATCGGCCGTGGCTTCTACAACGGCCATTCGCGCATCGCGGTGCGCATTCTCGAAACGCATCCGGATGTCGCGGTCGACGAGGGCTGGTTCCGCCGCAAGATCGCGGCCGCCGTGTCGCTGCGCCGCGACGTGCTCAAGCTCGACGACGTGAGCGATGCCTGGCGTGTCGTGCACAGCGAGGGCGACGGGCTGTCGGGGCTCGTCGTCGACCGGTATGCCGACCTGCTCGTCGTCGAATTCTTCTCCGCCGGTATGTTCCGCCACCGCGAGTGGATCTACGCCGCGCTGAGCGAGCAGTTCCCCGGCTGCCGCTTCTTCAGCTTCGCCGACGAGCACGTGCAGAAGCAGGAGAGCTTCGACTTCCGCGTGCAGTCCGCCGTGCCGCCGGCGATCATCACCGAGCACGGCATCCGCTTCCGCGCCGATCCCTCGGGCGCCCACAAGACGGGTTTCTTCGCCGACCAGCGCGAGAACCGCCAGTGGCTCAGCCAGCACGTGCACGGCAAGACCGTGCTCGACCTCTGCTGCAACACGGGCGGCTTCGGCGTGTATGCGGCCGTGCGCGGCGCGAGCGAAGTGACCGGCGTCGACATCGACGACGACGTGCTGTCGATCGCCAAGGGCAACGCCAAGCTCAACGATCAGCGGATCAGGTTCGTGCAGGCCGACATCTTTCCGTGGCTGCGCGATGCGGGAAACCGTGGCGATCAATACGACGTCGTGATTCTCGACCCGGCGAAGATGACGCGCGATCGCGACCAGGTCATTCCTGCGCTCAAGAAGTATCTCGACATGAACAAGCTCGCGCTGGGCGTGACCAAGCCCGGCGGCCTGCTCGCGACATTCTCGTGCACCGGCCTGGTCAGCGAGGAGCAGTTCCTCGACATGCTGCGCCGCGCGGCGTTCTACGCGAACCGCACCGTGCAGATCCTGCGCGTGTCCGGCGCTGGTGCCGACCATCCGGTGCTGGCGAGCGTGCAGGAGTCGCGCTATCTGAAAGCGGTGTTCTGTCGCGTGCTGGATTGATGAGCGTGCCGTCTCGCCCGGCGAGACGGCGTGGCCTTCGACTATCGTCCTTCCCATCACGCCACTTGCCTGAGGCGCGCGAACGTCATGACCGATGTCCTGTTGATCGTCCTTACGCTCGGCGTTCTGGCACTGTTGGCAATGTCCATCCTGCACGCTCGCCGCGCGCGCGCGCCATCGGCCGCGCTGCTGGGCGCACTGCGTGAGTCGATGGAAGCGGGGGCTCGCGATCACCGGCAGGAACTGCGCCAGCAGATCGACGCGATGGCGATGCAGCAGCAGCAGCGCATCGATGCATTCGGCAACAGTCTCGAGGCGCTGCGCGAGCGCCTCGGGGAGGATGCGCGTGCGGCGCGCGGCGAGATCAACCAGCTGCAGCAGGCCAATGGCGAGGCGCTACGCCAGCGCATCGACGCGATGGCCGAACGCAACGACGAGCGCATGCGGGTGCTTCGGGAATCGCTCGTCGACGGTTTGCGACTCGCACGCGTGGACGCCGCCGACGAGCAGAAGCGCTTCGGCGAGGCGCTCGGCACTCGCCTGGCGGAGTTGACGCAACGCAACGACCAACGCCTTACGGAGCTGCGCGAGACGCTGGAAAAGCGCCTGGTCGAGCTGCAGGCGGACAACGCACGCAAACTCGAGCAGATGCGCGAGACGGTCGACGAGAAGCTGCACCAGACCCTTGAGACCCGGCTGACTGAAAGCTTCGGCAACGTCGCGGAGATGTTGGCGAAGGTCCACCAAGGGCTCGGCGACATGCACAAGCTCGCGGCCGACGTCGGCGGGCTGCAGCGTGTGCTGACCAATGTGAAGTCGCGCGGCGTGTTCGGCGAGGTGCAGCTGGCCGCCCTGCTCGAACAGGCGCTGTCGCCGGATCAATATGCGAGCAACGTCGTCACCGTGCCCGGTAGCAACGAACGTGTGGAGTTCGCGATCCGTTTCCCCGGCAGTACCGGCGATTCGACGGTCTGGTTGCCGATCGACGCCAAGTTTCCGCGCGAGGACTACGAGCGCCTGCTGGACGCGCAGGAGCGCAGTGACGCCGATACGGCCCGCAGCGCAGGCGAGGCGCTCGAGCGGCGTGTGCGCAATGAAGCCGCACGCATCACGGCCAAATACGTCGCGGCGCCGCACACCACCGAGTTCGCCATCCTCTTTCTTCCGACGGAAGGTCTATACGCGGAAGTGCTGCGACGACCGGGTCTGGTCGAGGCCATGCAACGCGACTGCCGCGTCGCGCTGGCCGGCCCGACCACGCTGCTCGCGCTCTTGACCAGTTTCCAGATGGGCTTCCGCACCCTCGCCATCGAGAAGCGTTCGAGTGAGGTGTGGCGCACGCTGGGCGCAGTGAAGACCGAGTTCGCCAAGTTCGGAGGCGTACTCGACGGGGTGAAGAAGAAGCTCGTCGAGGCGACCAACAAGATCGATGCGACGCGCACGCGCACCAACGTCATGAATCGCCAACTGCGCGACGTCGAGGCGCTGCCGTTGGTCGAAAGCCTCGAAGTCCTGGGGCTAGCGGTGCAGGCAGGCGACGACGCCGATGCCGCGTCGGCCGATGACGAGTAAGCAGGCGCGTGCCGATGCCGAGCGCGGAATCGGCACCGTCTTGAAGCCGTGAGCCCGTAGCAGTCGCTGAGGTGCGAGTGCGGGGTCGGCATCTGCGCCCACATGCAGACCGGGCCGATCGCTGACCGTGTTGCCATTGCACATCGCCGGTTGGGCGATGCGCCGCGTCGATCAGTTACCCGGCCGCACCGGCATCGCGTTGACGGGCACGATCGGTGCGTCGCGCAGGTAGTCCGGCAGGTTTTCGCCGGCCTCGCCGTTGATCTGGTACATGCGGCGCTGCATCCAGGCATCGCGCACCAGCGTGTAGTCGTCCTGCACGCCTTCGCGCAGGGCGTCGGTGGACATCAGCTGCGCGCGCAGGTCGACCAGCTGAAGGCCCTGCAGCGGGATGCGGATCTTGTCTTCCTCGAGCCCACGCATCGGCGACAGCGGCGCGTCGCCGACCATGCCGACGATGTCACGCAGTGTGCGCGGGCCGAACAGCGGCAGCTCGAAGTAGCGCGACCGCCGCCAGCCCCAGACGCCGAGCGACTGGCCGAAATCCTCGTTGCCGTTCTCGAGCTTCGCGTCGGTGGCCGGATCGAAGATGCCGCCGATCCCGAGCGTGGAGTTCAGCAGGAAACGGCCCGCGGCATGCGCGGCGAGCTTGGGCTTGCCCTGCAGCAGTGCGTTGACCGCGGTGATCGGCTGGCCGAGGTTGCTGAAGAAATTGCTGACACCGCTGCGCATGGGCCGCGGCACGACCTTGACGTAGGCCTTCGCGAGCGGATGCGCGACGTAGCGGTCGACCGCGTTGTTGAGGCGGTGGATCTTGCGGTTGTACGGCTCCCACGGATCCCAGATCACGCCGGCTTCGCCGCGCGTGACGTCGGTGCTGCCGGTCGGGCCGTACAGCGCTTCGAAGTCGGCCTCCGCTTCGGCGGCCTTCGCGTCGGAGTTGGTGACGGGTGTTTCGGTTGCCGGGTTCGCGTTCGCGTCCTGCGGCGGAGGTGTATCGCTTGCAGCCGTGGCGTTCGACGTCGCGGCGTCCGCCTCCGTCGTTGCGGGGGGCACTTCCGTGTCGGCCGCCGGTTCCGTCGGCGGCGGCACGTCGGCCTGCGCTGTCGTGTCCTGCGCGGCCGCGCCGGTCATGGATGCATCGGTCGGCGTGGATGCCGTGGCATCCGCCGGCGCCGAAGCCGGTGCGGTGGCTTCGACCGGCGTGGCGGTCGCGGTGCTGGTCTGCTGCGCCCACGCCGACGACGTCGCGATCAGGAGGGCGGCGGCGAGCAGCGATCGGGCCGGCGCGCCCGAAGGGCGGCCGTTGCGGGAGGCGGAGCGGGTCATGCGGTCATTTTAACGAAGGGTTCCGGCCGGACAGCCGCGTCCGTCGTTCAGCCACTGAAACCGAGTGATCCATCGAGCCGGTAGGCCAACCGCAGCTCGGCGAGGCCGGCGGGTTCGCCGTCGATGGCCAATCCGGCGGCCGCGAGTTCCGCCAGCAGTGCCACGCCCGCGCTGTCCACGGCGTCGACCGCGGTCACATCGACGCGTTGAGCGCCGGCGCGCTGGGCCTCGATCGCACGCCAGGTCGCGGCGACGGCCGCCCGGTCGAGGCGGCCGTCGATCTTCAGCACGTCGCCGTCGCGGCGGACGCGCGCGGCGCTCATCGCTTGTTGGCCTGCGCCTGCAGCTTGCCGGCCTTGAGGTCGGCTGCGACCTGCGCGACGGACGCGCGCGAGAGCGGGCCGTCGAACTGGTTGCGGAAGGTCTGCACGAAGCTCACGCCCTCGACCAGCACGTCGAACACCTTCCACTGGCCGTTGACCTGGTGCATCAGGTAGTCGACCGGCACCGGCTCGCCGCCCTGGCGCAGCATCTGCGTGGACACGCGCGTGGCGCGGCCGTTGCCGATGACGGTTTCCGACTTCACCTTGACGGTCAGGCGCGTGTTGAAGTCGAGCAGCGACGAACCGTAGCGCTGCATCAGGTTCTCGCTGAGCGCATCGGCGAACGCACTGACGTCGGCATTCGACACACCGGCGCTGTGCTTGGCGAGCACCAGGCGCGCTGCGTAGTCGCGATCGAACATCTGGTTGAACTCACCCGACACGAACTGCTTGAGCGCGGTGCGGTTCTTGGTGAACTCGGCGCGACGCGTCTCGAGCGTGGCGAGCACGCGCGTGCTGTTGTCGAGCACGAGCTTGGACGGTGTGCCGAGCTGCTGGCTGGCGGCGGGCGGCGCGGCGGAGGCCATCGCCATCGGCACGGTGGCGGCGAATGCGGCGGACAGCAGGACGAACAGGGCGGTGCGCTTCATGACTTACTCCTTGGGTGCGGCATCCGAGCCGCTGTCGCCGGCAGCGTCGGTCTTGCCCGCGCCGCTGAACATGTACTTGCCGACGAGCTGGATCAGGTCGACGGCGGGTTGCGTGAGGTAGATCTCGTCCCCCGGCTTCAGCGCGTCGGGCGCTCCGCCCGGCGTCAGGCCGATGTAGCTCTCGCCGAGAAGACCATTCGTAAAGATCCCGGCAGCGGTGTCGGACGGCAGGTTCTTGTACTTGCCGTCCATGGAAAGCGTTACAACGGCGTCGTATTTAGCGGGATCGAGCTGAATGTCGGCCACCTGCCCGACATTCACCCCGCCGATCTTCACTGGCGCATTGGGACGCAGCGCACCGATCGCGGTGAACCGCGCCTTGATCGCGTACGTGTCGCCGTGACCGCCCCAGCGGCCGTTGGTCGAGGCCACGGCCAGCGCCAGCAGCGTGGCGAGCGCGAGCAGCAGGAAGGCGCCGACGGCGAATTCGATTCGTGGACTGCGCATGGAATGGGCTTCCGATGTGACGTGGCGCGCATCGCGCCGGATTCAAGGGAGCGGGGCGACCGCTTATCGAAACAGCAGTGCCGACAGCACGAAGTTGAACATCAGCACCAGCAGCGAAGCATTGACCACCGCGCGCGTCGTCGCGAGCGACGTGCCTTCGATGGTGGGCTCGGCGTGGTAGCCGACGAACGCCGCGACCCAGGCCGCGAGCGCGCCGAACACCGTCGCCTTCTGCAACGCGACGAGGAAGTCGTCGTGGAAGTCGACGGCATCGCGCATCACCTGCCAGAACGGGCCGGCTTCGAGGCCGATGACGTGCACCGCCTCGAAATAGCTCGCAACGATGCCGGCCGCGCAGAAGAAGCCGGTGAGCAGCGGCACGCTCAGCACAGCGGCCCAGAAACGCGGCGCGACCGCCTTGCCGACCGGATCGATGCCCATCAGCCCGAGCGCGGTGATCTGGTCGGTGGCACGCATCAGCCCGAGTTCCGCGGCGATCGAACTGCCGGCGCGACCGACGAACAGCAGCGCGGTGAGCACCGGCGCGAGTTCGCGATACATGCCGAGGCCCAGCAGCGCGCTGACCTGGTTGGCCGCGCCGTACGTCGTCAGCGCCTTGTAGCCGAGCAGCGTCAGCGACAGGCCGACGAAGGCGCCGCCGACGAGGATGATCGGCAGCGAACGCGCGCCGATCTTGTAGACCTCGCGCACGAGTTCGCGCAGGAAGTCGGCGGTCGGCCGGCTCGCGCGCAGCACCGAGAATGAGAACAGCCCGGCCTGGCCGAGCGTGCGGACGGTCGACGCGAACATCAGGCGGCGGCTCCCGCCGCGCGCGGCGCGGCATCGAAGGCGATCGGGCCGTCCGGCGCGCCGCGCAGGAACTGCTGCACGAACGGATCGGTGGACTGTTCGAGTTCCGCCGGCGTGCCGGCGAACACGATGCGGCCGTTGGCGATGACGAGCGCGCGGTCGGCGACCGGCAGCGTCTCGTGCACGTGGTGCGTGACCACGATCGACGTCAGCCCCAGCGTGTCGTTGAGGCGGCGCACCAGCGACATCACCACGCCGGACGCGATCGGATCGAGGCCGGTCAGCGGTTCGTCGTAGATCATCAGCGGCGGATCGAGCGCGAGCGCGCGGGCGAGTGCGACGCGGCGCGCCATGCCACCCGAGAGTTCGCGCGGATACGCATCGGCGGCGGCGCGCAGGCCGACCGCGTGCAGCTTCATGTCGACCAGCCGACGGATGATCGCGTCCGGAAGATCGGTATGCGTGCGCAGCGGCAGCGCGACGTTGTCGGCGACGGTGAGGTCGGTCAACAAGCCATTGCCCTGAAGCATCACACCGATGCCGCGGCGCAGTTCGAGCAGTGCGCGGCCGCCGGTGGGCATCGGCTGGCCGAGCACCTCGACGCTGCCCGCGGCGGGCGCGAGTTCGCCGGTCAGCGCCGACAGCAGCGTCGACTTGCCGCAGCCCGACGGGCCGAGCACGGCGACGATTTCGCCCGGCGCGACCTCGAGGTTCACGTCATGCAGGATCGTGCGTTCGCCGCGCGCGAGGCGCAGCCCGCGAAGGGCGACGATGGGCGAAGTATCGGTCATGGGGTCGGTCACGTGCACGCGCGCACGAAGGCGGCGCGAAGGCTACGGGCGCGCGGCTGAATGGGCCGGGAGTGCAGGCATTGTCGCAGGGCGGGCGCCGGCGCACCAATCGCGGCTGCAACGGCGTGTGCCGCGCCGGTCGACGCTGAATCTCCCGCACAAGCGAGACTCGCGACGTTCGCGTCGTTCCCGACGCACCGGGCGATGCCGCGAGCCGCGCATCTCACCCGCTGCGACGTCCTGCGGCAAGATGACCGGATGGCCGCGGCCTCCGATTTCCGCCTGTACCACTCGAATTCGCTGGAAATCCTCGCCGGACTGATGGCCGAGGAACTCCGGCGGCCGGCGGCTGGGCAGTCGCTGCTGACGCCCGACATCGTGGTCATCCCGCAGCCGTCCATGCGCCGCTGGCTGCAGGCCACGCTGGCGCAGGCGCATGGCGTCGCCGCGAACATCGTTTTCCTCACGCCGGGCGAGCTGGTCGCGCGCCTGCTCGACGCCAATGTCGACGGTCGCGATCAGGATCTCGATGCCGACGCCCTGCGCTGGCGGCTGTACGCGCTGCTGCAGGACGAGCGCACGATGCGCGATCCGGTGCTGCGCCCGTTGCGTGCGTACCTGTCGCCGGAGACGGGCGAGATCGATGCGCTGAAGGCGTGGTCGCTGGCCGGCGCGCTCGCCACGACGTTCGATCGTTACCAGGCCTGGCGTCGCGACTGGCTGCTCGCTTGGGACGCCGGCGCGTCGCCGCGCGATCCGCAGGCAGTGCTGTGGCGGCGCCTGGGCGCTGACCGCCCGCATCGCGCGCGCCGCATCCAGCGCTACCTCGAACGCTTCGGTGTCGACGGCGACGGGACGCCTGCCGGATTGCCCCCTCGACTATTCGTGTTCGCCACGCTCAATGTCTCGCCCGACACGCTGCGCGTGATCGCGAGCGCGTCGCGCGTCGGTCCGCTGCACTTCTACCTGCCGTCGCCGGTCGCCGCGTACTGGGGCGACGTGCGCACGCTGCCGCATCGCCTCGCACTCGGCGACGCCGCTGCGTTCGGCGACGTGCTCGACACCGACGACAACCCGCTGTTGCAGGCCTGGGGCGCGGCCGGTCGCGACTTCATGGCGGTGCTCGGCGGTTACGAGACCGTGCATCCGTCGTTCGACCTGCCGGCGTACGACGATCCCGAGGCGCGCGGTTTCGATGCATTGCGCGAGCCGCTGCTCGGGCGCATCAAGCGCGACCTGCTGCATCGTCGCCCCGTGCCGACGACACCGTGGCGCGCGACGCTCGACGTCACCGACGCCAGCCTGCAGGTGCATGCGGCACCGACGCGGCTGCGCGAAGTACAAGTGCTGCACGACCAGCTGCGCGCGCTGCTCGAGGACGCGCGTTTCGATCCACCGCTGGAGCCGCGCGAGATCGCCGTGCTCGCGCCGGACATCGACCCTTACCTGCCCTACATCGAAGCCGTCTTCGGTGGCGTGCACGGCCGCACCGACTTCATTCCCTATACCGTCGCCGACACCAGCCCGCTGGCCGACGAACCGCTGGCCGACGTGTTCTCGCGCCTGCTCGCGCTGCCGGTGTCGCGCCTCGGCCTGCACGAAGTACTGGACCTGCTCGCGACTCCCGCGATCGCGCAGCACGCGGGACTGGACCCTGCATCGCTCGACCGCCTGCGCGACTGGCTGCAGGCCGCCGGTGCGTGCTGGGGCCTCGACGCCGCGCATCGCGTCAAACACGGCGCGCCCGACGACGCTCTCTACACCTGGCAGTTCGCGCTCGACCGCCTGCTGATCGGTCATGCGACGGGTTCGGACGCGCTGCTCGGCGACGTCGCCGGTTTTCCCGAACTCGAAGGCAGCGACCTGGCTGCGCTCGACACGCTGATCGGTCTCGTCCGCGTTCTCGCGCGCTACGAGCGCGTGCTGTCGAACGCGATGACCGCCGAGCAGTGGCGCGAACGCCTGCTCGCGCTGCTTGCGGCGGTGTTGCCGGAACGTCCGCGCGACACCGCCGACGAGCGCGCGCTCGACCGCCTGCGCGCGCTGATCGACGACTTCGCTGATGCCGCGCGCCGTGCCGCGATGACCGCGCCGATCGAGCCCGAGGTCGTGCGTGCGCACTTCGACGCCAAGCTGGCCGAGCCCGACACGCGTGCGCCGTTGATGGGCGGCGGCGTCAGTTTCGGTCGCATGGTGCCGATGCGCCTCCTGCCGTTCCGCGCGATCTGCATCCTCGGCCTGAACGACGGCGACTTTCCGCGTCGCGATCCCGCGGGCGGTCTCAACCAGATTGCGCACGAACTCGACGGTCCGCACCGGCGTCGTGGCGACCGCTCGCTACGCGACGACGACCGCTTCATATTCCTGCAGTTGCTGGCGTCGGCGAACGACGTCTTCTACCTCAGCTACCTCGGCGCCGATCCCCACGACGGCAGCCTGCGTGAACCCTCGGCGCTGGTGCACGAGCTGCTCGACGTCGCGGCGGGTTATCACGCCGACGCACGGGACGCGCGCAAGCGTTTCGTCGTGCGCCATCCGCTGCAGCCGTTCTCCGCGGAAGCGTTCGGCGCGGACGGCCACGGCATCGAGCCGCGGCGTTTCAGCTACCGCGGCGAATGGCAGCAGGCTGCGCACACATCGCCGCTGCGGCGTCGCGAGCTGCCGCCGTGGATCGGCGCGCCGCTGCCGCACGCGGAACCGCCGACACGCGACGTCGCCTTGCGCGACCTTGCCGCATTCCTGCGCAGCCCGCCCGACGCCTTCCTGCGCCAGCGCCTGCAACTGCGCCTGCCCGACGCCGGCGCGCCGCTGATCGACGTCGAACCGCTGGTGCTGGAGCGCCGTGCCACCGATCTGCTGCGCGACGCGGTGTTCGACGCGCAGGTGAGCGGCCGCACGCAGCAGCTCGCACGTCGCCTGCAATCGCAGGGGCTGTTGCCTGCGGGCGTGTACGGCCAGCGCGTGCTCGACGAAGTCGTCCACGAGGTGCGCCCGTTCTCCGAACTGTTCACCGGCTGGCGTGGCGACGCGGGCGCGGACGATGTCGCGATCGACCTCGAACTCGGCGCGCAGCGTCTGCACGGCCGCCTGCGCGACGTGCATCCGCACGGCCTCGCGCGCCTGCGTTTCGGCGAGTTGAACGGTCCCACACAGATCGCGCACGGCCTCGACTGGCTCGCCGCCTGCGCGCTCGACCGCGCGATGCCGCTGGTGCAGTTCGCGCTGCACGACGGTCGCGTCGCCGCGGTCGAACGCGCACCGATCGCGGCAGCGCAGGCGCGCGATGTCCTCGCCATGCTGCTCGCACTGCGCGAAACCGGGCTCACCGAACCGCTTCCCTTCGGCGCCTACGCGGGCTGGGCCTGGTACGACGGCCAGGACGATCGCGCCTGGAAAGCCGCGCGCGAACGCTGGCTCAACGTACGTGGCTGGGCCGAAGGCGGGACGCCGGCGATGCAACTCGCCCTGCGCGGTCGCGATCCGTTCGCGCGCGAGGATGCGGCGGCGCGGTTCCAGGCGCTCGCGCGTCGCGTCTTCGACGCCGTGCTGCATGCACGCGCGGAGATCGACGCATGAGCATCGTCGACCTGCCGCCGCCCGATCTCGCCGCGCACGACGAAGTCGACCCGTTTCTCGATATGCCGCTGACCGGCATCCGCCTGATCGAGGCGAGCGCGGGCACGGGCAAGACATTCACGCTGGCGACGATCGTCACCCGCCTCGTCGTCGAGCGCGGCCTGCGCGTCGGCCAGATTCTCGCGGTGACGTTCACCGAAGCGGCGACACAGGAACTGCGCGAGCGCCTGCGTCGACGTCTGCAGCTTCTGGCGCGCGTCGCTTCGGGTGCAGCCGTCGAGGGTGACGAATCGGAAGTCGCGCTGTGTCGCGAACTCGTCGAACGCCAGCAGCGCGTCGAGGATCCGGTCGCGTTGCGACGCCGGCTGCAGCAGGCGGCGGCCGAGATCGATGCCGCAGCGGTGCACACCATCCACGGCTTTTGCACGCGCGTGCTCGCCGACCACGCGCTGGAAACCGGCGCGTCCTTCCACGACGCCGGCACACCGGGCGACGATCGCGCCCTGCTCGAGATCGTTGCGCACGACCTGTGGCGCACGCTCGCCGCCGACGCGGGCGATGCCGAACTGCTGGCGACGTGGTGGAGTTCGCCCGAAGCGCTCGCCGCCGATCTGGGCGAGCTGCTGCGCGCGACGGCGCTGCGTCCCGACGCACCGACGAGCACCGAATCGCCGATGCCGGCGCTGCACGTCGCCGCCGCTGCGCTGCGCGATGCCTGGCGCACACACGGTGTGGAGCTGCGTGGCGCGATCGAAGCCGCACTCGCCGGCAAGGTCCTGAGCGCGACCAGTTACAAGGTGCCGACACTCACCGCGTTGTACGACGCGCTCGATGGTTGGCGCGATGAAGACATCGCCGCGCCCGCCAAACTCGAGCTGCTGTCGACCGTCAAGCTCGCCGCCTGCACCAACAAGGGCAAGGATGCGCAGCGCCCGCAGTCGCCACTGTGCACTGCGGTCGATACGTATCTCGCGCGTCGCGCCGATTACGACACCTGGCTCGATGCACGCCGGCTCGCGTTGCTGCATCGCGTGCGCACGCTCGCCGGCAAGCAGCTCGCGCAGGTCAAGCGCCAGCAGCACCTGCGCAGCTTCGACGACCTGATCGACGACGTCGCCCGCGCACTCGACGGCCCGCACGGCCGCGCGCTCACCGCGCAGCTGCGGCGCCAGTACCGCGCGGCGCTGGTCGACGAGTTCCAGGACACCGATGCACGGCAGTGGTCGATCTTCCGCCGTGTCTTCGCGGACGACGCCGCCAACGCGCCGCTGCTGCTCGACGATGACGTCCATGTGGCACCGTTCCTCGCATTGATCGGCGACCCCAAACAGGCGATCTACGGGTTTCGTGGCGGCGACGTGCACACCTACTTGCGTGCACGTGACGTCGCCCAGCCGGCGCCGTCGCTGCTGCGCAATTTCCGCTCGCGGCCCGGCGTTTTGCGTGCGATCGAGCGGCTCTACGCGAACGGTGGGGAGACGGCGTTCGTCGACGCACGCATCCGCTTCCAGTCGGTGGATGCGGGGGGACGTCGCGGTGACGACGCATGCCTGCGCGATGGCGCACCGATGCCCGCGCTCACGATTCGCCGGCTGCCAGCGACGGTCGACGGCAAGCCGCTCGACGCCGACGCGTCGCGCCGTGACGCCACGCGCGCGTGTGCGGCCGCGATCCGCGATGCGCTCGCATCGGGCGCGGACGGAACGTTCACCGTCGATGGCCGCGCGGTCGAGCCGGGCGACATCGCCGTGCTGGTGCGCAAGCACGACGAGGCGCTGCGCATGCAGCGCGCACTCAGCGCTCTCGGCATTCCGGCGGTCACTGCGGGACGCGCCAGCCTGTTCGCGACGCCGCAGGCAATGGAACTGCTCGCGATATTCGACGCCCTGCTCGCGCCCGCCGACGTGCCACGTCTCAACGCCGCGCTCGCGACGGTCCTGATCGGCTTCGATGCCGCGCGCATCGACGCGCTGATGCGCGACGACGTCGCCCGCGCGCGTCAACTCGCGCACGCGCTGGCATGGCGCGAACGCTGGCTGCGCGCCGGCCCGCTCGCACTGGTCAACGAGCTGTGCTCGGCGAATGCACCGCGCCTGCTGGAACTCATCGACGGCGAGCGTCGCCTGTCGGACTTCATGCAGCTCGGAGAAGCGCTGCAGGACGCCGGGCAACGCGCGCTCGGGCCACAGGGTCTGGTCGACTGGCTGCGCGCCCGCATCGCCAGCGCCGACGATCGCGATCCCGAACAACAGCTGCGACTCGAATCCGATGCGCGCCGCGTGCAGATCCTCACCGTCCACAAGAGCAAGGGCCTCGAGTTCCCGCTGGTGTATCTCCCCTTCGCCGCGATCGGCAGCGCCGCGAAATCGCCGCGCTGGTGCAACGTGCACGATGGCGACACGCGCGTGCTCGACCTGCAGCCCGACGATGCCTGCAAACGCCAGTGGCGTGACGACGAAGCCGCCGAGGACGCGCGCCTGCTCTACGTCGCCCTGACTCGCGCCGAACACGCGCTCTGGCTGTGCACAGGGCCGCTGTATGCGCAGGCGTCGACGCCGCTCGCGAAGCTGCTCGGGGATATCGATGCGCTCGCCGATGGCGATGTGGTCATCGAAGACGGCCCGGTGGATGGGGTCGAGCGGATGCTGATGGCTGGCGACCGCACGGCGCAGCCGCCGCGCGCCCGCACGGCACGGCGCACGCTCGCGCGCGACTGGGCGGTCTACTCCTTCAGCGCGCTCGCGCGCCTCGGCAGCGGCAGCGTGGAAACGCTGTTGCCGCGCGATGAGCGCGCGGCTGCGCCGGACGAACCGCTGCCGGCCGCTGCGCCGCTCGACGTCGCCGCCGAACTCGTCGCCGCGGCCGCCGACGATCCACGCTTCGCCGGCGCACGCTTCGGCGACGTGGTGCATGCCGCGTTCGAGACGGTCGACTTCGCGGCATGGCGCGGCTGGCGCGAGGGTCCGCCACCGAGCGGTCAGTCGGACGCGCTGGTCGACGCGTTCCGCGGCGAAGGCTATTCGCAGGCCGAGATCGACGACGGCCTGCCGCTGCTCGCCGCCCTCGTCGGCCACACGCTCACCGTCGCACTGCCCGAAGGCGCGCGCCTGTGCGACGTGCCGGCGGACGCGCGTCGCGCCGAAATGGAATTCCATTTCGCACTCGACCACGTCGGCGTCGACGCGCTGCTCGCCACGGTGCAGGCGCACGGCCTGCTCACCGCGCGCGAAGGCTTCGGCGCACGACGCACGCTCGATGGCCTGATGACCGGCAAGATCGACCTGATCTACACGCACGGCGACCGCTACTTCGTGCTCGACTACAAGACCAATCGCCTGCCCGACTACGCACCCGCGTCGCTGGCTCGTGCCATGCACGACGGCGAGTACACGCTGCAGGCCGCGATCTACACGCTCGCGCTGCATCGCTGGTTGCGCTTCCGGCTCGGCGCGGCCTACGACTACGAGCGCGACATGGGCGGTCTGCGCTACGTGTTCTGCCGCGGTGTCGATGCGCGTCGCGCGTCGTCGCCCGGCGTGTATGCCGATCGTCTGCCGTTCGCGTTGATCGATGCGCTCGATCGCCTGTTCGGAGGCGTGGCATGAGCCTGCTCGATACGCTCCAGCGAAGTGGTGCGGTGCGGCCGATCGATCTCGCACTCGCGCATGCGTTGCAGCGCGTGGATGGCGCCGTCGCCGAGCCGGTGCTGGTGGCGGCCGCGCTGGCGTCGTATGCGGTGGCCCAAGGGCATGCCGCGTTCGATCTCGACGGCGCGCGCGATCTGGTCGAAGGGACGATCGACTGGCCCGATACGATGGACTGGCGCGAGGCGCTCGCCGCCTGCACGTGGATCGCGAAGCCGGATGCCGACGTCGAGAGCGATGCCGCCGCGCCGCTCGTCGTCGAACAGGGCCGCGTCTACCTGCGCCGCTATCGCGAATACGAGCGACGCCTGGCGATCGCGCTGACGCGGTTGAGCGCTGCGACGATTCCGCCTGCACTCGCCGATATCGATGCGTTGCATGCACGGCTTTTCCCGCAGCGCGACGCCGGCGACGCGCAGGCCGAGGCGGCGCGCCGCGCGCTCGAGTCGCCGGTGCTGCTGGTCACCGGCGGCCCCGGCACCGGCAAGACCACCACGATCGCGCGCGTGCTCCTGCTGCTGGCCGCGCAGGCGCGTGCGACCGGCGCCGCGCCGCTGCGCATCGCGCTGGCCGCGCCCACCGGCCGCGCCGCCGATCGCATGGCCGGCAGCGTGCGCCGCATCGCCGACGACCTGCGCGGTGCGGGCATCGACGCCGAACTTTGCGATGCGCTGCCCACCACCGCGTCGACGCTGCACCGCCTGCTGGGTCTGGTGCCCGGGCAGACGCGCGCGCGCTTCGATGCGAAACAGCCGCTTCGCGTGGATGTGCTGGTGGTCGACGAAGCGTCGATGGTCGACCTGCCGCTGATGTGCAAGCTGGCGGAAGCCTTGCCGACCGGCGCGCGCCTGCTGCTGCTCGGTGATCGCGACCAGCTGCCGTCGGTCGAGGCGGGCGACGTGCTCGCCGCGCTCGCCGACGCAGCCGATGTGGCGCCATCCCCGCGCACGCCGCTCGCGGGCCGTCGCGCGCATCTCGATCGCGGTTACCGGCAGACCGACGCGCTGCGGCTCGAACCGGTCGCCGACGCCGTGCGCCGCGGCGATGTCGATGCGACGCTAGCGCGCCTGCGGGGCGGAGCGAGCGGCGTGACGTTCCACGAGGACGCGCTCGATCCACTGACACCGTCCCTGCGTGAGCAGCTGCTGGCGCCTTGGCGCGAACTGCGCGATTGCACGGATCCGCGCGAAGCACTCGCGCGCGTCAATCGCACGCGCCTGCTCACCGCGCTGCGCGACGGACCGCAGGGTGCGACGCAACTCAATGCCCGTATCGAGGCCGCGCTCGCCGGCACGCAGCGCGAGACCTACTTCCCCGGCCGCCTGTTGATGATCACCGAGAACAGCACGCGCCACGGCCTGTTCAACGGCGACGTGGGCGTCTGCCTGCGCGATGACGACGGCACGCTGCTGGCATGGTTCGAAGGCGCCGATGGCGTGCGCGCCTTTCCGCCGGGCGCGCTGCCGGCGCATACCGGCGGGTTCGCGATCACTGTGCACAAGGCGCAGGGCTCGGAGTTCGATCGCGTCTGGCTGCAGTTGCCGGCGGTCGACACGCGCGTGCTGTCGCGCGAACTGCTCTACACCGGCATCACGCGTGCACGCAGCACGCTGCACGTGCTCGGGCCGGCGTCGGCGATCGCGTCCGCGCTGTCGCGCCATGCGCGGCGCGTTTCCGGCCTCGCGCGTCGACTCGGTGCGTAGAACGCGAGTCGCGCGCAAGACCATCTCGGATCAAGGCCGCGTCAATGAATGCGCGCAGCGTCGCGCGTTAAGCGGCCATTTTCCAAAACGACGCATTTCTTCACTCGCGATGTACCGGTCGCTGCACACAGTCGTTGCGCCGCAGCGAATGCGCTGCCGGTCCTTCCCCACGTAGAAGAACACGGAGTCCAACGATGAGCGATGTCAAGAAAGACCATAACCTCGGTTCCGGCACGGGCGCAGTGGCGGGTGCCCTCACGGGTGCAGCAGTCGGTTCGGCCGCGGGCCCGGTCGGCAGCCTCGTCGGTGCGGTCGCCGGTGGCGTGATCGGTTCCAAGGCGGGCGACTCGATCGCCGAAGCCGTGAATCCGACGGGCTACGAGAAGCACTTCCAGGACACCTACACGAAGACGCCGTACTACAACAGCTCGCGCGACTGGAACGACTACCAGCCCGCGTACAAGTACGGCTACGACACTTACGGCGAGTATCGCGGCAAGCAGTTCGACTCGGTCGAGCCGGAACTCGAGCGCAAGTGGGACGCCACGAAGGGCAACTCGCGTCTGGCGTGGGACGAAGCCCGCGGCGCGGTGCGCGACGGCTGGCACCACATCGAGCGCGCCATCCCGGGCGACGCGGACAACGACGGCCGTTAAGAGGCGGCTTGCGCGGCATAGCCGCGCAGCCTCGCAACGCGCGGCGCGTGCTACGCGCCGCAGGAGTTCGAAGACCCGCCGCATCAGGGCGAATCATCGAAATCCGTCACCGGGAGTCACCACCGGTCGCCGCACGCGCCACGCGCGGCGACCGGTTTCTGCTCCAAACGCTGCGACTGCTACCCGCAGCACGAAGGCCGGCCTCGTCGCCGGCCTTCTTCTTTTTCGACGCGGCGGGACGCCGCATTCCGCGCGCGCCGCGCCTCGCGTCCGGCCGCCCGCGGTACGATGCGCGCGTTCACGAGCAGGACGTTCCCATGGCCGACACCGACAAGCCCTCCCGCGAAGACGCCGAAGCCGCGGTCCGCACACTGTTGCGCTGGGCGGGCGACGATCCCGATCGCGAGGGACTGCTCGATACGCCGCGTCGCGTGGTCAAGGCCTACGGCGACTGGTTCAGCGGCTACGACACGTGTCCGCGCACCTATCTCGAGCGCACGTTCGAGGAAGTGGCCGGCTACGACGAGATGGTCGTGCTGCGCGACATCGACTTCGAAAGCCACTGCGAGCACCACATGGCGCCGATCATCGGCCGCGCCCATGTCGGCTATCTGCCGAACGGCAAGGTCGTCGGCATCAGCAAGCTCGCGCGCGTGGTGGAGAGCTTCGCGCGGCGCTTCCAGGTGCAGGAGAAGATGACCGCGCAGATCGCCGAAGTCATCGACCGCGTGCTGCAGCCCAAGGGCGTCGCCGTCGTCGTCGAGGCCACGCACGAATGCATGACCACGCGCGGCGTGCACAAGCGTGGCGTGAGCATGGCGACGTCGACCATGCTCGGCGCGTTCCGCGACGACGCGCGCACGCGCGCCGAATTCCTGCAGTTCATCCGCAACGGTCAGCCCCACCGCTGACCGCGACCGCGCGTTCACCGCCCGCCGCGTCCACTCGGCGGACTCACGGAGCACGCGCGATGGACGAGCCGCCGCAGTCCCAGCAGAAGACCGTCCCGACGCCGGGGGAGATCGCGCGCGACGTGCGCCGTCGCCAGGCGGACCCGTCGCTCGATCGCGAGGCCTTCCGCGACCGCTTCCGCGCGATGTTCGACGACCCCGCGTTCGAAAAGGACACCGACGCCTTCACGCGTTTCGAGGCGATCGCCTGGGACGGCTTTAACGCCTACCGCAAGTCGCCGCGCACCGCGAAGGCGGGACCGGAATTCGCCGATCCCGAGTACGACCTGTCGACCGAATGGCGTGCGACCCGCGATGCGCTGATCGAGATCGGACGCAGGCAGTGCGATCCCTCGACGCCGCGTCGCATCCTGCTGGTGTGCGCCTCACCGCGCAGCGAACACACCTGCCCCGGCGAGAGTTCGAAGACATGGCGCCTGCTCGAAGCCGTGCGCGACGTGGTGCGCGATGCGGGCGTCGAAGTCGACGTGCTCGAACTCAATCGGCTCACCTCCGAGTACGGCAAGCGCATCTTTCCGTGCAAGGGCTGCGTGTCGACGGCGATGCCGCTCTGCCACTGGCCGTGCTCGTGCTATCCGAATCACGCGATGGCGCAGGCGCCGGACTGGATGGCGGAGATCTATCAGCTGTGGACGGCCGCGCACGGCGTGGTGATCGTGACGCCGGTTCACTGGAACCAGGTGCCGACAGTGTTGAAGCTGATGATGGATCGCCTGGTCTGTGCCGACGGCGGCAATCCCGATCCCACGCGGACGCACGGCAAGGACCCCCAGCGCGCGAAGCAGCTCGAACTCGACGGCTGGGACTATCCGAAGCATCTTGCCGGCCGCGCCTACGGCGTCGTCGTCCACGGCGACACCGAAGGCACGAAGAACGTCCGTCACGCGCTGTGCGACTGGCTCGGCGCGATGGAGCTGGTCGATGCGGGCGCCACGTCGCAACTGGATCGCTACATCGGTTACTACGAACCGTATGCGACCAGCCACCGCGCACTGGATGCCGACGAAGCCATGATCGAAGAAGCGCGCAACGTGGCGCGTGCGGTTGTCACGCGCGTCATGCAGTTGCGTGACGGCATCGACGAAGCGGATACCGGTCTCCCACAGCCGCGCATGAAGTGACGCTCAGTGCGCGCCGATGATCGCGTCGGCGACACGGTCGATGTCGGCCTCGCCGATGTGCAGGTGCGGGGCGAGCCGGAACACGCGATCGCGTTCGATGCACGCGACGCCCGCACTGGCGAGCGCGGCGCGCACGGCGTCGACGCGACCGGCCGGCGGCGCCAGCCCGAGCAGATGGGGCGACGATGGTTCGACGTACCACGCCGCAAGCCCTGCCTCGGCGAGATGGCGTTTCAGTCGATCGAGCAGCGCGCCGAGACCGGCGGAGATCGCGGATGGCGTCCACGCCAGCACGTCGTGCAGGCCGGCCCCGGCGATCGCGAGGCGTAGTGGATCCGCGATCTCGCCGCCGTCGAAGCGTCGTGCACCGGGGCGATACGGCGGCGCGTGTGCGCTGTCGAAGCGCCACGCCAGCGCGGGCGCACGGCCCTGCCAGTGCTGCTCGAGCGGCACGAGCCGTTCGCGCCATTCCGGTGAGACCCAGAACGCGCAATGGCCTTTGTGGCCGAGCAGCCACTTGTAGCCGACGCTCATCGCGAAGGCGGGGCGCCAGCGTTCGACGTCGCAGGGCAACACGCCCAGGCTCTGGCTGAGGTCGAGCACCACCGGCACACCGCGCGCCTGCGCGCCCATCGCGACGCGATCGAGATCGAGCAGGCGGCCGTCGCGCCAGTGCGCGTTCGACAGCACCAGCACGCTGGGCGTCGCGTGCTCGATCAGATCCAGGAAGCCCTGCGTCGCGTTCTCGCGCGCCACCGCGTGCACGCGCGCGCCGACCGCCGCACAGCGCGCCTGCCAAGGCAGCAGCGCCGACGGGAACTCACCGTCGACGATTCCGACGACGTCGCCCGCGCGCAGCGGCCAGCCGGCGGCGATCGTCGACATCGCATGCGCGACCGACGGCACGATCGCGACCGCATCGGGGTCGGCGACGCCGTCGACGCGGAACAGCCGCGACATCTGCGCGCGGACGTGTTCGATGTCGGCCTCCCAGTCGGCGAAGGAGAGACGCCACGGCGCGGCCTGCTCCGCCCACGCGCGCTGCAGGGCGGCGTCGACGCCGCGCGTTCGTGGCGCGTTCGAAGCGGTATCCAGGTAGATCGCGCCCTCGGGAATCAGGAAGGCGGCGCGCACGTCGGGCGGCAGGCTCATGCGCCTACTGTAGGCGGGCCATCGTCGTCGCGCGCCCGTCACTTGGCCGTCGCGGTCGCTTCGTAGGCTTTCGGGATGCCCACGTCCACCGACCTGTCGCCTGCCCTCCGGCAGGCCGAAGCCTGCACCGCCGATGCATTGGCGGCGCGGTACAGCGCGGTGCGGGAACGCAGCATCGAGCTCGCCGCGCCGGTGTCCGCCGAGGACGCCATGGTGCAGTCGATGCCCGATGCGAGTCCGACCAAGTGGCATCTCGCGCACACCACCTGGTTCTTCGAGACCTTCGTGCTGGCGACGCTGCCGGGGTATCGGCTGGTCGACGAGGCGTGGCAGGTCCTGTTCAACAGCTACTACCAGAGCGTCGGCCCGCAGCATGCGCGACCGATGCGCGGCGTGCTGTCGCGGCCGTCGCTGGCGCAGGTGCTCGACTACCGCGCACGGATCGATGCCCGCGTCGCCGACGCATTCGCGCGCGACGAATTCGACGTCGCGCTGCGTCGACGCATCGAACTCGGCCTGCACCACGAGCAGCAGCATCAGGAACTGCTGCTCACCGACATCCTGCACGCGCTGTCCTGTAATCCACTGCGACCGGCGTATCGCGACGACCTCCCGGCGTCGCACGCCACTGCCGGCCCGTTCGACTGGGTGACGTTCGACGAAGCGGTCGTCGACATCGGCCGGCCGCGCTGGCCCGAGGATCCCGACTTCGCGTTCGATCTCGAGTCGCCGCGGCATCGTGCGCTTCTGGGCGCGTACGCACTGGCGACGCGGCCCGTCACCTGCGGCGAGTTCCGCGACTTCATCCGCGACGGCGGCTATGGGACGCCGACCCTGTGGCTGAGCGAGGGCTGGGCGCGCGTACAGGCCGAGGACTGGCAGCGCCCGCTGTACTGGATCAACGACGAGACGCAATTCGGACTCGCCGGCGTGCGCGCGATCGACGACAACGCGCCCGTGTCACAGCTCAGCTACTACGAGGCCGACGCGTTCGCGCGCTGGGCGGGCGCGCGGCTGCCGACCGAATTCGAATGGGAGCGCGCGGCGCAGCAGCGAGAGGTCGACGGCAACTTCGTCGAATCAGGACGGCTGCACCCCGTGGGCGACGCACGCGATGGCCTGCGCCAGTTGTTCGGCGACGTCTGGGAATGGACGTCGTCGTCATTCCTGCCGTATCCCGGCTTCCGCCCGTGGGACGGCGCACTGGGCGAGTACAACGGCAAGTTCATGGTGGGCCAGCAGGTGCTGCGCGGTGGCAGCTGCGCCAGCCCGCGCGACCACCTGCGCGCCGCGTACCGCAACTTCTTCCCGCCGCATGCGCGCTGGCAGTTCAGCGGCCTGCGCCTCGCGAAGGATCCCGCATGAACCTGCTCGACACCCGCCTCCAGCGCGCGACGTTGACGCCGACGCTGCTCGACCTCTGCCCCACGCCCGACGACCTGCGCGGCGACGTGCTCGCCGGCCTGGCGTCGACGCCGAAGACGCTGTCGTCGAAATACTTCTACGACGCGCGCGGTTCGGAGCTGTTCGAGGCGATCACGCGCCAACCCGAGTACGACCTCACGCGCGTCGAGATTGCGCTGCTGCAGGACGTGATGCCGCAGGTCCGCGATGCGGTCGGCGGCGATGCGCACGTCGTGGAATATGGCAGCGGCAGCGGGCGCAAGACGCAGCTGCTGCTCGCGGGTCTCGATTCGCCGGTGGCGTACACGCCGGTCGAGATCTCGCGCGAGATGCTGCTGGCGTCGACGCAGCGCCTCGCGCAGGCGTTTCCCGATGTGCAGATGCTGCCCGTCTGCGCCGACTTCACCCAGCCGGTGCCGGTGCCGCCGTCGCTGATGCCGGCCGCGCGGTCACTCGTGTTCTTCCCGGGTTCCACGTTGGGCAATTTCGATGATGTGCAGTCGCTCGACCTGCTGCGCGCCATGCGCGAGACCATGGGCGACGACGGCGCGGCGCTGATCGGCCTCGACCTGGTCAAGGACGTCGCCGACATGGAGGCCGCGTACAACGACGCCGCCGGCGTCACCGCCGAGTTCACCCTCAACCTGCTCGCGCGACTCAACCGTGAGCTCGACGCCGACTTCCATCTCGACGCGTTCGCGCATCGTGCGGTGTGGTCGGCGCGCAACAGCCGCATCGAGACGTCGATCGTCAGCCGGCGCGCGCAGGTCGTGCACGTGGCCGGGCACGCATTCGCATTCGACGCGGACGAAGCCATCGCCGTCGAGATCTCGCACAAATACACCGACGCGTACTTCGACGATCTGGCACGGCGCGCAGGCCTGCGCGTGGTGCGTCGATGGAATGCACCCGCGAGCCGCTTCGGCCTGCGCCTGCTCGAGAGCGCATGAGCGACGCCGACGACGTTCTCGACTGCCTGATCATCGGCGCCGGGCCGGGCGGCCTGACGGCCGCGACGTATCTGGTGCGCTATCACCGGCGCATCCTCGTCGTCGACGCCGGCAAGAGCCGTGCGCGCTGGATTCCGACCAGCCACAACTGCCCCGGGTTTCCACGCGGCGTCGCCGGCACCACGCTGCTGGCGCAGCAGCGCGAGCAGGCCGTCGGCTACGGCGCGACGATCGAGGACGGCTGCATCGCGCAGCTGCGTCGCGACGGCGACGCGTTCGAAGCCGTCGCCGCGGATGGCCGCCGCTGGCGCGCGACCTACGTGATCCTGGCGACCGGCATCGTCGACGTGATGCCGCCGCTGGACGATCTGGAAAACGCGATCGCGTCTGGCGCGGTGCGTCTGTGTCCGGTCTGCGACGGCTACGAAGCCAGCGACTGCCGCGTCGCCGTGTACGGGCCGGTCGATTCGACGATCAGCCACGCGCTGTTCCTGCGCACGTTCTCCGACGATGTGACCGTGGTCGCCAGCAACGAGGAGCCCGCGTCCGACGACTGCCTCGAGCAGGCACGCCGCGCCGGCATTCCGGTGCATCCGATGCCGGCGAAACTCGCGTTCGACGACGGCAAGAGCGTGGTGCGTTTCGCCGACGGCAAGGACGAAGCCTTCGACACGCTGTATCCGACGCTGGGCAGCACACCGAACAACGATCTCGCCGTGCAGCTCGATCTCGAACTCGACGACTGCGGCGAGATCGTCGTCGGCGAGGACCAGCAGACCAGCGTCGACGGTATTTACGCGGTCGGCGACGTGGTGAGTGCGCTGAACCAGATCGCGGTCGCGGTCGGGCATGCCGCGATCGCCGCGACGAAGATCCACAACCGCCTGCCGCGCAACTGGCGCGAGCGGCCGGAGCTGCAGGGGCCGAGTGCGCAGGACCTGCCGTCTCCGCCGGGAACGGTGGCGGCGGCGACGCCGAAAGCGGTGCGGGACTGAGGCGCCGAGCGGGCGCGCGTCACGCCCGCGGCGCAGAACATCATCAGAACGGGGAGAGGCGATGTCGAACACGATCAGGATGCATCCGGTCGCGGGCTTCGTGGCATGGATGGCGGTGACCTTCGTCGCGGCAGCGGCGGGCGCGGCGGCATCGGTGGATGCCGCGCCGTTCTATGCGGCGCTCGTGCGCCCGTCATGGGCACCGCCGTCCGGCCTGTTCGGGCCCGTTTGGACGCTGCTGTACGCGCTGATGGGCGTGGCGGTGTGGTGGGCGTGGCGACACGGCGCATCGCGTCGCGTGCTCGGGTTGTACGTCGTGCAACTGGTCGCCAATGCGCTGTGGAGCTGGCTCTTCTTCGCGTGGCACCGCGGCGCACTCGCCTTCGTCGACATCCTGGTGCTGTGGTGCCTGATCGTCGCGACGGCCGTCGGCCTCTGGCGTGTGCGGCCCCTCTCCGGTGCCCTGCTGCTGCCTTACCTAGCCTGGGTGACGTTCGCGTCCGCGCTGAACTGGGCGGTCTGGCACCTCAATCCGGCCGTCCTCGGCGCGTAGCGCGGGCGTCGTGTCCCGGCGCTAGACTGCACCGACCTTTTCGACTCGAACTGCCGTGGACGCCCAACCGTCGCCCGCGCGCCGCGCCGCGCTCGCCTTCATCTTCGTCACCGTGCTGATCGACGTGCTGTCGTTCGGTCTGATCATTCCCGTGCTGCCGCACCTGGTGCAGCAGCTCAATGGCGGCGACACCGAACACGCGGCCTACTGGGTCGGCATCTTCGGCATGGTCTTCGCGGCCGTGCAGTTCCTGTCGTCGCCGGTGCAGGGCGCGCTGTCGGATCGCTTCGGGCGTCGCCCGGTCATCCTGATTTCGTGCCTGGGCCTCGGGCTGGACTTCATCTTCATGGCGCTGGCGCCGACGCTGGCGTGGCTGATGGTCGGCCGCATCATTTCTGCGATCACCTCGGCGAGCTTCACCACCGCGAACGCCTACATCGCCGACATCACGCCGGCGGACCAGCGCGGCAAGGCGTTCGGCATGATCGGCGCGGCGTTCGGCTTGGGCTTCATCATCGGTCCGCTGATCGGTGGCGTGCTGGGCGGCATCAACCTGCGCTATCCGTTCTGGGGCGCGGCGATCCTCGCACTGTGCAACTTCACCTACGGCGCGTTCGTGCTGCCGGAGTCGCTGGCGCCGGAAAAGCGCGCCGCGCGTTTCGACTGGTCGCAGCTGCGTCCGTTCGCGTCGCTGGCGCTCGTGCGCCGCTATCCGCAGATCACCGACCTCATCGTGATCATGCTGCTGGCGGCGTCCACGCACTACGTCTACCAGAGCACCTTCGTGCTGTACGGCGACGTGCGCTACGGCTGGGGCCCGGCCGGCGTGAGCTACGTGCTCGCGGTGGTGGGCGTGCTCAGCGTGATCGTCAACGCGCTGCTGGTCGGTCGCATGATCAAGCGCTTCGGCGAGCAGCGTGCGATGACCATTGGCCTCGCCTGCGGTGTCATCGGTTTCGCCATCTACGGTGCAGCGGCAAAGCCGTGGCTGTTCTATCTCGGCCTGCCGATCAGTGCGTTGTGGGCGGTGTCGCAACCGGCGGCGCAGGCGCTGATGACGCGCGAAGTGGGCGCGGACGTACAGGGTCGCCTGCAGGGCGCGATCATGAGCCTGGTCAGCCTGATCGGCATCGTTGCACCGATGACCTATGCGGGCACGTTCGGCTTCTTCATCGGCAAGCGCGCGCCGGTGCATCTGCCGGGCGCCGCGTTCTTCCTCGCGGCGACCGTGCTCAGCGTCGCCTGGCTGATCGCGCTGCGGCATGCGCGCCGCCACGCGGCGGCCGCGGAACCCGCCGCCGCCTGAACGATCGCGACCGGTTGGCGCGTCCTTGACGAGGGCGTGCCGATGCTCGGTCGTCATGAGTGTTCCTGCGCCCACACCCGAAAGCGCGCGCGCCGCGCGCGAGGCCGGACTGGTCTACGTCAGCGATGCCGAACCCGGCATCCGTCGCCGCAAGAAGGGCGACGGCTTCAGCTACGTCGACATCGACGGCAAGACGATCAGCGATGAGGCCACGCTCGCGCGCATTCGTGCGCTCGCGATTCCGCCCGCCTACACCGACGTGTGGATTTGCACCGATCCCGATGGCCACCTGCAGGCGACCGGGCGCGATGCAAAAGGCCGCAAGCAGTACCGCTACCACGCGGACTGGGCGGCGGTGCGCGGCGACGGCAAGTTCGAACGCATCATCGCGTTCGGCGAGGCGCTGCCCAAGCTGCGGCGTCGCCTGTCGAAGGATCTGAAGCTGCCCGGCTTTCCGCGCGACAAGGTGCTCGCGATCGTGGTGTCGGTGATGGCGCGTACGCTGATCCGCGTGGGCAACGACAGCTACGCGCGCAGCAACCGGTCGTTCGGGCTGACCACGCTGCGCAACCGGCATGTCGGCTTCCTCCGCGGCGGGCGCGCGAAGTTCGCGTTTCGAGGTAAGTCCGGCCTGGAGCACGAGATCGTGCTCGACGACGCGAATCTGGTGAAACTGGTCAAGCACTGCCAGCAGCTGCCGGGGCAGTCGCTGTTCCAGTACCTCGACGACGACGGCGCGACGCAGCCCGTGGGCTCCGCGCAGGTCAACGACTACCTGCGCGATGCGCTGGGCGAAGCGTTCACAGCGAAGGACTTCCGCACCTGGGGCGGCACGCTCGCGGCGATCGAGAAATTCGAAGCCATCGACGTGCCCGAGGACGCGAGCGAGCGCGCTCTGGCATCGATCGAGAAGCAGGTGCTCACCGAGGTGGCGGACGTGCTCGGCAATACGCCGGCGGTGTGCCGCAAGGCCTACGTCGACCCGGCCGTGTTCGAAGGTTGGCGTAGCGGGCGACTTCGGCAGTTCACCGAGGGCGCGCGCAGTGGTCGAAGCTGGGAACTCGCCGCCCTGCGCTTCCTGCGTGATGCGCGCCGTCGTGCCGCGGCCGAATCGCGTGCGGCGAAGAAGGCGCTGCGCACCACGCGGCGCCGCACGCGTGCGGGTGCCGAACAGGCGCCGAGACGGGCGACGCGCACGCGCGCCCGCTCACCGCAGGCGCCGGTCACCCAGCAGGGTGCGGCGCCCCCGGTGTAGCGGACTCAGCCGCAGGTGATGGCGAGGATCACGTTCGCGCCATCGACACGCACGTTCAGCCGCACCGCGCTGTATTCCATCGTGACCATCTGGCCAGGCTTCAGCACGCGCACCACCTGCGCGCCGGCCCGCAAGCGGGCGGCCTCGACGTTCTGCGGCGTGGCCGGCTGGCCGACGTACGACTGCGCGGCGTCAGCATGGCACTGCGCGGCGGCGTTCGGCGGTAACGGATCGGACATGGGCGGCGCGGTCGGCGTGGAAGTGCAGGCGGCAAGGATGACGGCGAGCGACAGCAGCGGGGCCATGCGGACGAAGCGATTCATGCGAACTCCGGCAGTCGAAAACGCGGTCCAGACTGCCGGCTTCCGGCAGAACGCCGCGTCAACGCGCCCGCGGACGTTCAGCCGCACTGCGTGCGCGTGATCAGTGCACCGTTATCGACGTAGAGATTGAGGCGATCGGCGCGCGGGCCGTCGTCGGGTTCCCGGTCGGGCATTACCAGCCGCGTGCTGCGGCTGCCGCTGGCCACGCGCGCTTCGTCGACGATGGCGGCACTCGCGGCGCGGCCGATCCATGCATCGGCATTGCCCGGGCGACACACGTGGGCGACGCCCGCATCCGCCGGCTGCATCACGCTGCAGGCAGCGACCGAACCCAGCAGGACCGCGACCGGCACGCTCAGGCGGACCCACTCCGCGCGCGGCGAAAGATTGAACGGCATGTCGGCGTCTCCCGACTTCAAAGCGACGCGGTCAGGCTCCGTTGTGCGACGTTGCGTGCACGTCAAGACGGTGTATCGAATTCCGTTGTGTCGTCGCAGAGGCGCAGCAGCAGTTGCGCGAGCGTCGCCACGTCCTGGCGGTTGTGCTCGGCGACGCGGCGCAGGTTGCTCGACGCGCCGCCGCGGAGGTAGGTGAGCCATGCGGCGGGTGCCTGCGAACCCGGCAGATCGTCCTCGCGCAGGATGCGCAGCGCTTCGCGTTCGATGGTCGCGAGCCGGCAGTTTTCCCAGCGCCCGCGCCAACGGCGGCGCGACGGATGCAGCAGATCGAGATGATCGAGACCGTGCAGCGGGTCCTTCTGTCGCGCCAGCCGATAACGCGTGCGCAGCAGCGGCGCGTCGTAACTGCGCCCGTTGTAGCTGGCGAGCACCGTCGTCGGCGTCAGCCATGACGCGAACGTGCGCAGCATCGCCGCCTCCGCGGCCATGTTCGCGATCAGCAGCTGACGCACGCGCAAGGCGCCGTCGAACCAGTCGGCCGCGCCGATCATGAAGGCGCGCGTGCCGGTGCCGCCGGCGAGGCCGGTGGTTTCGGTGTCGAAGAACAGCAGGTGGTCCGCATCGACGTGGCCATCGCGGCGCGCGAACGCGAGCGGCAACGGCGCTTCGGGCTTCGCGTGCGTGACCTGCGATTCGATCAGCCACAGACCGGCGTCGATCTCGATGCCGGGCAGCGTGCGGTCGACATTGCGTGCGCGTGGACGCAGCAGTGGCGCGCGTTCGCGCAGGCCGAGCAGGCGGCGCAGTGCGTCGACCTCGGCGGCCTTCGGCGACAGGCGCGGTGCGTTGTCGACCTCGAGCGATGGCGCTGCATGTGGCGCGGGGTCGTTCGCGGCGATGCGCGATGTCGCGTCCTGATGCAGCACCGCATCCCAGGGTGCGACCGGCGCCGTGGCCGTCGCGGGCAGCGGCTCGCGCAGCGAGGACGGGACCGACGATGCAGGCGAGGCGGGTGTGTCCGTCGCCCCCGCCTGGCGTTTCAGTGCACGCAGCTTGTCCAGGGTCAGCGTCATGCGTCGCGCTACAGCGCGCGTGGCGCATCGGCGGGCGCGGTCGCAGCCGATGTCTGCGCGAGCAGGGTCAGCACGCGACGCGCCAACGCTTTCGGTGAGGTCGACGCATCGCGTTCCTCATCGGCCGCCAGCACCGGGCCGACGCAGGCGGGGCAGCCCGCCCGGCAGTCGCAGCGTTCGACCAGTTCGGACGCGCGCTCGACCAGTTCGCGCTGTCGCGTCCAGAGCGGCTCGCTCAGCCCCACGCCGCCGGGAAAGTTGTCGTAGAGGTAGATCGTCGGCACGAACTGCTGCAGCTCGAACGGCGCGAGTTCATTGCCTTCCGCGCCGCGCACCTGGCCGCGACCGTTCGTATCGGCGGTCGCGAACCACGCGCCGTCGCCGTTGCCGACCGCCTTCTGCAGGTCGCGTGCATCCGCCATCACCGCCAGCGTCGCGACCACATGCAGGGCGTAACCGGCGCCGAGGAAACCGTCGAGCGCGTCCTGCCGCGACGCGAACCAGGCGAGAAGCTGCGGTTGCGGCAGCTGCCACCACGCCGCGGTGGTGTGAAGTTCCTGGTCGGGCAGGTTCACCGGCCCGTAGCCGATGTTCTCGTGCGTGTAGTAGCGGATCTTCTTGTAGCCGGCGACGCGCCGCACCACATGCACCTCGCCGTGGTGCGCGCTGCCGTCGCCCGCCGTCGTGCGGTCGAACTCGGCAAGCACCTTGAGCTTGGTGTAGTCGATCGAGTCGGTGTAGTAGTCGACGAACGTGCGGGTGACGTAGGCCTTGCGGCCTTCCCAGTCCAAGCGCTCCACCTGGTACGGCGTCGACTGCACCATGTGGATCGCGCCTTCGTACAGCGTGAGCGCGGCGGCCGAGTAGTCGACCTCCGCGATGATCTGCTGGCGCCCATCGGTGCGGTCGACCACGACGAAGTTGCCGTCGGCGACGCTGCGCAGCGACACCGCGTTGGCCGGATAGCTGTCCGCGATCCACTCCCAGCGGTCACCCTCGCGATGCACGACGTCGGTTTCGGCGAGCGCCTCGAGATACAGCTCCGGTTCGATCGGGCCGAAGCGTTCGTCGGCCACGAACGGCAGCTCGAAGGCGGCGCAGCGGATGTGGTCGAACAGGATCAGCGGCTGGTCCGGCGCGATCCGCGCGTGCTCGGGCGTCGCGTCGATGAAGAATTCGGGATGGCGCACGACGTACTGGTCGAGCGGCTGCGAGTTCGCGACCAGCACGCCGAGCGACTGCTGCTGACGCCGGCCCGCGCGGCCGAAGCGCTGCCATGTGCCGGCGACGCTGCCCGGATAGCCGTTGAGAATCACGACATCGAGCGAGCCGATGTCGACGCCGAGTTCCAGCGCCGACGTGCTGACGATGCCGTCGACGTTGCCGGCGCGCATCGACCGCTCGACCTCGCGACGCTCCGTCGGCAGGTAGCCGCCGCGGTAGGCGCGGATGCGTGGCGGCTTGCGCGGGTCGTGGTCGAACACGTCTTTCAGGTATTTGGTCAGCACCTCGACCATCAGCCGCGTCTGCGCAAACACCAAGGTCTTCAGGCCGGACTTGATCGCGATGCGCGCGATGCGGTTGCTCTGCGAGCGCGCCGATGCGCGCAGGCCGAGGTCCGGGTTCACCACCGGCGGATTCCACAGCAGCACGTGCTTGTCGCCGGTCGGCGCGCCGGATTCGGTGATGGCGGTGACGCCAGTCTCGATCAGCGCCTCGGCGTGCTGTTTCGGATTGCCGATCGTCGCGCTGCACAGGATGAACTTCGGGTTCGAGCCGTAGAACGCGCAGATGCGCTTGAGCCGGCGCAGGACATTCGTGACGTGCGAGCCGAACACGCCGCGATAGGTGTGCACCTCGTCGATGACGACGTATTCGAGGTTCTCGAAGAACTGCGCCCACTTGGTGTGGTGCGGCAGGATGCCCTGGTGGAGCATGTCGGGATTGCTGACGACGATGTCGCCGTGCAGGCGGATCGCCTGGCGCGCATCGCCGGGGGTGTCGCCGTCGAAGGTGAACGCCTTGAGGCCGAGGTCGCCGGCGCGGGAAAGATCCAGCAACTCGGCGACCTGGTCCTGCGCGAGCGCCTTGGTCGGGAAGAGGTAGAGCGCCTTCGCGCCGCGCTGCATGGCCGCGGTGACGACGGGCAACGTGTAGCAGAGCGATTTACCCGAGGCGGTCGGCGTCACCACGACGACGTGCTCGCCGCGTCGCGTCGCGTCCCACGCCTCGGCCTGGTGCGAATACAGGCGATCGATGCCGCGCGACTTCAGCGCGCCGACCAGTGCCGCGGGCAGGTCGAACGGCAAGTCGACGTAACGTCCTTCGCGCCCCGGCACGGTGAAGTGCCCGGCGATGCGGTCGCCATAGCGCTGCGCGAGCGCCTGCGTCAGCCCGGCGCCGTCGCCCTTGCGCAGCGCGCGCGGGCGACGCGTCAGTGCCTGGGCGGGCGCGTCGTCCTCGAGGTCGATGCGCCCGTTACCGTCCTGCCGCGCCAGTTCGCGCCCCGTCGTCGCCATCGTTCGCCCCGTACTCGTGAGGGCGGTAGTGGGCCGCAGTGGCGTCGCAGCTTCTGAGACTTGCCTGCGGCTGAGACGGCGCGCGCGCTCACGCGGGAATCGGTACAGCCCCGCGCGACCACGCGCGCAGGCTGCGCGCGGTCGGAATGCCGATGCCGCGCGTCTTGCCATGCGTGTACAGCGTCACATGGGCGGGCGGCACGGCGAGCTGGCGCCCGACCAGGTCGCCGAGCCAGCGGTAGTACCAGTCGAGTGCGGGCAGGTGGACCAGTTCGATGACGCTGGCGACCGTGCCGCGCTCGCCGTCGCCGCCGGTGTCGGCGCGTTCGATCAGGCGATGCTGGCCGGTGCGTTCGCAGGACCAGTCGAGTGCTTCGAACGCGGGACGCGTGGCGACATCGAGGCGTTCGCCGAACGCGCGTCGCAGCTCCGCGCCCAATGCGCGGCCCACGAGCGTGACGTGCAGCTCCTTCTTCGCGTCGAAGTGGCGGCCGTCGAAGTCGAAGCCCTTCGTAGGCGGCGCATCGGCGAGCGGGAGCAGCAGGGTGTTGTCGTTCGACCAGCCGGGCCACGTCGTCATCGCGATGCTCCGTCGAGGGGTGGATGCAGTGGAGCATGCACGCGTGTCGAACGTGTGTCTCGAACCACGTCGACAGCGGATACGACGAACACGTTCAGCCGACGTGCGGCGAGCTGCACGTCGCATCAAGAAAAGCTTCAAAAAACGTCCCGATTTCGACGCGGTATTAAGCGAGCAGCGGGGATCATCAAAACGACGCTGATCGAGCGCTCGATAGCGTGGCTTCCATGAAAACGCCCGCCGAAATCCTCTGCCGCCGCGCTTCGCGCACCCTGCTTTCGATCGCCATCGCGTTCGGCGCATTGCCGGCGCTCGCCGCGAACGTCACTGCGCCGTCACCGGCCGCGACCGTGGACGCGGCGATCCCCTCGAGCGACGAGGTCGCGCTGCGACCGGGTACGTTCGAGTGGTCGCCGGACGCGGCGACCGCGACGGGTCCGGTGACGATCGTGGTGTCGCTGCCGGCGCAGATGGTGCACGTGTATCGCGGCGATGTTCGGATCGCGCGTTCGACGATCAGCAGCGGTCGCGAAGGCCACGAAACGCCACCGGGGATGTACGAGATCCTCGAGAAGGATCGGATGCATCACTCGAACAAGTACGACAATGCGCCGATGCCCTTCATGCAGCGCCTGACCTGGGACGGCGTCGCACTGCACGCGGGCCACATTCCCGGCTATCCCGCCTCGCACGGCTGCGTGCGCCTGCCGCTCGCGTTCGCGCAGCAGCTGTTCTCGATCACCGAGAAGGGCGGGCGCGTGATCGTTGCCGACGAAACCAATGCGAGCGAGGCGGTGCTGTATCCGGGCGTGCGCGTGCCGGTCGATCCGTGGACCGGGCTCGAGCGTGGCGCGTCGGGCGCACCGGTGATGGTGGAAACGGCGGACGCCACGATGACGCCGGCGCCGACCGTGGCGGGAACGTCCATTGATACGGCGCCGCCCAGCGCACCCGCGGTGACGGTCGAGACCGCACCGACGCTCGCGGGTTACTGAGGCCTTATTGCGCGACGGTCGGCGTGGCCGTCGCGACCGTCACGCGCGGTGCGAAGTCGACGCGGCGGCGTTCGCGGATCGCCGCGTCATCGACATGGCCTTCGACCAGTTCGTAGCCGAGCAGCGCGAATACGCGATCGCCGAGGAAGATCGGTCGCGCATTGCCGTACCAGTCGACGCAGCTGGCGCGGCAGGCGTCATCAAGGCTGCCGGTGTGCGAGTCCAGCGTGCCCAGGGGCGACAGCGACAGCGCTCGGTTGCGCAGATACAGCACCGACGCACTGGCACGCGCGCCAGTGCGCACGATCGGCAGGCCGAGCACACCGCTGTCGGCATCCTGCGGGCGATAGAAGAAGCCATGCGTGCGGTCGTCGCCCTGTTCGGCGTCGTGCCGGCGGTAACCGCCTTCGAGCGCCGCCGTGTCGCCGCGCAGGCGCAGGCCCGTGAACACTAGGTCGCCGTCGTCGCTGCCGACGAGAATGCCGTCGCCGCCGAGCGCGTCGATGCGTTCGAGGCGATGCACCAGCTTCATCGTCTGCACCGGTGACGTCGCGGCGTACCGCAGCACGTGCACCTCCTGCTGGCGATTGCCCCACACCCCGTCGCCGTAGATGAGCCAGTCGCCGATGAAGCGCTGGTGCGGGGTGTAGGCGGACGTGCCGGGCAGCAGGCGGAAGTCGGTGCGCGAGGCCTTGGCATCGAGGCCACCGAACGCCGTCAGCGGCACGCGCATCAGCGCGAGGTCCCGGCCGCCGTATTCGCTGCGCCACATGCGGTCGCCGTCGGCGTCGCGGGCGACCAGCACGTTGAGCCAGCCGTCCTTCTGCAGGAAGGCCATCTGGTCGGTCGGGCTGCCCCAGGCGCGCAGCATCGACGGCGCGCCACCGTCGAGCGGCATACGCAGCACGCTTGCCGACGGCGTGCCGCGTTCGTTGCGCTCCCCGGTAGTCCAGACGTAGACGGCATCTTCCGATACGTAGAACGTGCCGCCCGAGCCGCCGAGCACCGCGGTCGCTTCGCAGTCGAGTTCGGCCTTGCCGAGATCGCAGACCGACACCGTGTGCAACGCGATGTCGTCACCCAGTTCGTCCAGCCCACGGTAGATGCGCGTGGCCGGCAGCATGCGGTGGAAGCTGTCGGGCGTGGCGTTGCGCATCCAGCGGCGATAGGCCGGCATCGCGGCGCGCCAGTCGGTCCACGGACTCAGATCGCTCGGCGAATAGAACACGAGCTTGCGACCGACGAGGCGGCTCGCATAGTTGCGTGACGAGTAGTAGTCGCTGCTGCGCAGCTGGTAGGTGGCGCGATAACGCAGCGTGCCGTCGCGCGCGAGATCGAACAGGCCGACCTCCGTGCCGCCGCGCGCATAGCTGTAGCCGATCACCGCGACGGTGTCGGTGCTGACGAGCAACTCGTCGTACCAGGTGCCGGACGGGTCGACGTCCGGGCCGAATGCGTCCGCGCTGGCGACGGGCTCGAGCTGGTCGCCGCCGACGCGCACGGTGAAGAGGCGGCCGCGTCGCAGTACGACGAGCACGTCGCCCGCGCGCTTGACGATGTCGCCTTCGTCGACGCCCTGCACCTGGTTGTTGGTGATGGATTCGTTGGCGGCGACGCCCGTCGCCGCCGCGTCAGCCGCCTGCGCGGGCGTGGCGGAAGGCGCTTCCATCGGCGCCGGCGGCGGTGCCGGGGGCGGCACGGCGAATGCGGGCATTGGCTCGTCGCGTCGACGTCGCTCGGCCTCGCGCAGCGCGCGCGCATGCCAGCCGTCCAGCGCCTTCGCGAACTGCGCTTCGCTGCGATACGGCGTGAGCGTGGTGGGTCGACCTTCGGCAGGCGCGGCGCACGCGGTCATGGCGAAGGCAAGGGTGGCGACGAACACGGTGCGGAACGGGTGCTGCGACATGGCGGAGTCCCGGAAGGCGGTGTGCGAGGGTGAACGCGCGAGTCCGCCCGGCGGGGTTGGTCGCGCCGGCGGAGCATGCGCCAAAAAAAAGCCCCGCCGGAGCGGGGCTTCACATCGTCAGACGAGCGGATCAGGCGACGCGGACGAGCCGCAGCGGGTTGTCCCATTCGCGCAGCAGCTCGGCCTCGCGTGCCTTGGCCTTCTCGAGGTGCGCTTCTTTGACGTGCCCGTAGCCGCGGATGTGTTCCGGGATCGACGCGATCTGCGCGGCGAGGTCGACGTTGCCGGCATCGAGCTTGCCCAGCAGGCCTTCGAGGGTGCGCATGTAGTCGGCGATGAGCTGGCGCTCCATGCGACGCTCGTGGGTCTTTCCGAACACGTCGAACGCGGTGCCGCGCAGGCCGCGCAGCTTCGCGAGCAGCTTGAATGCGGTGAACACCCACGGGCCGTAGGCCTTCTTGACGCCGCGACCCTGCGCGTCCTTCTTCGATAGCATCGGCGGCGCGAGGTGGAAGCGCAGCTTGTAGTCGCCTTCGAACTGCTCGCGCACGCGACGCTCGAACTCGCCGCTGGTGTACAAGCGCGCGACTTCGTATTCGTCCTTGTAGGCCATCAGCTTGAACGCATAGCGCGCGACGGCTTCGGCGAGATCCGTGCTGCCCGGCGCCTTCGCTTCTTCCGCGCTGCGCACCTTCGCGACGAAGTCGGCATAGCGCTTCGCGTACGCCGCATTCTGGTACTCGGTGAGGAACTTCACGCGGCGCGCGATCACCTCGTCCAGCGAACGCGACAGACGCGCGTCGTCGAGCGGCATCGCGATCACGTTGTCGTCGGCGTGCGAGGGCACGTGGCGCAGGTCGTCGTGGTCGGGCATCACGCGCGGGATGCTCGGGCCGCCGGCCTCGTGGCCTTCCCACTGCGCGGGCGGCAGCATCGGCAGCGCGTGCGGCGTGGCCTCGGCGGCGGTGCGGCGGTTCGTCTTGAGGCCGGCCGCCTCCGCGACGGCCTGCGGATCGATCGCGGCTAGGCGGCCCCACGTGAACGCGGTCTTGTTCATCTCGATGGCGGCGCCGTTGAGCTCGACCGCGCGCATCAGCGCGTCGAACGACACCGGCACCAGGCCCTGCTGCCAGGCATAGCCGAGCATGAAGAGGTTGGTCGCGATGGCATCGCCCAGTAGCGCAGTGGCGAGCTGCGTCGCATCGACCACGTGCGGTTCGCCGCCGTCGAGCGCGCGACGCACGGCGTCGACGATGTCGGCGGCCGGGAAGTCCATGTCGGGACGCGTGGTGAACGTGCCGGGCATCGCCTCGTAGCTGTTGAGCACGACCTGCGTGCGGCCCGAGCGCACCTTCGACAGCGCCCAGTAGTCGTTGACGACGACCATGTCGCAGCCGAGTACGAGGTCGGCTTCACCCGCCGCGATGCGCACGGCATGGATGTCGGCGGGCGTGTTCGCGATGCGGATGTGCGTGGTGACCGCGCCGCCCTTCTGCGCGAGGCCGGTCTGGTCGAGCACCGACGCACCCTTGCCTTCGAGGTGCCCCGCCATGCCGAGCAGCGCGCCGATCGTGACGACGCCGGTGCCGCCCACGCCGGTGATGAGGATGTTCCACGGCTTGTCGAGCGCCGGCAGCTGCGGCATCGGCAGATCGTTGAGACGATCCTTCGCGCTCGACCCCTTCTTCTTGCGCAGCGTGCCGCCTTCGACGGTGACGAAGCTCGGGCAGAAGCCTTCGACGCAGCTGAAGTCCTTGTTGCAGTTGCTCTGGTCGATCTCGCGCTTGCGACCGAACTCGGTTTCCTTCGGCAGCACGGAGACGCAGAACGACTTCTTGCCGCAGTCGCCGCAGCCTTCGCAGACCAGCGAGTTCACGACGACGCGCTTCTGCGGGTCGACCATCTTCCCGCGCTTGCGGCGACGGCGCTTTTCGGTCGCGCAGGTCTGGTCGTAGATCAGCACCGTTACGCCCTTGATCTCGCGCAGGCGCTTCTGGACGTTGTCGAGTTCGCGGCGGTCGAGGAATTCGACGCCGGCGGGGAAGATGGAGTGATCGCTCCACTTCTCGATGTCGTCGGACAGCAGCACGATCGTCTGCACGCCTTCGGACCGCACCTGGTGCGCGATCTGCGGCACCGACAGCGTGCCGTCGACCGGCTGGCCGCCCGTCATCGCGACCGCGTCGTTGTAGAGGATCTTGTAGGTGATGTTGACGCCGGCGGCGATCGACTGGCGGATCGCCAGCGAACCGCTGTGGAAATACGTGCCGTCGCCGAGGTTCTGGAACACGTGCGGCGTTTCGGTGAACGCGGCCTGGCCCGCCCACGTCACGCCTTCGCCGCCCATGTGCGTGAACGTGTCGGTGTTCCGATCCATCCACGTGACCATGTAATGGCAGCCGATGCCCGCCATCGCGCGGCTGCCTTCCGGCACCACCGTCGACGTATTGTGCGGACAGCCCGAGCAGTAGTGCGGCACGCGCGGGAACGCGGCGCGCGGCAGTGCGAGTTCGGACTCCTTCTGTTCCATCCACGCGAGCACGTCGCGGATGTGCGAGGAGTCGTGGAAGCGCTGGATCCGCTGCGCGATCACGCGCGCGATGCGCGCGGGCGTCAGTTCCGACGTCGACGGCAGGATCCATTCGCCGCTTTCGTCGTACTTGCCGACGACCGACGGGCGCTCCGGCCAGTTGTACATCTGCTCCTTCATCTGGCTCTCGATGAAGGACAGCTTTTCCTCGACGACGAGGATGTCGCTCAATCCACGCGCGAACGCACGCAGACCGACGGGCTCGAGCGGCCACGTCATGCCGACCTTGTAGACGCGGATGCCGAGATCGCGGCAGGCGCGCTCGTCGAGGCCGAGGTATTCGAGTGCCTGCAGCACGTCGAGATACGACTTGCCGGTGGTGATGATGCCCAGGCGCGCATCGGGCGAATCGATGACGACGCGATCGATCTTGTTCGCGCGCGAGAACGCCTGCGCCGCCTTCACCGCGTACTGGTGCAGGCGCATTTCCTGGTTCAGCGGCGGGTCCGGCCAGCGGATGTTGAGCCCGCCGTCAGGCATCTCGAAATCGGTCGGAATGACGATGTCGAGCGCCAGCGGATTGGCGTCGACCGAGGCGGACGACTCCACCGTCTCCGCGATCGTCTTGAAGCCGACCCAGCGGCCCGTGTAGCGGCTCATCGCCCAGCCCACGAGGCCCATGTCGAGGATGTCCTGCACGCCGGCCGGGTTCAGCACCGGCATCAGCGCACTGACGAATTCGTGCTCGGACCCGTGCGGCAGGGTCGAAGAGCGACACGCATGGTCATCTGCTGCCAGCGCGAGCACGCCGCCGTGCTTCGCGGTGCCGGCGGCGTTGGCGTGCTTGAACACGTCGCCGCAGCGGTCGACGCCGGGGCCCTTGCCGTACCACATGCCGTAGACGCCATCGACCTTCGAGCCCGGGAACAGGCCCGTCTGCTGCGTGCCCCAGACCATCGTCGCGCCCAGGTCCTCGTTGAGGCCCGGGGTGAACTTCACGCCCGCGCCTTCGAGGTGCTTCTTCGCGCGCCAGAGCTCGAGGTCGAAGCCGCCGAGCGGCGAGCCGCGGTAGCCGGACACGAAGCCGCCGGTGTTCAGCCCGGCGGCCTGGTCGCGCAGGCGCTGCATCAGCGGCAGGCGCACGAGGGCCTGCACGCCCGACAGGTAGATGCGCCCGTCGACGCGGCTGTACTTGTGGTCGAGGGTGTAGTCGGGGTCGACGACGGAACGCGTCAGGCCCGTGTCGGCCGAGGCGGGCGACGAAAGTTCGGCGGTGCTGGTCATGCAGGCGGCTCCGGCGCAGCCGGATGGCCGCGGGGTGGCGTCGGGAAGGGAGGCCGGCGGAAGGATTCGACGCGCCGGCAGCGGGCGAATTCTACCAGTGGCACATGCCAGACCCCGTTCGTACGCGTACGGTCCAGGCCGTTTGGCACCAGAATTGCTTCCCGATGTCGGGCTGCCTCCGCGGCCACGTCTTCCGAACCCAGCCAGGTCCCCCGTCCATGATTCGCCGTTCCCTTCTGCCCGCTGCCCTGCTCGCCATCGCCCTTGGTGCCGCTTCGTCCGCCGCGTTCGCGCAGTCCGTCGAACTGCCGCGCCTGTCCGAGTTCTATTTCGACGCCGACGCGTCCACCGTCCGCCCGGTCCTCGAGCTCAAGGAGAAGACCCCGGCCGCCGTCGACCGTCTGACCCGCACGGTCGAGCGCAAGCCCGAGGCCGTGCTGGAAACCGCGCAGCTCGCGCACTACGCGATGCAGGGTGGCCAGACCGACGTCGGCAACAACCTCTATGCCCGTGCGCTCGCGCGCATCGACCTCACCAACGGCCTGTGGAAGCCGGTGAAGTGGAACTACGGCTGGGATCTGTTCCGCGCGGGCGCCGTCGAGGACGCGCTGGGCGAATGGGCCGAGATCGGCTCGCGCGGCGTCAACGCCAGCTGGATGCCGACCACCTACGCGCTCGCGCTCTGGAAGCTCGGCCGCAAGGACGACGCCATCCGCTGGTACGCCGCCGCCGTCCGGACGGAGCCGACCCAGTGGTCGACCACCGCGCAGTACGCGCAGCTATTGCCGCAGTGGAAGGACGACGAGCGCGCGACGCTCGCCGAAGTGCAGGCCGCGTGGGCCGCCAATCCGCCGAAGTGGCCGTAAGCGCACACCGCAACTGAGATACGGGATAGCCGCGGTGCAATGCCGCGGCGACGGCGGGCGAGCCCGTCGACACGCCTTGCACGGTCGCGCTTGCTAGATTGCGGCTCCCACGGCCGCTGCGGGCAGCGCTTGAACCGGATACGCATCGCTCTGCTGTTGCTGTTCGCCCTGCCCGCCGCGGCGCAGGAATCGCCATCGCGCGACGCCACCGCACCGTTGCCCGACATCGAGTTCGCTGCGGACGTCCACATGGACAGCATCCGCTTCGCCAGTGACCCGCAGGCGCAGGTGACGTTCGAAGGCGGTCCGAACCTGCAGCAGCGCCATGAGGTCGAACGCGAGGGCCTGCCCAAGCCGGTGCAGGGCGGCGCGACCTATCGCAACGTCACCGTGCGCACGACGATCAGCGCGACGCTGCTCGATCCGCTCGATCCGCTCGATCCGCTTGCCGCGTCATCCGACGCGATGCCTACATCGCCACCACCTCCCGAGGAGCATCCATGACCCGTCCATTCCCGCGCGCGTTCGCGTGCGCGCTGCTGTTCGCTGCCACGCCGCTCGCCTTCGCCCAGCAGTCGACCGCCTCCACGTCCGCCACGACGGCGACGCCGGTCGACCGCAGCGTCACGCCGGTAAGCCGCGTCGGCACGACGGGCACCACGGGTTATCGCGCCTCCTCGAGCAGCGACGAGCCGGATGTGCTGCTCGACATTCCCAACCTCTCCGTCGACGAGATCAAGCTCGACGTGCAGAACCTGCAGGCGCACATCGCGCTCAACGCGCAGCTCGCCAACCTGCTCAAGCTCAACGCCGGCGCCGACGTCGGCATCGAGCGCGTCAACGTGCAGATCAAGGGCGTCAAGGCGCAGGCGCTGCTGAAGGTGCGCCTGGACAATGTCGCCGCGATCATCGACCGCACGCTGACCACCATCGATCGCAATCCGCAGATCCTCACCAAGCTGCTCGACTCGGTCGACAAGACGGTCGGCACCGTCGGCGGCGTGGCGAACAATGCGATCCGTCCGGGCGGTGTGGTCGACCGCACCGTCGGCACGGTCGGCAATGTGGCGAACACGGCGGTGCAGCCGGGTGGTGTCGTCGATCGCACGGTGGGCACCGTGGGCAACGTTGCGTCCGACGCGCTCAAGCCGGGCAGCGTGCTGTCGTCGACGGTGAACTCGCTGGGCCAGACGGTGCAGCGCGTGGTCGATGCGTCCGGCAACATCGTCGAGCGTACGCTCGATGCGGGCGGCAAGGTATTGAGCTCACGCGTGGTGCAGTCGGCCGGTTCGCGCTGACCGACGGCGTCGATCGGTCTCGCGCATCGGCCTGACGATGCCGCACGCCAGGCATCCAGACGGGAAGCGTGGCGCCGTGACGCGCGGCGTCGCGACCGACCCCGGCTGAACCGCAGCGGCGCGCTCCGCCACCGCTGCACGCGTCCTGCACGACAGCGGCTGCAGCATCCGCCGCCATGATCGATGCTCACCCCAACGGCCCTGTCCCGCTGATCGTCAACATCGGCGCGCGTGCAGGCAAGGATCTCGACGCCGACGCGGTGCGCCGCGCGTTCGCCGCACACGGCGTCGCGGTCGACGTGCACCGCGTCGAGGGCGACGCGATCGCGAAGACGGTGCGCACCGCGCTCGACGGCGGCGCGCGCACCGTGATCGCCGCCGGTGGCGACGGCACGGTCAATGCGGTCGCGAGCGAGCTGCTGGAACGCGAGGATGCGGTGCTCGGCGTGCTGCCGGTCGGCACGCTCAATCATTTCGCACGCGACTTGGGCATGCCGGTCGAACTCGATGAGGCCGCCGCCGTCATCGCAGCGGGCCACGCGCGATCGGTGGACGTCGGTGAGGTCGACGACGCGCTGTTCCTCAACAACGCGAGCCTGGGTCTTTATCCGGCGATGGTGGTGCAGCGCGAGGCGCTGCAGCGCACGCATGGCCTGGGCAAGTGGCCAGCGCTCGCGCGCGCCGCGTGGTCGGTGCTGCGGCACCCGCGCTCGTTCTCGCTGGAACTGCAGGTGGACGGCCGCACCTTGCACTGCCGCACGCCGTTCGTTTTCGTCGGCAACAATCCCTACGTGCTCGAAGGGCCGCGCGCCGGGCAGCGCAACTGCCTGGACGCCGGACGTCTGTGCGTGCACGTGCTGCGCACGGCGTCGCCGCTCGCGCTGGTCGGGCTGGCGCTGCGGGCGTTGTTCGGTCGCCTCTCGGAAAGCGACGAACTCGACCAGATGTCGACCACCGAGCTCGTCGTGCAGGCGCATCACCCGCAGGTGCGTCTCGCGCGCGACGGCGAAGTCGCGATGGCCGCCGCGCCGGTGCACTTTCGCGTGCGCCCACGCGCTTTGCGGGTGATCGCACCGCCGGAGTCCGCCACGGGAGACCGCTGATGCGCACCGTCGTCCACATCTCCGACCTGCATTTCGGCCGCGTGGAGCCGACGCTGCTCGCGCCGTTGCGCCGCGCCATCGTCGATGCCAGACCCGATGTCGTCGTCGTGTCCGGCGATCTCACGCAGCGCGCGCGCAAGGCGCAGTTCGAAGAGGCGCGCGATTTCCTCGCCACGCTGCCGGGTCCGCAGATCGTGGTACCGGGCAATCACGACGTGCCGCTGTACGACGTTGCACGCCGCTTCCTGTCGCCGCTCACGCGCTTCCATCGCTACATCACCGACGTCGAAATGCCCGTCTTCATCGATGACGAGATCGTGGTGGTCGGCGTCAACACCGCGCGCTCGCTGACGTTCAAGGGCGGCCGCATCAACGTCGAGCAGGTGCGCGAGATCGAGCGGCATTTCCACGGCCTGCCCGAACATGTAACGCGCATCGTGGTCACGCACCACCCCTTCGACGTGCCCGAAGGCGGCGACGAAGACGATCTGCTCGGGCGCGCGCCGATGGCGATGGTGGAATTCGCCAAGGCCGAAGTCGATGTGTTCCTGTCCGGCCATCTGCATCGCAGCAACATCGGAACGACGGCCCACCGCTACCGCATCGAAGGCTTCGCCGCGCTCGTGATCCAGGCCGGCACGGCGACGTCGACGCGCGAACGCGACGAGGCGAACGCGTTCAACGTGCTGCGCATCGGTGCGGTGGACTCGCTGCAGGTGCAGACGTGGCGGTGGTCGGCGGAGCGTCAGGCCTTCGTGGTCGAAGCCGAACTCGACTACCGCTACGTGCACGGCACCGGCTGGCAGCCCGCGAACGACGCGACAGCGCCCGACTGACCCAGTGCGTCACCCGACCGGACGGAAACGCCCCGCACGCACGCCTCAACCGAAACGCGCGAACTCCACGTAGCCGTCGTCGTTCGCGACCATCGCGCACGTCGTGCGGCCGGACCGCACATGGAACTCGTGCGCGACGCTTTCGGCCGCGCGCTCGGCCCAGTCGCGGGTGTCGATCCATTCGGCGTGGCCGCAGGGACGACGCAGCAGCCAGCCGTCTTCAATCGGTTCGATGACGATGCGCTGCATGGCGGTTTCGACCGGTTTGGGGTGACGGCAGTGTCCGCCGCCGCCCGCAGCGAGGCAGTCGGCGCATCTGGTGCCCGTCCGTCGGATTTGTCTGATCGAGCGTGCGTCCATGGACATGGATGCCGTCCCTCGCGGGAAGGCCCGTTCCGGCCCGGCCGGCCCCCTCCGCGCCTTTAACCCCTTGGGCCGCCGGCCCGCGTTCGATGTCCGCGGCGTCACGGATTGCGGTGGCCCTGGACGATGAACCGCTCAGGGCCCCGCAGTAAGTCGCTGTACACGCTCGGATATTTCACGGAACATCGCGCCGCCCGCGGCTACCGCCCGGGCTCAACAGGGGGAAATCGATGAAGTTGGAAGCGAACACGGCCGTCCGGCCGTTGGCGCGCGGCATTGCCGTGGCTCTGGGTTTGGTGCTGGTCGCACCGGCATTCGCGCAGGTCGCGCCGATCCGTCTGCCGGGGCAGACCGCGCAGGACGTCGATCCGGCGCGTCGCACGCCAGCGGTCCCGCCGGCGCTCATCGATCCCTCGACGCTCAGCGTCGCCGGCGCCTGCCCGTTCGCCGGCAAGGGCGAGGTCACGCTCACGCGCATCGACGTGACGGGCGCGACGCTGGTCGCGCGCGACATGATCGACGCCGCCGTCGTCGACCTGCTGGGCCATCCGGCCGACGCCGCGGTGCTGTGCACCGCGCGCGATCGTGTCGCTGCGGTCTACGCGCGGCAGGGCGAGGCGCTCGCCGCAGTCGACATTCCCGAGCAGAACATCACCGCGGGCGTGCTGACGCTGCGCGTGACCGAAGGCCGCGTGCGCAACGTCGTCGTCGAGAACGCCGAGGCGATGGGCCCGTCGGCCGCACTCGCGCGCGCCTATCTCGGCGCGATCGACAACGGTGCGGCGACGCACTGGTCCGACGTCGAGCGCGCGTTCCTGCTCACCCGCGAAATTCCGGGCGCTGACATGCGCTTCGCGCTGCGTCGCACCGCTGACGGCAGCACCGACGGCCTCGAGGTCGTCGCCACCGCCGCGCCGCGCCGCGTCGTCGACATCGGCATCGGCGCGCACAACCTGGGCTCGGAAGAACTCGGACGCGAGAACGTGTCGCTTCGCGTCGACGGCAACAGTTTCACGCGCTTCGGCGATCGCAGCAGTCTGGTGCTGTCGTCGAGCCTGGGCGGCGAGCAGAAGGTCGCGCAGTGGCTCGAAGAGGTGCGCGTCGGCGCGTCCGGTTGGACGCTGTTCGGCGACTTCGCCTACGGGCGCTCGCGTCCGGGTGGTGGATTGGAAGCGCTCGAACTCGAAGGTCATTCGAGCGTGGCGCGCCTCGGCGCGCGCTACGCGGCGGTGCGCACGCGCGCATTGTCGGTCGACAGCGCGCTTCGCATCGACGCGATCAACCAGACCAACGACCTCGGCCTGTTCCGCAGCGTCGGCCTGGGCACGATCCCGCTGTTCGACGAGAAGCTGCGGGTGCTGTCGTTCGAAACCAACGCGCGCTGGCAGCGCCCCACTTCGGGCCTTGCAGCGACCGGCACCCTGGAGTTGCGCAAGGGCCTCGGCATCTGGGGTGCGAGCGAAGCCGGCGATGACCTGCTTTCGCGCGCGGAGGCGCAGCCCGACTTCGTATCGGCGCGACTCGGGCTGGGCGCGCGCTGGTCGGCGCGCGCGGCGTCGGCGAGCACGCCGTTCCTCGCCTTCAACGGTGCCGCGCAGTGGTCCAACGCGCCGCTGCCGGCGTACGAGGAATTCCAGGCCGGCAACTACACGGTCGGCCGCGGCTTCGACCCCGGCGCGGCGTCCGGCGACAGCGCCGTCGCCGGCCAGTTCGAAGCAGGTTGGGATTTCCGGCGCGACGCACTGTCGAGCAGCGTGTTCGCGTTCGTCGACATCGCGCACCTGTGGAACCGCGACGTCGCCAGTTATGACGCCACGCTGCGTTCGATCGGCCTCGGCGCACGGGCCTACACGCGTTACGGCCAGCTCGCGCTGACCTGGGCGGTGCCGCAGACCGGGACGTTCCCGGGCGACGACAAGCGCGACGCGCGCCTGCTGTTCACGTTCAACCACACCTTCTCGATCCGCTGAGGACGACGACCATGACTTCTTCGAATACCCATCGCGGGCTCACCGTCGGCGTTCTGTTCGCGGCAATGGCGCAGGTGCTGTGGCCGGCGCAGGCCGCTGCCCAGTCCTTGCCCACCGGAATCGGCGCGACGACCAACGCCAGCGTCAACACCGTCGGCAACACGATGACGGCGACGGTCACCGCGCCGCGCGCGATCATCAACTGGAACGCGTTCAACGTCGGCAACGGCTACACGTTCCAGGCCAACGGGCCGGGCAACTTCATCCTGGTCAACCGCGTCACCGGCGCGACCTTCAGCACGATCGACGGCCTCGTGCAGTCGTCGGGCAACGTGTGGCTGCTGAACAGCAACGGCATCGTGGTGGGCAGCACCGGGCGCTTCAACGTGGGCGGCCTGCTGTTGTCCACGGCGAACCTCGCCGACGTCGATATCCTCGACGGCAATTCCGCATTCGCGTTCGCGGGTTCCGGCAGCACCGGTGTCTCGATCGCGCCCGGCGCGCAGCTGACGGCGAATACCGGCGGCATCTTCGTGCAAGGCAATTTCGTCGACTCGAGCGGCACGCTCGTTTCGCCCGGCACGAACGCCCTGATCGGCTCCGGCGGCATGACGGTGACGTTCGACGCGAACCTCGCAGCGATCACCACGCTCGACCTCGGCGTTGGCAGCAGCCAATCGAATGCGCTGACCGTTCGCACCGGCGCGGCGTTCACCGGCACCCGCAACCTGCTGATCGCCGCGGGCATGACCAATACCCAGGGCAACGTGCTTCTGGCCAACCCCGGCGGTGCGAGCGACATCGTCTTCAACGCGGGCAGCGTGGAGTTGGTATCGCGCGACGCAAACTTCACGGCGCAGCGCGGGATCACCACGCCGGGCGACCTGTCCATCACTGCGGGCGAAATGCTCGACACCGGCGATGGCCCGACGGTGGGCGGCAACTATGCGGTGACGGCGAAAGACTTTACCGGCGGTGCTTTCAACCCGGTCTTCCTGAGCCCGACGGGCTCCATGTCGATCACGGACACCGCGGGCGGGCTGAGCATCGCGGGTGCGTTTGTCCACGCACCGGGTGACCTCAACATCACCACGACGAATGGCGGCTCGTTGGGCATCCTCAGCTTCGGCGCGCCGCTGTCGTCCGACAACGGCGTCGTTCGGCTGACCACCATCGGTGGCGGTTCGATCGATCTGAGCGGTGACCTCGGCAGCAGCGGCCATACGGTCATCCTCGACTCCAGTAGCAGCATCAACCAGTCAGGCGGTGCCCTCGTGGCCGGCACGCTGCAGGCCACGGCACGCGGCGGCATCACGCTCGGCGGCAGTAACGCCTGGGCGAGCGCTCAGTTCACGAATTCGATCAGCGGCGATGTCAGCGCGAACTCCACCACCGCGTGGACGCTCGGCAACTCCTCGAACAGCGCGGGTTCGCTGTCCTTCGCGGGCCCGCAGATCGGCGTCGCCGGCAATGTGCTCGCCACCGGCGACATCACGCTCACCGGCAACGTCGTGCTCAACGGCGACACGTCGATGCAGTCGGGCGGTGGCGCCGTGCTGCTCGACGGAACCGTCGACGGCAGCGGCTCGCCATCGAACCTGACGGTCAGCAGCGCGAACGGCACCACTATCACCGGCAACGTCGGCGCGACGACCCGGCTGTCGTCGCTCACCGTGAACGGTGCAGCGCAGTTCGACGGCGGCAGCGTGCGCACCACCGGTGCGATCGACCTCGACGCGGTCACGCTCGGCGCGGTCAATCCGTTCGTATTCAATTTGACCGGCGGGTCGTTCACCGCGGCGTCGGTGAATTCGCCCAATTCGACGCTGCAGGTCACGGCGAACGGCATCCAGATCGGCGACCTCACCGTCGGCGATTACAACGGCGGCGTCTTCCGTTCGGCCTTCCTCAACGCCGGCGCGGGTGCGATCACGCTGGGCAACGCGTACACCGGCGCGCTGCAGGCCAACGCGGGCAGTGCGTTCACCGTCACCGGTGCGCTCGACACCATCCGCCTCTCGGGCACCGTCGGCGGCGCCGCGACGCTCAGCGGCAACAACCACATCAACTCGATCGGCCCGTTCTCCTCGAACGGTCTGGTGCTGCGCGATCTCAACAGCCTGACGGTCGACAACGTCGTCAATGCAGGCAGCGGGGACGTGCGCATCGAGGTGGTCGGCGACAACGCGCAGATCGATGCAGGCGGCCAGATCATCGGACGCGATGTTGCCCTGTCGTCCAACAACTTCTACAACCAGTCGGGCAGCGACGCCGTCGTCGCGAGCGGGCACTGGGTGATCTACCAGCAGTCCCCGTCGCCGTTCCCGTCGTACGACAACCTCGACAGCGGGCAGACGGCCATCTGGGGCAAGACGATCAACACGCTGACGCCGTCGTCGGTGGCCGGCAACCGCTACGTCTTCGCCTTCGCGCCGACGCTGACCTTCACCACCACCGACACGACCAAGACCTACGGCACCGACCTCACCGGTTCGGCCGGCAGCTTCTACACGGTCACCGGCTTCCGCCCGGGCGTGGCGGGCGCGTACCTCGGCGACACCGCGGCGAACGTGTTCACCGGTGCGCCGACGGTCGCGTCCGGCGGTTTCGCGACGCGCGCTCCTGTCGCGGGCGGCCCGTACGCGATCACGATTGCGAACGGCTCGCTGGTGAGCACCAACGGCTACACCTTCGCGTTCAACAACGCGGGCCGGGTGACGGTCGATCCGAAGGCGCTGACCGGCACGCCGACCGCCACCACCAAGACCTATGACGGCACCACCAACGGCAGCGGCACGATCGCGCTCTCCGGCCTCGTCGCCGGCGACACCGTCGGTGCGACCGGCACCTTCACCTTCCTCGACAAGAACGCGGGCGTCGGCAAGACGGTGAACATCAGCGGCGCCACGCTCAACGGCACCGACGCCGGCAACTACACGCTGACGCTGCCCGCATCGACGATCGGCGACATCCTGCAGAAGGCGATCACCGGCACCGGTACGGTCACCACCAAGACCTACGACGGCACCACCAACGGCAGCGGCACGATCACGCTGTCGGGCGCCATCGGCGGCGACGACGTCGCTGCGGGCGGCACGTTCACCTTCGTCGACAAGAACGCGGGCACCGGCAAGACCGTCACGCTGTCGGGCGTCACCCTCAGCGGCGCGGACGCGGGCAACTACACGCTCACGGTGCCGTCGTCGCTGCTCGGCGACATCCTGCAGAAGGCGATCGCGGGGACGGTCACCGTCGCCACCAAGACCTACGACGGCAACGCGAACGGCAGCGGCACGGTCACGCTCGGCGGCGTGCTGGGCGGCGACGCCGTGAACGGTTCGGCCACCTTCACCTTCAGCGACAAGAACGCGGGCACGGGCAAGACGGTCACCGTGTCCGGCGCCACGCTGTCGGGTGCGGACGCGGGCAACTACACGGTCACTCTCCCCGCCTCCACGCTCGGTGACATCCTGCAGAAGGCGCTGACGGGCACGCCGGTCGTCACCACGAAGACATACGACGGCACGACCGCCGGCAGCGGCACGATCGGTCTCACTGGCGTCGTCGCGGGCGACAGTGTCGGCGCGACCGGCACGTTCACGTACGCCGACAAGAACGCGGGCACCGGCAAGACCGTTACCGTCTCGGGCACCACGCTCAACGGTGCGGATGCGGGCAACTACACGCTTACGGTGCCCGCCAGCGTGCTCGGCGACATCCTGCAGAAGGCCATCAACGGCACCGCCACGGTCGCGACGAAGACCTACGACGGCACGACCAATGGCAGCGGCACGATCGCGATCACTGGCGTCGTCGCAGGCGACGACCTCGGGGTCTCGGCGACGTTCACCTTCGCCGACAAGAACGCGGGCACGGGCAAGAACGTCACCGTCAGCGGCGTCACGCTGAACGGCGCGGATGCCGGCAACTACGTCGTCAACGTGCCGGCCTCGGCGCTCGGCGACATCCTGCGCAAGGCGATCACGGGCACGGTGACGGTCACCACGAAGATCTACGACGGCACCACGGCCGCGACCGGTACGTTCGGTCTGGCCGGCACGGTGGCCGGCGACAACGTGGGCGCGACCGGCACGTTCGCGTTCGCGGACAAGAACGCGGGCACGGGCAAGACGGTCAACGTGTCCGGTACCGCGCTCACCGGGACCGACGCGGGCAACTACACGCTCACCGTGCCGACGACCGCCACCGGCACGATCCTGCAGAAGGCGCTCACCGGCACGCCGACGGTCGCGACCAAGACGTACGACGGCAACACCGCCGGCACCGGCTCGATCGCGTTGAATGGTGTGGTCGCCGGTGACACGGTGGGCGCGACGGGCACGTTCGCCTATGCCGACAAGAACGCCGGCACCGGCAAGCTCGTCACCGTCAGCGGCGTCACGCTGAACGGTGTCGACGCGGGCAACTACACGATCGGCGTGTCGGCCTCCGCGCTCGGCGACATCCTGCGCAAGTCGATCACCGGCACCGCGACCGTCAGCAACAAGACCTACGACGGCACGCGCACGGGCACCGGTTCGATCGCGTTGAACGGTGTGGTGGCCGGCGACACCGTCGGCGCCACGGGCACGTACACCTTCAGTGACGCGAATGCCGGCACGGGCAAGACCGTCGCCGTCGGCGGCGTGGCGCTGACCGGTGCGGACGCGGGCAACTACACGATCGTGGTGCCGGGTTCGACCGTCGCGGACATCCTGCGTCGTGCCATCACGGTCACCGCGAACCCGCTGAACAAGCTCCAGGCCACACCGGATCCGGCGCTGACCTACGGCGTCACGCAGGGCGCGCTGGTGGCCGGAGACACGCTGTCGGGCAGCCTCGTGCGCGCACCGGGTGAAACGACGGGCCAGTACGCGATCGGGCAGGGCACGCTCAACGCGTCGGCGAACTACCAGCTCACGTTCGTCGGCTCCACGCTGACCATCGTGCCTCTGGCGCTGGACCCGAGTGATGGCGCGGCGCTCACCGCGAGCGTGGGCGAGGTGGTGCGTTATCTCGACGAGACCAACGCCTCGTCGGAGCGCGACGCTGCTCCGCTCGAGATCGTCGACGACCGTCGCCCGTGCGATCCGACCGACGATCGCGCGAACGCATGCGGTGCGGGCCGCCCGTACTGAGTCATCGGTTCCAACCGCAGTGAACGACGAGCCCGGCCCCGCGCCGGGCTCGTCGCATTCGGGGTGCGGTCAGTCCGCCGGCACCGTGCGGCCCTGCGCCCACTCCCGCAGCGCGGCCACGCGCTCACCCATCACCACCGACAGCGGGCGCGTGCTGCGCAGCTCGCCACGCAACGTGAAGTCCGACAGCGGCACGCCCGCGGCATGTGCGGCGTAGAGGCCCGACACGATTGCCTGCTCGATCTCCGCGCCGGAGAAGCCGTCGCTCGCATTCGCCAGCGCAGCGATGTCGAATGCCGCGGCATCGAGTCCGCGCTTCTTCAGGTGCACGCGAAAAAGCTGCTCGCGCATCTCCGTGGTGGGCAGGTCGACGAAAAAGATCTCGTCGAAGCGCCCCTTGCGCAGGAGTTCGGGCGGCAGCGCGTCGATCTGGTTCGCGGTGGCGACGAGGAACACCCGCGACTTGCGCTCGGCCATCCACGTCAGCAGGAAACCGAGCACGCGGCGCGAGACCCCACCATCGCCGTTGCCTTCGTCGGTCGACAGGCCCTTCTCGATCTCGTCGATCCACAGCACGCAGGGCTCGAGCTGTTCGACGGACTCCAGCGCCTGGCGCAGGTTCTTTTCCGTCTCGCCGTGGAACTTGTCGTAGAGCGTGCCGAAGTCCAGGCGCACCAGCGGCACCGCGAAACCCGCGGCGACGGCCTTGGCCAGCATCGACTTGCCGCAGCCCTGCACGCCGAGCAGCAGCACGCCCTTGGGCGGATCCAGCCCCGGCGGCGGTTCGGCGGCGAGGAACACGTTCTTGCGCTGGCCGACCCAGCGCTTGAGGCTGCGCGCGCCGGCAACGTCGTCCATCTGCGCGGCGTCGTATTCGTAGTGCAGGTGGCCGCTGCGGTTGAGCAGTTCGAACTTGAGCTTGGCGAGCTCGGGCAGGTCGTCGGCGTTGAGCGCGCCGTCGCGGAAGATCAGGTGGCGCGCGATGCGGCGCACGTCGACCGGATCCAGTCCGCGCAGGTTGCGGACAATCTGCTGCGCCGCCTCGGCGTCGACCTGCACGCGGCGCCCGCCGTTCTCGCGCGCATAGGCGTCGGCTTCCTCGCGCACGATCTTCAGTCGCGCGTTCGCGTCCGGCATCTGCGGGCGGTAGCGCACCGCCAGCGATTCGATATCGGGCGGCAGCTCCACGTTCTGTCCGACCAGCACGATCACGTGCGGCTGGCAGTCGCGACGCTGCACCAGGTCGCGCAGCATGCGCTGGCTACCGGCGTAGCCCAGGTAGGGATGCATGTCGAACAGCACGTAGATGCCGCGCTGCTCGGCATCGCGCATGGCCTGGAACGTGCTGCTCGCGTCCGGCGCGATGTGCGGCGGATCCTCGCGGTCGAAATCGAGCCGGCGCAGGCCTTCGGTGATCGACCACCGGTACAGCTCGCGCCAGACGTGCATCAGCGCCTGCCGGAACAGCTCGACGACGCGCGCCTCGTCGCGGGTCTCGATGACGATCAGCGGGGTGTTCGCGCGGATCAACGCGACGAGGTCGTGCAGTTCACTCATTGCGGACACATCGGAGCCGGGCGTCCCGCGCCGGCGGAGCGCGAATGATACGGGTCGTGCGCGATACGCCGCCGACGCGCCGCGCGGTGTAGCCTCGATGGCAAGCGTTCACTTCGCGGCGACCGCGAAGCCCCAAGCTGATCCCCGACCGGAGCCCGTCGACCATGCGCCATCTGATCCTGCTGCGACACGCCCACGCCGAAGCCCTGCAGTCCGGGCAGACCGATGCCGACCGTCCCCTGTCGGCCGTCGGGCATGCCGAGGCCGAGGCGGTCGGGCGCTGGCTGGTCGAGCACGGTGGCGCGCCCGACTGCGTGCTGCTCTCGCCGACCGTGCGCACGCGGGAGACGCTCGAGGACGTGATGCGCGTGACCGGCTACATCGACCAGCGCATCGAACCGGAGATCTACGAGGCCACGCCCGGCCAGCTGATCGAGATCGCCGACCGCTACCGCGACAAGCGCAACGTCATGCTGGTCGGCCACAACCCGGGCCTCGAACAGCTCGTCGCGCTGATGGCGAGTGGGCAGTCGGGCGACTACCGCGGCATGCCGCCCGCCGGCATCGCCGTGCTCTCGATGCCGGCCGACGCCGCGCTCGAACCCGGCGTCGCCGAGCTCACCCAGTTCTGGTGGCCGTGACGCCGCGCATCCTCCTATCCGCGCTGCTCGGCCTCGCCTGCGGTCCGGGCTTCGCGCAGGCGCTCGACACGGCGCGCTCGCGCATCGATTTCGATCTGCATACGCGCATCGGTTCGCAGGTGCGTGGGCAGTTTCCGCTGGCCGAAGGCCGCGTCGACACGCTGGCCGACGGCCGTCGCCAGGTGCACATGCGCCTGGACGCACGTGGCCTGCGCATCGGCAGCTCCGACTACTACACGCGGCTGGCGCGTGGGCCGGCGCTGTTCGACGTCGAGCGCTATCCGGCCATCGAGTTCACGTCCGACCCGTACCCGGCGACGTTCGCGCACGTCGGCGGGGTGATGGAGGGCGTGCTGCGCATGCATGGCGTCGAACACCGCGAACGTTTCGAACTGGCCGCCGCGACCTGCACGCGGCCGGGGTACGACTGTCCCATCCTCGCCTCCGGACGCGTGAGTCGCGATGATTACGGTCTCGACGGTTGGCGCTGGGCGCTGGCCGACCGCGTCCGGTTCCAGCTGAATGTCCTGTTCGTCGACTGACACCTCCCTCCTGATGCGCCTGGCCATGGCGGTGCTGCTTGCGGCCGCGCTGGCAGGCTGCGCCGGGCTGTCGTCGCGCGAGATGCGCAAGGTCGATGCCGTGGTGGAAGCCGCGCGTCCCGCCGCGATCGACTGCGACCGCCCCGACGCCTGCGCGCGGCCGTCGCCGCTGCACGAACTCGCCGGTCGCGCGTTCGCCGAGTCGACGCCCGACAAGCCGCGCCACTACACGCTGTTGCTCGACCGCGGTAGCGACGCGTTGCTCGCACGCATCGACCTGATCCGCACGGCGACGACCAGCATCGACCTGCAGACCTACATCTTCGACGAGGACGACTCCGCGCGATTCGTGCTCGACGAACTGATCAAGGCGGCGAAACGCGGCGTGCGCGTGCGCATCCTGATGGACCAGCTCTCCGCGCTGAAGCGCGTGGAGACGCTGGCCGCGCTCGCGGGGGCGCATGCCAACCTCGAAGCGCGCGTCTACAACCCGGTGCTCAGCCGCGCGCGCATCAACTATCCGCAATACGCGCTCGCCGCGGCGTGCTGCTGGCACGACCTCAACCGGCGCATGCACACCAAGCTGCTGCTGGTCGATGGCGCGATCGGCATCACCGGCGGGCGCAACTACCAGGACGACTATTACGACTGGAGCAGCGCGTACAACTTCCGCGATCGCGACGTGCTCATCGCCGGCCCGGCCGCGCGTCAGATGCACGACAGCTTCGAAGGCTACTGGGGCGATCACCGCGCCGTACCGATCGAGCATCTCGCCGACGTCGGGCATCTGCTGATGAAGGACGGCGTTCCCGCGCTGCCACAGGGCGTCGAACATCCCGAACGGCTTACTGCGGCGAAGGCGCTGGTCGACGATCCCGCCTTCGTCAGCTCGCGCCTCATGCAGCACGTGCTGCCCGTCACCGACGTCGAATACGTCGCCGATCCGCCGGGGAAGGTCACCGCCGAAGGCGCGACGTCGCCGGCGACGACCACCCTGCGCGACCTGATCCTCGGCGCCAAGGATCGCGTGATGCTGCAGACGCCGTATCTCGTGCTGTCGGAGCCCGCGCGCGAGATGTTCCGCACGCTGCACCAGCGGCCCGACGCGCCGCGCGTGATCATCTCGACCAACAGCCTGGCCGCGACCGACGCGTTCATCGCCTACGCGCTTTCCTACAAATACAAGCGCCGCTACCTGCGCGAGTACGGTTTCAACATCTACGAGATGAAACCGTTCCCGCAGGACGTGCCGATCGATGTCGCGACGACGGGCGCGGTGCCGGTGGATGTCGTCGCGTCGAGCGCCGTCGCGCCGACCGCGGCCGCCGGCGTAGCGTCCACCTCGAGCACGACCGGCGAACACAGCGTGCAACCGCTCTCGGGCGCGACCGCAGTGGCCTCGGGTGCGCCGAGGTCGCCGTCGTCGACCATCACGCCAGCGGCCCCGTCGCCTTCAACGCCGCCCACGAAGTCGCAGCGCATCGAATGCAATCGCAACAGCGTGGTCGACTGCGAGCTCGCGCGCCAGAACGCGCGGCGCGCGAAGCCGCGTCCGCTCGAAACGGAGTTCGCCGCGCTCGCCTACGGCAGCCCGCGCAGCAATGCGCCGGTGCCGCTGGAGCGCGCCGGCGTGCGCATGGGCCTGCACGCGAAGTCGGTGGTGATCGACGAAAGCGTCGGCATCGTCGGCACGCACAACTTCGATCCACGCGGCGATCACTACAACACCGAGTCGATGGTGGTGATCCGCGACCCCGCCTTCGCGCGCGAACTCGCCGCGAGCATCAGCCGCGACATCTCGCCGGCGAATTCGTGGGTGATCGCGCCGCGCGACAAGGCGCCGGTGCTGTCGGGCGTCGACTATTCGGTGACGAAGGCATCCGAGCAATTGCCGATCTTCGACCTGTGGCCGCGCCGCTACGGCACCAGCTACGAATTCAAGCCGTCGCTGCAGTGCACGCATCCGCTGTATCCCGACGATCCGAAATTCCGCGACTGCTACGAACCGGTGGGCGATTTCCCCGAAGTCGCGATCGGCTTCAAGAGCGTGATGACGCGCATCTTCACCGCGTTCGGCGCGGGGCTGGCACCGATTCTCTGAATCGCTGACGACGCGGGACTCGGCATGTCGCGTCGTCGCGCAGGGCATCCGCCGTCGCGCCGTACCTGATCGTCCGCGACGCCGTGGCGCCGATCGGCTTCATCGCCTTCATCGTCGACGTCTTCGGTGCGGTCGAGCGCGTGCGGCATCGCGCGCACGAGAGGGGCATCCGTCATGCGGAAGTCGTGATTGGGAAATCGGTCGCGATGATCGGCGAGCGCGATGACGTGGCGATGCAAGGTGCCGTGCACGTCGACGTACGCGACGTCGATGCGTGCCATGCGCGCGCGGTAAGCCTGGGCACGCGACGTGGTCTGCCTAGCGGTACTGCAGTGCCGTGTCCGCGACCCGTCGAGCACCGTGGGGTGCCCGGCCACTTACCGGAAAACCGCGGTTTGAGCGGGCTCGACCGGTCTAGTCCGTCGGTGGGGTGACTTCTGGCCCATGTCCAATCGTTTAGGTGTTGTACTCTACCAACACACCGATTCACCAACTCACCAGGGACACCGCCATGAACGCCACCACCCACACCCCGAACCCGACCCCGGTCGAAGTCGCCCGCATCGTCCAGTTCGCCGCCCCCGCCCGCCAGAACCCGTTGGAACGTGACTTCGGCACCGGCTACGGCAAGAGCAGCGGCTACGCCAGCAACCGTCGCTACACCACCGACTGGGCCGGCCCGCGCTTCCGCGTCGCCTGATCCGCCCGCTGACGTCCTGACCGTTCCATGTTCCGACCGACCGCCCTTCGCGCCGCCACCGCCGCCGGCCTCGCCTGTGCCCTGGCCGTGACTCCCGCGAGCGCCGCGAAGGGCCACCTCGGCTTTGCCGTCGAGGTGGAAACGGCGGGGTTCTTCCTGACGCCGAGCCTCGAGCGCGTCCAGGTCACCCGCGTGATCGCGGCGTCGCCCGCGGCCAATGCCGGCCTGCGTGCCGGTGACGCGGTGATCGATATCGACGGCGTCGCCATCAAGGGCGCGCCGGCCAAGCCGCTGGCCGAAAAGCTCAAGTCGGTCGAGCCTGGCGATCATCTGCGCATGACCGTGCGCCACGCCGACGGCCGCGTCGCAACGCTGGATCTCGTCGCCGGCCGCTGAGCCCCGCGACGCCCCGCGCTATCGTGGCGCGATGACCGATTCCCCCTTCCGCGGCACCTCCACGCTCGACGACCTCAACGCGCTGTCCGACGGGACGGCGATGATTCCGCTGGGCATCCGCTTCACCGAGCTCGGCCCCGACTTCCTGCGCGGCACCATGCCGGTGGACGAACGCACACGGCAGCCTTACGGCCTGCTCCACGGTGGCGCGTCGGTGCTGCTCGCCGAAACGCTGGGCTCGACCGCCGGCAACCTGTGCGTGCCGGCGGATCGCATCTGCGTCGGCATCGAGATCAACGCCAACCACGTGCGCGGCGTGCGCGATGGCGTGGTCACCGGCACCGCACGGCCGCTGCACGTCGGCGCGAGCACGCATGTCTGGGAAATCCGCATCGAGGACGCGCGCGGCAAGCTGGTGTGCATCTCCCGCCTGACCCTCGCGGTGGTGCCGCGCGCGCCGGTTTGACCGCCATTCGCGTTCCCCCGGCGGGCGTGCGTCCGGTATCGTTCCACCGATGATCGCGCCCTCGTCCCCCGCAGGCGCCGCCGTGCCGGGCGCCGTCCTGCGCGCGCCGCGCTACCTGATCCGTGTGCCCGCGCTGCTATGGCATGCGCTGGTCCACCTGCCGCTGACCCTGCTGCTGCTGACGCCGCTTACCCGCCGCTGGCGCTGGGGCGACGAGCCGTTCCAGCACCGCGTGATCCGTGCCTGGTCGGCCGGGCTGATGCGCATTTTCGGTTTCCGCCTGCGGCGCAGCGGCACCCCGCTGAAGGGCGCGACGATGTTCGTCGCCAACCACGTCGGCTGGGTCGACATCTCCATGCTGCACAGCCAGCGGATGATGGGCTTCGTCGCCAAGGACGAGATCTCGCGGTGGCCGGTCGTGGGCTGGCTCGCGTCGCGCGGGCAGACGATCTATCACCGTCGCGGCAGCACCGAATCGCTGGGCGGCGTGCTCGGCGAAATGGTGCGACGCCTCCAGCGCGGCGACTCGGTCGGCGTGTTTCCGGAAGGCGGCACGCGGGGCGGCAGCGAACTCGGACCGTTCCACGCGCGCATCTTCACCGCGGCGGTGGAAGCCGGCGTGCCGGTGCAGCCGGTCGCGCTGATCTACGGCGAGAACGGCGACGCGCAGCAGGTCGTCGCCTTCGGCAAGCGCGAGAGCTTCGCCGCGAATTTCTTCCGCCTGCTCGGCGAACCCACGCGCACCGCGAACGTGCATTTCCTCGAGCCGATTCCGGCGGGCACGGAGGACGGTCGACGCCGCATCGCCGAACTGTCCCGCACGCGCATCCTGGCGGCGATGGGCGGCTGAGCCGCGATGCAGGCCGCCGATTTTGCGCCGCCGTGGTGGCTGCGCGACGCCCACCTCCAGACCGTCGTCGGCACCAGCCTGCTGCGAGGTCGACTGGGTGAAAAACGACTGGCCGCGCGTGCGGCGCGCACCACGCCGCACATCATCGACGCCGGCGACGGCGTGCGCCTGTCCGGCCTGCACGACGAGCCGGCGAACGGCGCATCGAAAGGCCTCGCGCTGCTGCTGCACGGCTGGGAAGGCAGCGTCGATTCCAGCTACATGCGCCTCACCGCGGCCGAGCTGCTCGGCCGCGGGTGGTCGACGTTCCGCCTGAATTTCCGCGACCACGGCGACAGCCATCACCTCAACGAACAGATCTTCCACTCCAACTGCATCGACGAAGTCGTGCGCGCCGCGGTGGAAGTCGCGCGACGCTTTCCGGCGCCGCGCATGCTCGCCGCCGGCTACTCGCTCGGCGGCAACTTCACCTTGCGCCTCGCATTGCGCGCGCCCGACGCGGGACTGCGGCTGGAGCGCGTCGCCGCCGTGTGTCCGGTGCTAGATCCGGCGCACACGATGCACGCGATGGATCGCGGCGTCGGCCTGTATCGGCGCTACTTCGAGCGCAAGTGGCGCGCCTCGCTGGTGCGCAAGCGCGCGCTGTTTCCCCACCTGCTGCACCTCGACGACCGCACGCTCGCGCAGCGCCTGCGTCCGCTGACGCAGTGGCTGGTCGAACGCCACACCGATTTCGGCACGCTGGAAAACTACTTCGACGGCTACACGCTGGCGGGCGAGCGCCTCGCCGCGCTCCAGGTCCCTGCCGAAATTCTGACCGCCGCCGACGATCCGGTGATCCCGGTCGAGGACTTCGAGCATCTGGTGCTGGCCCCAGGAACGCGCCTGACCATCACCCCGCACGGCGGCCATTGCGGGTTCCTGCGCAATGCGCGCCTGGATGGCTTCGCCGAAGCCTGGGTGGCCGACGTGCTGGACCGTCCGGCCGGCGCGTAGCCCCCGCTACAATCCCGGGTCGCCTTTCGCATTTCCCCGGGAATTTCCATGTACGACACCGTGATCGACGCGCTCCGCCGCGGCGCCGCCGGCGAAGCCCTCGCCGCCGCGCAGACGCTCGCCGACCAGCAGCCGGACGACCTGCGCACATTGCGCCTGCTCGCGGCGGCGCAGCGCCTGGCGGGCGACAACGCCGCCGCGATGGCGACGCTCGATCGTTCGCTGCAGCTGGAGCCGGAGAACGCGGACCTCCACCTCGAGCGCGCCGGCCTGCTGCTGCAGTCGCGCGATCTCAGCGGCGCCGAAACCGCGCTCGCCAAGAGCGTCGGACTCGATCCCAACCAGTTCCCGGCCTACATCATCCAGGCGCAGCTCGCGGTCGGCCGCGGCGATCTGGACGAAGCCGAACGCCTCGTGCGCACCGCGGCGCGCATCGCGCCGGAGCATCCCTACGTCGCCGCGGTGGAAGGCGTCGTCGCGCTGCGTCGCGGTCGCGCCGACGAGGCCTTGGACGTGCTGTCGCGCGCGTCGCAGATGGCGCCGGACGAGCCGATGCTGCGCAACTCGCTGGGTTTCGCCTACCTCGCCAAGGGCCACCTCGCGTTCGCCGAACAGGCGTTCCGCGGCGTGCTGCAGTCGACGCCCGACAACGTCGCGCTGCGCGCGCTGATCGCCGACATCGTGCGTCAGCAGGGACGCCCGGGCGAAGCCGCGGAGGAGCTGCAACCGCTGCTCGACGACGACACCATGTCGCCGGCGCTTCATCGCCTCGTCGGGGAACTCGAAATCGAAGCCGATCGCCTCGACAGTGCGCTGCCCCGCCTCAAGCACGCGCTCGCGCGCATGCCGGGCGATCGCCGCACGCTGTCGGCACTGCTCACCGCCTGGCAGCTGCGCGAGGATCGCGACGACGCGCGCAATACGCTCGACGCCGCGCTCGCCACGCATGCGCAGGAACACGACCTGTGGCTCGCACGCCTCGGCGCCGAAGCGTTCGGCAGCGACGAAGCGCGCGCCGTGATCGATCGCTGGCTCGCGGCCATGCCGGATGACGTGCCGGCGCTGCTCGCGCGCATGTCGCTGCACGACCTGCGCGGCGAAAGCGAGCTTGCCGAAGCCGCCGCGCAGCGCGTCGCCGACCTCGAGCCGGGGCATACGCAGGCCGAGATGCGCCTGCTCGACGGCTTGATGACGCGTGACCCCGAGCAGGCGGTCACGCGGCTGCGCAGCCTGATCGAACGCGTCAGTGATCCGCAGGTCGCGCGCGGCCTGCGTCAGCTGCTGGGTTTCGCGCTGGATCGCGCCGGTCGCCCGGCCGATGCGGCGTCGACGTGGTTGGCCCTGCAGCAGGAGATCGTCGACGAACGCCTGCCGCTGCCCTCGGCGACCGGCTTCGTCGGCCCGTGGCCCGAGCTCGCGCCGCTGCCGGACAACGCGCCCGGCGTACTGCTGATGTGGGGCGCGCCCGGTGCGATGGTCGAGCGCCTCGTTCGCACCTTCGAGCTCGGTGGCGCGCCGATGCTCACCGATCGCTTCGGGCCGCAACCGCCGAACGACCCGTTCCAGCGCTTCGACACCGCGCACGCGCTGGTCGCGAAGCAGATCGACGGCGCGTACCTCGCGAGCCAGTGGCGCGCGGGATTGCCGGCGCGCGGCATCGCCGATCGCAACGTGTTCGACTGGCTGCTGCACTGGGACAACGCGTTGCTGCTCGCGCTGCGCCCGTATATGCCCGAAGCGATGCTGATGGTGGCGTTGCGCGATCCACGCGACATGCTGATGGACTGGCTCGCCTTCGGTGGCGCGCTGCCGCTGCGCTTCGAATCGCCGCTCGCCGCGGCATCGTGGCTGGCCGGCGTGCTGTCGCAGATCGCCGACCTGCATGAGCAGGATCTGTTCCCGCATCGCCTCGTCCGCCTGGACGGCATCGAGAACGACCCCGCCGGCGTCGCGCAGGCGCTGGCCGAGTCGATGCAGATCGAAGTGCCGGTGCCGCCGCTGACCTCGTTCGGTCCGGGCCGCTTGCCGTCGGGTCACTGGCAGCGCTTCGCCGGCGTGTTCGACGACGCCTTCGCCGTGCTCGGCCCGGTCGCCGCGCGCCTGGGTTACACCGCCTGATCGATCCGTCCCCTTCCACCGGAGACCGCCATGCGCCTGACCAGTGACAGCTTCGAGCATCGCCAGCGCCTGCCCGCCGAGTTCGCCGCCGGCGTGCGCACGGGCGACAGCGTCGGCTTCGGCCCGAACCGCAATCCGCACCTGCGCTGGGACGACGTGCCGGCGGGCACCAGGTCGTTCGCGCTTCTGGTCGTCGACCCCGACGTGCCGACGGTGCCGGAGATGGTCGGCAAGCCGGGCGTTGAGATCCCGGTCGACCAGCCGCGCTGCGATTTCACGCATTGGGCGATGGCGGACATCCCCGCCGACCTGCGCGAGATCACGGCAGGCAGCGCCAGCGACGGCGTCGTTCCCCACGGCAAAGCGGCGCCCACCGGCCCCGCCGGCAGCCGCCAGGGACTCAACGACTACACCGGCTGGTTCGCCGGCGACGACACGATGAAGGGCGACTGGCGCGGCTACGACGGCCCGTTCCCGCCGCCGAACGACCTGCGCCTGCACCGCTACTTCTTCCGCCTCTTCGCGCTGGACGTTGCCACGCTCGACCTGCCCGAACGCTTCACCTCGGGCGACGTGCTGCGCGCCATGCACGGCCACGTGCTCGGCGAAGCGACCTTGCAGGGCACGTATTCGCTGCATCCGGACGTCAAGGGCTGAGCGGTTCCCGCCGTTAGACTGGGAAGGCGGCCCAGCCGGGGTTCATCGGCCGGGCGCCACGATGCAGTCAAGGTCGGGATGTCGGAGGGCGAGCGGTGCGGCAGTTGGGACGGGTAATGCGGACGGGCCTCGCGGTCGCCATCGTGCTGCTGCTGGCGGCCTGTGACGCGGCACCGCCCCCCGCGACGCATGCCCCGGTCACGCTGGGCGACAACGCCGTCGCGCCGATGCCGGCGGGCGACGACCCGCTGCCGCAGCCGAACGACGACCTCACCGGTACGCACTGGCCCGCCGCCCGCGTCGAGCGGGGTCTCGCCGAAGTCAGCTGCGAACGCGACGACAGCGACGACGCACCGCGCGCCCTCGATTCGCTCGAGTTCTATCCGCTCTACGACGCGCTCGCGTCGTGTGCATCGACCGGTCTGGTGCGCCTGCACTACAGCGGCCGCATCGATGGCGGCTTCACCGAACTGATGCGCCGCGTCTCCGCGATGGCGCAGCGCATGGATCTGCCGGAACGCCTGCTCGACATCGATTCCGCCGGCGGTCACGTCGAAGAGGCGATCCGCGCCGGCGATGCGCTCGCCGACGCGAAGTGGACGGTGCGGGTCAAGAAGGACGCGAACTGCCTGTCGGCCTGCGTGCTCGTGCTCGCGGCGGCGGACGATCGCATCGTTCACGGCAATGTCGGCGTGCATCGCCTGATGCGTGATCGCTCGAATGCCACGTCGCGCAGCGAACTCAACGACGAACTGCGCAACGTCAATGCCATGGTGCGCGACTACTTCGAACGTCACGGCGTCGCGCTCGCCGTCGCTGACCTGATGATGACGGTGCCGAATCGTCGCCTGCGCCTGCTCACGCCGGACGAACTCGACGAATACGGCCTGGTCGGTCGCAACGCCGCGCAGGACGATCTCGATCGCATCGTGATCCGCCGCAAGTGCGGCGAGGATTTCATGCGCCGTCGCGACGCCTTCCAGCGCCAGTTCGAGGCGCGCTGCGGCGTCGACGAAAAGCCGTGGGACGAAGTGACGCGTTGCGGCCTCGACCTGCGCGAGGCCTACGGCTTCCCGGATGCGAAATGCCCGGACGAGACGCCGCTCGCCGATGCGCAGCGACGTCTCGATCTCGAAGTCGCGCGACAGGCGGAACTGGCGGCGGCGACCGCGCGGACGGAATCGACCGCGGCCGCCGAAGGGCCGACAGTCGCCGAGACCACGCGGCCTGCGCACGGCGTCCCGTCGCGCGGCGCACCCTGATCGCTCCGATCTTGGAGGCTCAAAATATCGAAGGCCACGAGGCTTGCGCGTCGTGGCCTTCGTCATTGCGGATTCCGGGGATCAGCTGCCGGTCGGCACCAGTGCGAGCAACGCGATACCGAGCACCACGCGGTAGATCGCGAACGCGGTGAAGCGATGCGTCTGGATGTAGCGCAGCAGCCACTTCACCGACACGAAGGCGGTGATCGTGGACACCACGAAGGCGATGCCGAGCGCACTCCAGTCTTCGCCGGCGACGCCGCCGTCCTTGATCAGGTGCAGCAGCTCGTAGCCCGTTGCCGCGAACATCGTCGGAATGCCGACCAGGAAAGCGAATTCCGTCGCCGCCGCGCGCGACGTCGTGCCGGCGAGCAACGCGACGAAGATCGTTGCCGCCGAACGCGACGTCCCCGGAAATACACCGGCGACGACCTGCGCGACGCCGACGAGCAAAGCGACCGTCCAGCTGATGGTCGTGCGCTCGCCGATCGCCGCCGCGCGCTTCGCCGCGAACACTTCCGCGATCACCATCCACACCGCGCCGATCACCAGTGCCCACGCGACCGGCGTGACTTCGTCGGGCAGCTGGAAGCCGAGCTTCTTCACCACCAAGCCCAGCACGGCGGTCACCAGGAAAGCCGCGCCGAGCTTGATCGCATAGTCCCGCGCCGGCTGGCCGTGCACGTCGGCATTGCCGCGGCCGACGAACGACATCGCGAGCTGCCACAGCCGTTCGCGGTAGATCGCGACCACGGCGAGGATTGCGCCGGCCTGGATCGCGATGTTGAAGAGATCCGAGCGATGCCCGAGCCAGCGCTCCGCGATCAGCAGGTGGCCGGTGCTGGAGATCGGCAGGAACTCAGTGACGCCCTCGATCACGCCGAGCAGGAGGGCTTGCAGGAAGTCGGGCATCACATGCGCCTGGCGAAATGGAGGAGCGATGGTACGGGGCGGCCACGGGGGACGTCAGCCAGAGCACGATGGCGGCCGCACGCGTGTGAACGGTTGGGCGCCGGCATGCGCCCGCCGCTCCAGCGCCTCGTGCCGGTGCCGATACCGGTAGCGGAATGCGTCCGGCTGCCGCCATGAACGACGCCGACCGCCCGCGCGATCCGCGGACGAGCGGACGTCGCCTGATCGATCTCGTCGCCAGCGGCGAGCGTCGTCGTCGCCTGCGTCTCGTGCAATGGCTGATCGCGACACTGGTCTACGCCGGCACGGCGATGCTGCTGCTCGCCGGCGTCCATCAGGGCTGGATGTGCGCCGCCAGCGTGCATGCGTGGATGGGGTTTATCGCCGCCGTACAGCTCGCCAGCTACATCGCGCTGCGCAGCGGTTGGAGCGAGCGCTCACGCGATCCCTCGCTCACCATCTGGCAGCTCGGCCTGGGCGTGGTGGCCGTCAACTGGGGCTACCTGATCTGCGGCCCGATGCGCACGTCCGCACTGTTCCCGCTGATGGTGATCTTCGCGTTCGGCGCGTTCGCGCTGCGCTGGCGGCAGATCGCGATGCTCACGGCGTTCGCGGTGGCCAGCCTCGTCGCCGCGGTGGCGCTGCGCACCGTGCATCCGGAGTGGGCGACGTCGGAGCACGTGGTCGATCCGTTCCGCGTCGACGTCAACAACGTGCTGATGATCCTGGTCGTGCTGCCGGCGCTTGCGGTCATCGCGGCGCGCCTGTCGAGCCTGCGCCAGAAACTGCGCGACCAGCGCACCGCATTGGGCGCCGCGCTCGCGCAGGTCGAGCGCCTCGCCGTCAGCGACGAGCTGACCGGCCTGCCCAATCGACGTTCGATGCAGGCCGAGCTGGAGCGCAGCATCGCGACGTCCGAACGCGGCATCGCCCCGTTCTGCGTCGGCATCCTCGACATCGACCACTTCAAGGCGGTCAACGACGAACTCGGCCACGCCGCCGGGGACGCGGTGCTGCGCAACGTCGCCTGTCTCGGCCGCGAGCAGATGCGTGGCACCGACGTGCTCGGGCGCTGGGGTGGCGAGGAGTTCCTGCTGGTCACGCCGGGCGGGACGGATGCGATGACGGCGGTGCTCGCGCGCATCCGCAAGGCCGTAGCGGCGGGGGCGCATCCGCGCCGACGCGTCACGCTCTCGGCGGGCGTCGCGGTGCATCGCGCCGGCGAAGACGCCGATGCGCTGTTGGCGCGCGCGGACCGCGCCCTCTATCGCGCCAAACACGCGGGACGCGACCAGGTGGCGATCGACGGCGACTGAAGCGACTGCACCGTTGTGGTGCAAACGCGCTCATCTGGTGCACCGGTCTGAAGCAGCGGTTTGCCCGGCCCGTCCTCCGACCCTTATCGATCAATGGCTTGCGCGGCGGCTGCGGTTGGCATCGTCCTTGCTGTGAAAGCCGCGTCTGCGCACTCCCGCGCCGCGACCCCCTGCCATCCCTCGGAGCCGCCATGTCCCTCGAGAACGTCGAAAAGCTCATCCGCGACCACAAGGTCGAATTCGTCGACCTGCGTTTCACCGACATGCGCGGTGTGCAGCACCACGTGACGTTCCCGGCCAACATCATCGAGCCCGGCCTGTTCGAGGACGGCAAGATGTTCGACGGCTCGTCGATCGGCGGCTGGCGCGGCATCCAGCAGTCCGACATGGTGCTGCTGCCCGATCCGTCCACCGCGTTCCTCGATCCGTTCACGGCGGACCCGACGCTGGTGCTGATCTGCGACATCCTCGATCCGACCACGATGCAGGGCTACTCGCGCGACCCGCGCGGCATTGCCAAGCGCGCCGAGGCGTTCCTGAAGTCGAGCGGCATCGCCGACACCGCGTTTTTCGGTCCGGAACCGGAGTTCTTCATCTTCGACTCCGTTCGTTTCGCGAACGAAATGGGCCACACCTTCTTCCACGTCGATTCGGAAGAGGCGCACTGGAACTCCGGCACCGAATACGCGGGCGGCAACACCGGTTACCGCCCGATGGTGAAGGGCGGCTATTTCCCGGTCGGCCCGCTCGACTCGCTGCACGACCTGCGCGCCGAGATGTGCAAGACGCTCGCCGCCGTCGGCCAGGAAGTCGAAGTGCATCACCACGAAGTCGCGAACGCCGGCCAGTGCGAGATCGGCGTCAAGTTCAACACGCTGGTGAAGAAGGCCGACGAACTCACGACGATGAAGTACGTCGTCAAGAACGTCGCGCATCGCAACGGCAAGACGGCGACCTTCATGCCGAAGCCGCTGGTGGGCGACAACGGCTCGGGCATGCACGTGCACCAGTCGCTCGCGAAGGGCGGCACCAACCTCTTCAACGGTGACGGCTACGGCGGCCTGTCGCAGATGGCGCTGTGGTACATAGGCGGCATCTTCAAGCACGCGCGCGCGATCAACGCGTTCGCGAACTCGACGACGAACTCGTACAAGCGACTGGTGCCGGGTTACGAAGCGCCGGTGATGCTCGCGTATTCGGCGTCGAACCGTTCGGCGTCGTGCCGCATTCCGTATGTCGCGAATCCGAAGGCGCGCCGCATCGAGATCCGCTTCCCCGATCCGATGAACTCGGGCTACCTCACCTTCGCCGCGCTGATGATGGCGGGCCTTGACGGCATCAGGAACCAGATCGATCCGGGCGCGCCGAGCGACAAGGATCTCTACGACCTGCCGCCCGAAGAAGAGAAGAACATTCCCACCGTCTGCCACTCGCTCGACCAGGCGCTCGAAGCGCTCGACAAGGATCGCGACTTCCTCAAGGCCGGCGGCGTCTTCACCGACGACTTCATCGATGCGTACATCGCGCTGAAGATGAAGGAGGTCACCGCGTTCCGTGCGGCGACGCATCCGCTCGAGTACCAGATGTACTACACGATCTGATCGCTTGGGCGATCAGTCAGTTGTCCCCGAACGGCCCGGCACGCGAGTGTCGGGCCGTTTGCGTTGGCTTTTGCTGTTGCATTGCACAAAGAAAATCAGCATTCGCGCGCTAACTGACTGATTTAGCTGCGAGACGCGTAGCACGCGCACAGCTTTGTTAAAGCGCAGTGACTTTGCCTTTAACAGCGTGTTAACGTCGGGTCGTGGCCGCTTCCGGCGCATTTCGCCGTGCAGGGCGCCACAACTTCCACTAGGGGAAATAAACACAATGACCGCACCACGCTACAGCTTGCAGCGCAATGCGCTGTCGGCGGCGCTTGTGACCGCCCTTGCGTTCACCGCCACCTCTGCTTTCGCGCAGGACTCGAACACCGCGTCGGCCACCGCCCAAACGGCTGCTAAGGACAGCGCTGACAAGGCGACGACCGACAAGCCCAAGGAACTCGACAACATCGTCGTCACCGGTTCGCGCATTGTCCGTGACACGTACAACTCCGTGTCGCCGGTGCAGGTGATCACCCGCGAGGAAACCACGCTTGCCGGTTTCAACTCGACCACCGGCGTGCTGCAGAGCACCGGCGTGACGGGCGGTGCCGCGCAGGTCAACAATGCGTTCGGCGGCTTCGTTACCGACGGCGGCCCGGGCGCGAACACGATCTCGCTGCGTGGCCTCGGTGCGACGCGCACCCTCGTGCTGCTCAACGGCCGTCGCGTCGCGCCGGCTGGCTCGCGCGGTTCGGTCGGCTCGGCCGACCTCAACGTGCTGCCGAACTCGCTGATCGACCACATCGAAGTCCTGAAGGACGGCGCGTCGTCGATCTACGGTTCGGACGCGGTTGCCGGCGTCATCAACATCGTGACCCGCAAGAAGGTCGACGACTTCCGTTTCGAAGGCCAGTACAACGCGACGGAAGACGGTGGCGGCGACCAGTCGCGCTACTCGATCGCGTGGGGCACCAGCGGCGACAGCTTCGACGTGTCCGGTTCGTACGAACACTACAACCGCAACGAGCTGACGCTCGGCGACCGTGAGTGGACGCGTTGCAACACCGACTACCGCGGCAATGGCATCGGCGGTCTGTGGGGCAGCGGCGACACCATCGACCCGCTGACCGGCAAGCCGAAGTGCTATCCGATCACGGGCACCGGCTCGAACGGCGTCACGATCAACACCATCGGTACCAACACGCAGACCGGTGTCGCCGCACAGGGCGCTACGGGCACGACGTTTAACCGCTGGCGTCCGAACTCGGCAGTCACCACCGGCCTCGTTGGTTTCGAAGGCGTGGGTGGCGGTCAGACGACCAACACGAACATCCGCGACACGTTCGATCCGCGCATGCTCAACCGCTCGCTGATCTCGCCGGTCGAAGTCGATACCCTGTTCCTGCAGGGCAGCAAGGACCTCGGCTTCCTCGGCGGCGCGACGGCCTACTTCGAAGTGTTGGGCAACCAGCGCAAGTCGTCGCAGACCGGCTTCCGTCAGCTGTCGCTCGACTACATCAAGGGCAGCCCGCTGATCCCGACGAACCTGCAGTCCAGCACGTTCTCGGGCCCGACCAACACGTCGGGCGGCCGTAACGTCGGCGTGCGCGCCTTCATCGGCTTCGGCAATGACACCAGCAGCCAGGACGTCGACTTCTGGAAGGGCCTGGGTGGCCTGCGCGGCAACTTCTTCTTCGCCGACTGGACCTACGACGCGTCGATCAGCAAGTCGACCTCGGACGCCACGTACACGCAGCAGTCGTTCCTGACCGATCGCCTGGCGCAGAGCCTGAACGTCGTTGCGTCGGGGAGCGGTTTCGCCTGTGTCAATCCGGCCAATGGCTGCGTTGCCGCTCCGCGTCTGACCACGGCGACGATCGCCGGCCAGCTGCCGCAGGATTGGGTGAACTTCGTGTTCCGCCCGGTCGTCGGCACGACCAAGTACGAAGAGAGCACGGCGAACTTCAACGTCACCGGCCCGCTCTTCAACATGCCGGGTGGCAAGGTGCAGGGCGCGTTCGGTCTCGAGTACCGTCACGCCAGCATCAACGACACCCCGTCGATCGATTCGCAGAACGGCAACCTCTACAACCTGACCTCGTCGGCGATCACGCGCGGCTCGGACTCGGTGTGGGAAGCCTATGGCGAAATGGAATTCCCGCTGCTGGCCCACGTGCCGGGCGCTGAAGAGCTGAGCGTCAACGTGTCGGGTCGCTACACCGACTACCATTCGTACGGTTCGGACACGACCTACAAGATCGGCGCGCTGTGGACGCCGGTGAAGTGGTTCTCGTTCCGCGCGTCCTACGGCACCTCGTACCGCGCCCCGGCGCTGTTCGAGCAGTTCCTCGGTGCGACCAGCGGCTTCCTGAGCAACCAGAACGATCCCTGCAACAACTACGGCACCGATCCGACCTCGATCCGTGCGAAGAACTGCGCCAGCGAAGGTCTCGCGCCGAACTTCGTCGCGACGCAGTCGGTCGCCGTGCTGACGGCAGGTGGTGCGGACGCCGGTCTGAAGGCGGAAACGTCGAAGAACCTGACCACCGGCATCATCCTGCAGCCGGAGCTGCCGACGGCCTGGGGTGATCTGTCGTTCGCGGCGGACTACTTCGACATCGTCGTCGACAACGGTGTCTCGCGCGCCGGTGCCACCAACATCCTGCAGCTCTGCTACGACGATCCGCAGTTCCGCAGCGGTGGCGGCTTCTGCCGTCTGGTTGATCCGCGCAATCCGACCAGCCAGGCGCTGACGGTGCACGACAGCTACGTCAACCTGTCGCAGGACAAGGTGCGCGGCTGGGACTTCACGCTGCGCTACTCGCACGACATCGGTCCGGGCACGCTGCGTGCCACCACGCAGCTCACGCACTTCCTCCAGCAGGCGAACAAGCTGTTCGCGGACGATCCGCTGGATGACGTCAACGGCACGCTCAACAACCCGGCCTACGCCGGCACGATGGACGTGACCTATAAGGTGAAGAACTGGCAGGGTCGTTACGGCCTGGAGTGGATCGACAACATGGACAGCGCCGACTACCTCGGCCTGACCGCGGCCCAGCGCCAGGTCTTCAACTTCAGCGTGCCGAACTACTACCTGCACAGCGTGTCGCTGCAGTACACGGGCGACAAGTGGCAGGTGACGGGTGGCGTGCGCAACCTCGCCAACAAGACGCCACCGGTGATCTCGTCGGGTGCGTACAACCGCGTCGGCAATGCACCGCTGTACAGCGGCTACGACTACGTGGGTCGTACGTACTTCGTGAACATCCAGAAGACGTTCTGATGCAGTAGCGGTAACCGGGTCCCGTCGCCGCGTGGCGGCGGGACCTTTTTTTTGCCCAGATCGCGCGCCACGCACGGACGCGCCTCGCTCCGGAGCATCCATGAAAGCAACCTCTCTCGCGCTTGCGCTGGCTCTTTCGCTTGCCGCGCTTTCGCCTGCACACGCTGCCCCCACGCCGCCCACCATCGCGCAGCTCGCCGCCTATCCGGCGATGTCGGGCTTCTCGCTATCGCCCGACGGCAAGCATCTCGCCGCCCTGCAGGCGCGAGGCGAAGACCGCGTCATCCTGGTGTGGGACACCGACGCGCTCGACAAGGCGCCGATGGTGATCGGCACGAAGAACATGAAGTTCAAGTCGGTGTCGTTCATCAAGAACGACCTGCTCGCGGTCCAGCTCTGGCAGCCGTACGACCTGCGCGCGGACGGCGTCATCAAGACCTTTATCGACAAGCTCTACATCACCGACCTGCAGGGCAAGCAATGGCACGAGCCGATGCCCGCGCTCAACACACAGAGCCGTGAGCTTCAGCTCGCTGCAGCGCGGAGCAGCCCGAGCATCCTCAATGTGCTGCCGAACGATCCCGACCACGTGCTCGTAGTCAATACGGTCGGCATGGACGCGGGCGATGTCTACAAGGTCAACCTGCACACGTTCAAGGCCGACCGCGTCCAACGCAGCGAGGAAAACGCCGCGGGCTACGTCACCGACTTCAACGGCAACATCCGCGCGCGTCTGCGCAGCGACATCGATGGCAAGGGCGCTTACGTCGCGGCCGAATTCCGTGACCCCGAGACCGACGCCTGGAGCGAGCATTTCCGTTCCTACGTCAAGGCGCGCGACCACGTCGAGGTCGTGGGCTTCTCCGAAGACCCGAACATCGCGTTCGTGCTGAGCAACGAAGGCCGCGACAAGGCGGCCATCTACGAATACGACATCAAGGCGCGCAAGAAGGGCGAGGTGCTGTTCGAGCACAAGTTCTTCGATGCCAGCAGCGTCATTACCAATCATTACTCGAGCGGCGGTGGCGGCCGTCCGGGCGAAGTGCTCGGCATTGCCTACGAGGGGCCGCGCGAGGGCGATATCGAATGGACTGCGCCGCAGCTCAAAGCCATCGACGCTGGCCTGCGCCAAGCGCTCGGGCTGAAGGAAGCGCCGACGCAGTTCGTCGACCCCGCGACCGGCGACAAGGCCACGACCGGCTATGACGGCGACGCCACCGTAAGCCTGGTCGACTACAGCCAGGACCTCAAGACGGTGATCGCGAGCGTGCACGGCCCGTCGCGTCCGCCGGAAACCTATCTCTTGAAGGACGGCAAGCTGTCGCTGCTGGCGAAGGCGTATCCGGACATCGATCCGGCGTCGCTGGGCCAGACGCGCCTGGTCTATTACAAGGCGCGCGACGGCCTCGATATTCCGGCGTTCCTGACCACGCCGAACGAAACGATGTGCGGCGGCGGTCCGTGGAAAGCCGTGGTGCATCCGCACGGCGGTCCGTGGGCGCGCGACGCCATGGACTTCGACGGCTCGATGTGGATCCCGCTGATGGCATCGCGTTGCATGGCGGTGCTGCGTCCGCAGTACCGCGGTTCGCAGGGCTGGGGTCGCAAGCTGTGGACGGCCGGGGACGCCCAGTGGGGCAAGGCCATGCAGGACGACAAGGACGACGGCGCGAAGTGGTTGATCGACCAGAAGATCGCGCAGCCCGGCCATATCGCGATGTTCGGCTTCTCATACGGCGGCTACGCGTCGATGGCGGCGGCAGTGCGACCGAATGGTCTCTACAAGTGCGCAATCGCGGGCGCCGGCGTGTCCGACATCCACCGCATCTGGTCGAAGTTCTATACCAACCCGTTCTTCCGCCAGGCGCAGGCGCCGACGGTCGATGGCCTGAACCCGCTCGACAAGGCCGACCAGATCCAGATTCCGATCATGGTCTACCACGGCGAGCGCGACCGAACGGTGCCGATCGAGCAGTCGCAGTGGTTCGTGTCCAAGGCCAAGGCGTCGGGGCGTCCGGTCGAGTACCACGAGCTGCCCGACTACGCGCACGGTCCGGCATGGACCCGCGCGATCTTCGCGGACCAGCTCAAGCTGATTGACGACTACCTCACGACGGGGTGCGGCGGTGGCGGTCTGTAAGACCCTCGTTTCGTTCTGACACAGGGGCCCGGCATGCGTCCGGGCCCCTCTGCTTTCGCGCATCTCGCGTACGAAAAGCCGTTGGTCGCCGCGTTGCGGCAGCGCAGCATTTCCTGTCGTATAACCGGGTCATCAAGGTGCACGGGGCTGCGATGATGGTCCAGCGAAGTGCGTTCGGAAGGCGATTCCGGATCAGCTCCCGCCATGTCGCGAGTTTGGCCGGGATGACGGGCATGTCCGCGTCCGCGCATGCGTCGGCGTCGGCCTCTGCGGTCGACAAGGGCGACACCGCCTGGATGCTCGTCGCGACTCTGCTCGTCGTGCTCATGATCGCGCCGGGGCTCGCGTTGTTCTACGGCGGTCTCGTGCGCGGGAAGAACGTGCTGTCGGTGCTCGTGCAGGTGCTGGTCGTCGCCGCGATGGCGTGCGTGCTGTGGATCGCGTACGGCTATTCGCTCACTTTCGACGGCGGCGGCGCGTTCGTCGGCGGGGTCGGCAAGGTGTTCCTGCGCGGCGTAACCCCCGCATCGACGGTGCCGACGTTCACCGCGGGCGTCGCAATTCCCGAGTTCGTCTACGTTGCGTTCCAGGGCGCGTTCGCCGCGATCAGCTGTGCGCTGGTCGTCGGCGCGATCGCCGAGCGGGCGCGACTGCGTGCGGTGCTGCTGTTCAGCGCGCTGTGGTTCACGTTCGCCTACCTGCCGCTTGCGCACATGGTGTGGGCATCGAGTGGGTGGCTGTTCGCGCGCGGCGCGCTCGATTTCGCGGGCGGCACCGTCGTGCACATCAATGCGGGTGTCGCCGGATTGGTGGCGGCATGGAAGCTGGGGCCGCGGATCGGTTTCGGTCGTGAACGTCTGTCGCCGCATTCATTGCCGCTGACGCTGGCCGGCGCGACGCTGCTATGGGTGGGCTGGTTTGGCTTCAATGCAGGCTCCGCACTGGAAGCGAACGGCACCGCGGCGCTGGCCTTCATCAATACGCTGGTGGCCGCCGCGGCGGGTGTGCTCGGCTGGAGCGCGATCGAGGCCGCGCGTCGCGGCTACGCATCGATGCTCGGCGCTGCGTCCGGGCTGGTGTCGGGTCTGGTCGCGGTGACGCCGGCGTGCGGCACCGTGGGCGTCGGCGGCGCGCTGGCGATCGGCGCCTGCGGTGGTCTCGCGGGATTCTGGGGTGTCGGTGCGCTCAAGCATCGCTTGCGCGCGGACGACACGCTCGACGTCTTCGGCATCCACGGCGTCTGCGGCATCGTCGGCGCGCTGCTCACCGGCGTTTTCAGCCTGCCCGCGCTCGGCGGCACGCTGGGTGCGGATGTGACTCTGGCGCACCAGCTTGCGATCCAGGCGATCGGGATCGTCGTGACGCTCGTGCTATCCGGCGCCGTGGCGGCGATATCACTCGCGATCGTCGCGCGCGTCGTCGGACTGCGCGTGGACACCGATGCCGAGCGCGAAGGGCTCGACATCACGTCGCATGGCGAGTCGGCTTACGCGCCGTAGCGCGTCATCCACGCCAACGTGAAAACGATCCGCAACGCCAGCCCGTGCAGAAGCCCTACTCGAAGAGCCTGGTCGCGATCGCAGCGAGATCGAACGGCCTCTCGCAACACGGGATGCCGCGGTACGCCGCCGGCATCACCGGCCCGTCGTAGCCGGTGGCGAAAACAAAGCGGATGCCACGCGCGATCAGCGCATCGGCGACCGGTACGACCGCCTCGCCGCCGAGGTTGACGTCGAGAATGGCGACATCGGGTGCATTCGACGACGCGAGCAGGTCGAGTGCGAGTCGAACCGACGGCACCGGCCCCAGTACGTGCGCACCGGCCATCTCCAGTCCGCGGCGCAGATCGTCGGCGACGAGATATTCGTCCTCGACGACCAGAACGCGCAGTCCGCGCAACCGCGCGATCGGTGCGTCGCATCGGGGCGTCATTGCGCGCGTGTGTGGCGCGCGTTCCGGCAGGCAGGTCATGCGCCGCGGTCAATTCGCCGCGACGAGTTCGACGCGACGGAACGGCATGCCATCGCGCGTACGCTTGGTCTCGTACATGGCCTCGTCGGCTTCGCGCATCAGGCGCGCGCCGTCGACGGCGCCGTCGCGCTGCACTGCGATGCCGATGCTGCCGGCCATCGACAGGCGCAGCTCGCCGATCTCGAACGCCGGACGCATGGCGATCGCGATCGACGCGGCGACGTGTTCGGCGACTGACCCGACGTCGTCCGCCTGCTGCAGCAGAATGACGAATTCATCGCCGGACAACCGCGCGACGAGATCGCCCCCGCCGACGCAGCGGCGCAGGCGTGCCGCGAACTCGCGCAGCACGGCGTCGCCGACCTCGTGGCCGTGTGTGTCGTTGACACGCTTGAAGCCATCGAGGTCCAGGAACATGACCGCGGTACCGACGGCTTCCCGCGCCGCGCGCTGTGAGGCCTCGTTCAATGCGCGCGTCCACGCGGCGCGGTTGGGCAGGCCGGTGAGTTCGTCACTGAGTGCGCGGTGTTCGAGCACCTGCGCGAGGCGCTTGTGCATGCTGACGTCGTGCGCGGCGACGAAAAAGCCGCGTCCGCCGTCGATAGTCGAGGTGCCGTCGGGAATGTAGGTGAACGTGACATGGCGTTCGTCGCCGTCCGGCGAGATGCGCACGCGATCGAAGTTCACCTGCTCCCCCGCGAGTACGCGGTCGACGAAGGGCTGCGCCATGCGCATGTTCTCGTCGCCGAGTACGTCGCGCATGTGCAGACCGGCGATGTCGGCGTCGTCGCGGCCGAACCAGTCGGCATAAGCGCCGTTGGCAAAGCGGTAATGCAGGTCCGGGCCGACGTACGCGATCATCGCGGTGACGTTGTCGGTGATGGTGCGCAAGCGCGCTTCGCTTTCGCGCAGCTGACGCTCGGCGGCGACGCGTTCGGAAATGTCGTGCAGGAATGCGGTGAACAGGCGGCGGCGACCGAGCCGCACCAGCGAGATCGTCATCTCCACCGGGAATTCGTGGCCATTGCGATGACGCGCTGGCAGCTGCAGGCGCTGGTCGAGCACGCGCGCGTCGCCGCCGGCGAGGAACCGCGCCATGCCGGCCTCATGGGGCTGGCGCAACGCCGGCGGCACGATCATCTCGCCCAGCGAACGGCCAATGACTTCGGTGCGTCGCCAGCCGAACACCGCTTCGGCGGCGCGGTTCCATTCGGCGATGCGGCCGTCGTCCTCGCAGGCGATGAACGCGTCGTGCGAGTTCTCGAGGATGGTGCGGATACGCAGTTCGCTTTCGCGGAGCGCGCTTTCGGCGTCGCGGCGCTGTTCGACTTCGACGGCGAGCGTGAGGTTGGTGCTCTCCAACTCCCGCGTGCGCTCGATGACGCGCACTTCGAGTTCGTCGCGCGCGTCGCGGATGGTCTGCTCGGCTTCGACGGTCGCGGCGATGTCCTCGACCACCGAGATGAAGTGCAGGGGGCGACCCTCGGCGTCACGACGCAGGGATACCGTGAGGTGCGCCCACAGCACGTGGCCGTCGCGGTGCAGGTAGCGCTTGCGAATCTCGTAGCGCTCGAGCTGGCCGTCGAGCACCTGCTGCACCAGGGCGAGATCGCGATCCAGATCGTCCGGATGAGTGATGTCCTGGAACGACAGGTCGAGCAGCGTGTCGACCGGATGGCCGAGGAATTCACAGAGGGTGCGGTTGACGCGCAGCCAGCGCCCATCGAGGCCGACGTGGGCGATACCGACCGGCGCCTGTTCGAAGGTGGCGCGGAACAACGCTTCGCGCTCCGCGGCTTCGGCTTCCGCCTGCACGCGCGCGGTGACGTCCTGCGCGAACGCGAGCATCGACAGCAGGTGCCCGGCGTCGTCGAACACCGCCGACATGAACCATTCGCAATGCACGACGCGGCCGTCGCGCGTGTAGTTGCGGTTGCGCACGATCTGGCTCGGCGCTTCGCCGGTCACCAGCGACAGCATCGCGGTGGCGACGATGTCGGCGTCGTCCTCGTGGATGAAACGCCACTGGTCGGGGCGGTCGCCGATCACTTCTTCCTCGGCCCAGCCGAACAGCGCTTCGGCGCGAGCGGACCAGCGGCGCACGCGCAGGCGCGCGTCGAACTCGACGACGGCGAGCGGCGTGTTGTTGACGTGCACGTCGAGGCGTTGCTCGGCCTCGTCGAGGCGCTGGCGGCGACGCTTCATCTCCGCCTCGAAGATGATCATCGCCTGCTGCTGTTCGGTGACGTCGCGGGCGATGGCGTGCATGCGGCCGTCGCCACCGAGGCGCACCTGCCATTCCAGCCAGCGGTAGCCGCCCGACTTCACTTTGTAGCGATTGCGGAAGCGCGGCGTTGCCTGTCCAGCGAACGTGCGCTCGGACTCGGCCGCCGTGCGTTCGCGGTCGTCGGGATGCACGAGCTCGATGAACGGCTGCGCGCGCATTTCTTCGCTGGACCAGCCGAGCGCGACTTCCCAGGCACGATTCACGCGCTGGATCACGCCGTCGTGGGTGGCGATGGCCAGCGGATCGGGGCAGAGGTCGAAGAACGCATCGCGTTCCTCGCGGGCGCGGCGTTGCTCGGTGACGTCGTGCAGCGTGGCGGCGAGGTAGCCGGGCGCGCCGCGGGGGTCCGGAATGACCGACGCCTGCAGGCGCAGCCAGCTGCGCGAGCCGTCCAGGCGCGGCATCCGCAGTTCAAGATCGAACGCGCGCGGGCCGCCGTCGATCGCCGACTCGATGTGGTGGATCAGCGTCACCGCGTCCTCTAGTTCGCAGGCGCCGGCGGCGAAGCGCCCCTCCAGGTGCGTGCGTGACCGGCCGAGCAGGTCGCAGGCGGCGTCGTTGATCGCCAGCCAGCGTCCGTCCATCCCGATCAGCGCGAGGCCGCCCGCGGCGTCGTGGAAGGCGCCTTCAAACGACCAGCGGGGAGCGAGGACGGCGGACATCAACAGTTCCGGTACGGCGTGTGTGAACGAGTCATGCAACCCGCATGCCGGCCGCGAGACGTAAGCGTGACGCGCATCACAGGCGAATGTCGACGCTCCTCGCGCAACGATCGCGCACGAAACCGTGCGATTGGCCCCGTGAACGGAATGAACGATGTGAACGCTGCGTCGACACGGCCGCCCCTATGCTCGCGCGACCCTGCCCATGGGGATGGGCGTATTTCGAGAATCACGTGACTGAAGCCACTGCGCGGCGCTCCCGTTCCGCCGCCAAGACTGCGCCCCGTCCACCCGTCTACGACGACCCGCTACAGGCCCTGCTGGCCGCCATGAGCGCCGTCGGTGAAGGCAACTTCGACGTGCGGCTGCCGGGCCACTGGGACGGTATCGAGGGCCGCCTCGCCGCGGCCTTCAACGAAATCGTCGTGCAGAACCGTACGCTCGCCGAGGAGCTCGCCCGCGTGGGGCAGGCCGTCGGCCGCGACGGCCAGACCCGTCAGCGCGTCGCGCCGGCCGCGCGCCGCGGCCAGTGGGCGCAGATGGAGCGGTCGGTCAACGAACTGATCGACGACCTGGTGCGTCCGGTCGAGACCATCACCGAGGCGATCGCCGGCGTGTCGAAGGGCGACCTCACGCGCCTGGTGCCACTCGATGCCGAGGGCCGCCCGCTGCAGGGCGAGTTCCTGCGCTCGGCGACGATCGTCAATCGCATGATCGAACAGATGGGCGAGTTCTCGTCCGAGGTGACGCGCGTGGCGCTGGAGGTCGGTACCGCCGGCCTGCTCGGCGGCCAGGCGAAGGTGAAGGGCGTGTCGGGCGTCTGGAAGGACCTCACCGATTCGGTGAACCAGATGGCGTCCAACCTCACCGCGCAGGTGCGCAACATCTCGGAGGTGACGATCGCGGTCGCGAACGGCGACCTCTCGCGCAAGATCACCGTCGACGTGCGCGGCGAGATCCTGCAGCTGAAGGAAGCCATCAATACGATGGTGGACCAGCTGCGCGGCTTCGCTTCGGAAGTGACGCGCGTCGCCCGAGAGGTCGGTACCGAAGGCAAGCTCGGCGGACAGGCGATCGTGCCGGGCGTCGCCGGCACGTGGAAGGACCTCACCGACTCGGTGAACGCGATGGCGTCGAACCTGACGTCGCAGGTCCGAAACATCGCCGAAGTGACCACCGCGGTGGCGAAGGGCGACCTCTCGCGCAAGATCACGGTCGACGTGCGCGGCGAAATCCGCGAACTCAAGGACACCATCAACACGATGGTGGACCAGCTCAACGGCTTCGCCGCGGAAGTGACGCGCGTGGCCCGAGAAGTCGGCACCGAAGGCAAGCTCGGCGGCCAGGCCGACGTGCCGGGCGTCGCCGGTACCTGGAAGGACCTGACCGACAACGTGAACCTGATGGCGTCGAATCTGACGCTGCAGGTGCGCAACATCGCCGACGTGACCACCGCGGTGGCGAAGGGCGACCTCTCGCGCAAGATCACCGTGGACGTGCGCGGCGAGATCCTGCAGCTGAAGGAAACCATCAACACGATGGTCGACCAGCTCAACGGCTTCGCGGCGGAGGTGACGCGCGTGGCGCGCGAAGTCGGTACCGAAGGCCGACTCGGCGGTCAGGCGGTGGTGCCGGGCGTTGCGGGTACCTGGGGCGATCTCACCGACTCGGTGAACGCGATGGCGTCGAACCTGACGTCGCAGGTGCGCAACATTGCCGAGGTGACCACGGCGGTGGCGCGAGGCGACCTCTCGCGCAAGATCACGGTCGATGTGCGCGGCGAAATCCGCGAGCTGAAGGACACCATCAATACGATGGTGGACCAGCTCAACGGCTTCGCCGCGGAAGTGACGCGCGTGGCGCGCGAAGTCGGTACCGAAGGCCGACTCGGCGGCCAGGCGCAGGTGCCGGGCGTCGCGGGTACGTGGAAGGACCTCACCGACTCGGTGAACTCCATGGCGTCCAACCTCACCGCGCAGGTGCGAAACATCGCCGAAGTGACGACCGCGGTGGCGAAGGGCGACCTCTCGCGCAAGATCGCGGTGGACGTGAAGGGCGAGATCCTCGAGCTCAAGGTCACCATCAATACGATGGTGGACCAGCTCAACGGCTTCGCCGCGGAAGTCACGCGCGTCGCGCGCGAGGTCGGCGCGGAAGGCAAGCTCGGCGGCCAGGCGCAGGTGCCGGGCGTCGCGGGTACGTGGAAGGACCTCACCGACAACGTCAACTCGATGGCGTCGAACCTCACGACGCAGGTGCGAAACATCGCCGAAGTCGCGACCGCGGTGGCGAAGGGCGACCTCTCGCGCAAGATCGCCGTCGACGCGGAAGGCGAAATCCTGCAGCTGAAGAACACCCTCAACACGATGGTGGATCAGCTCAACGGCTTCGCGGCGGAAGTGACGCGCGTGGCGCGCGAAGTCGGTACCGAAGGCAAGCTCGGTGGCCAGGCGTCGGTGCCGGGCGTCGCCGGTACGTGGAAGGACCTCACCGACAACGTCAACTGGATGGCGGCGAACCTCACCACGCAGGTGCGCGGTATTGCCAAGGTGGTGACCGCGGTCGCGAACGGTGACCTGCGCCAGAAGCTGACGGTGGAAGCGAAGGGCGAAATCGCCGAACTCGCCGACACCATCAACTCGATGACCGACACGCTCGCGATCTTCGCCGACCAGGTGTCGACGGTGGCGCGCGAGGTCGGCGTCGAAGGCCGTCTGGGTGGCCAGGCGAACGTGCCGGGTACCGCGGGCGCGTGGAAGGACCTCACCGCGAACGTCAACGAACTCGCGGCGAACCTCACCACGCAGGTGCGCGCAATTGCAGAAGTCGCGACGGCGGTGACGCAGAACGACCTCACGCGATCGATCACGGTCGACGCGCGTGGTGAGGTGGCCGACCTGCGCGACAACCTCAACGTGATGATTTCGACGTTGCGTGCGACGACGGAATCCAACCGCGAGCAGGACTGGTTCAAGACCAACCTCGCCGCGTTCGGCGCGATGATGCAGGGCCAGCGCGACATCCTCACGCTGGGCCAGCAGTTGCTGTCCGAACTCGCGCCGCTCGTGAATGCGCAGCAGGGCCTGCTGTACGTCGTCGAAGTGGACGAGGACGAGGAAGGTTCCGCGCCGCGTCTGCGCCAGCTCGCCGGCTACGCCGATGCGCCGGTCGCGGCGGTCAACCACACGCTGGAATTCGGTGACGGCCTGATCGGCCAGTGCGCGGCCGAAGGCCGGATGATCCTGCTGCAGGACATCCCGGGCGATGTCGTCCAGATCCGTTCCGGGCTGCTCAGCGTGTCGCCGCGCAACGTGATCGTCATGCCCGTGCTGTTCGAGGACGAGGTCAAGGCGGTCATCGAGCTCGCGTCCATCCACGAGTTCAACGACGTGCACCGCACGTTCCTCGAACAGCTGTCGCGCTCGATCGGCATCGTACTCAACACGATTGAAGCCGGCATGCGTACCGAGCGCCTGCTGCAGCAGTCGCAGCAGCTTGCCGCGGAACTGCAGTCGCAGCAGAAGGAGCTGCAGCAGACCAACGAGGAAATCGCACTCAAGGCCGCGCTGCTCGCCGAGCAGAAGGCGGAGGTCGAAACCAAGAACAACCAGATCGAACAGGCGCGTCGCGAACTCGAAGCGAAGGCGGCCGAGCTCGCGCTCACCTCGCGCTACAAGTCCGAGTTCCTCGCGAACATGTCGCACGAGCTGCGCACGCCGCTCAACTCGATCCTGATTCTCGGCCAGCAGCTGGCGGAAAACCCGGAGAGCAATCTGTCCGGGCGTCAGGTCGAATTCGCGAAGACCATCCATGCGGCCGGCACCGACCTGCTGCACCTCATCTCCGACATTCTCGATCTGTCCAAGATCGAGTCGGGCACGGTCACCATCGAGACCGAGGACATCACGTTCTCGCACCTGCGCGAAAACATGGAGCGCGGCTTCCGCCACGAGGCGGAGCGTCGCGGCCTCGACTTCTCGGTGGACTTCCAGAACGAGCTGGGGCGGTCGCTCACGACCGACCCGAAGCGCCTGCAGCAGATCCTCAAGAACCTGCTGTCGAACGCGATGAAGTTCACCGAAGTCGGCAGCGTACGCATGGCCGCGCGTCGTGCGACGGGGGGTTGGTCGCCCGGCCACGCGGTGCTCGATTCGGCACCGATGGTGGTGGCGTTCGAAGTCACCGACACCGGCATCGGCATCTCGTCGGACAAGCAGCGCATCGTGTTCGAGGCGTTCCAGCAGGCCGACGCGGGCACCTCGCGCAAGTACGGCGGTACGGGTCTCGGCCTGGCGATCTCGCGCGAAATCGCCGGCCTGCTCGGCGGCGAGCTCACGCTGTCGAGCCAGCCCGGCAAGGGCTCGACGTTCACCCTGTTCCTGCCGCTGCGTTACGCGCAGTCCGAAGCCGAGGCCGCGACCGCCGCACGCACGGTGCGTCCGACGTTCGTGCGCACATCGGCGAACGACGCCGAAGCCGAGGCGGCGGCTGCACAGCCGGTGCCGGAGAGCATCGACGACGATCGCGATCACCTCGATCCGGGGAGGCCGACATTGCTCGTGGTCGAGGACGATCCGCGCTATGCGGCGGTCATGCGCGACCTGGCGCGTACGGGCGGCTTCAACGTGCTCGTGACCAACCGTGGCGCGGAAGCGCTGCGCCTGGTGCGCGAGTACACGCCGGACGCGGTCTCGCTCGACATCTTCCTGCCCGACATGCTCGGCTGGACGGTGCTCGCGCGCCTCAAGCAGGACGCATCGACGCGGCACATCCCGGTGCAGATCGTCACCGTCGAGGAAGACCGCCATCACTCGCTCGAACGCGGCGCCTTCAGCTACGTCGCCAAGCCGTCGAGCCCGGATCTGATCGGCGCGGCGCTGGAGCGCATGCGCGACTTCACCAAGCCGCGCGTGAAGCGGCTTCTGGTGGTCGAGGACGATCCGGCCGAGCGCATGTCGATCGAGGAGCTGATCCGCCACGACGACCTGGAGATCACCAGCGTCGGCACCGGCGAGGATGCGCTCAACGTGCTGCGCGACGGCGGCATCGAATGCGTGGTGCTCGACCTGCGCCTGCCCGACATGACCGGTTTCGACCTGCTCGACAAGCTGCAGGAGGAAGAGGCGCTGCGCGACATCCCGGTGGTGGTGTTCACCGGCAAGGACCTGTCGCGCACGGAAGACGCCCGCCTCAAGCGCGTGGCCAAGAGCGTGGTGATCAAGGGCGTGGAATCGCCCGAGCGCCTGCTCGACGAGACCTCGCTGCTGCTGCACCGCGTGATCGCCAACCTGCCCGAGCACAAGCAGAAGATGGTGCGTCGCCTCACCGAATCGGACGAGGTGCTGCAGAACAAGCGTGTACTCGTCGTCGACGACGACATGCGCAACATCTTCGCGCTGTCGATCGTGCTGGAACGCCACGGCATGGAAGTGCTCACCGCCAACAACGGCCGCGAGGCGGTGACCAAGGTCACCACCGACCGTGACATCGACATCGTGCTGATGGACATCATGATGCCGGGCATGGACGGCTACGACACGATGCGCGCGATCCGCAGCGACCCCGAAGCGCGTGCGATCCCGATCGTCGCGCTCACCGCGAAGGCGATGAAGGGCGACCGCGAGAAGTGCCTGGAGGCCGGCGCGTCCGACTACCTCGCCAAACCGGTCGTCACCGACCAGCTGCTCGGAGTGCTTCGCCAGTGGCTGCATCGTTGACCGACGGCATCGCCACACCGCCGGCGACCGCGCCGGCCACGATCCTGCTGGTCGACGACCAGCCGGGACGCCTGTTGTCGTACCGCGCGATCCTGGAACCGCTGGGCGAGAACCTGATCGAGGCGCGATCGGGCGTGGAAGCACTCAAGCTGCTGATGGAGCACGAGTGCGCGCTGATCCTGCTCGACGTCAACATGCCGGGCATGGACGGCTTCGAGACGGCGAGCCTGATCCACCAGCATCCGCGCTACGAGAAGACGCCGATCATCTTCGTGACGGCGGTGAACGTCTCCGACCTCGATCGCCTGCGCGGCTACAAGCTCGGTGCGGTCGACTACGTCATGGTGCCGGTGATTCCGGAGATCATGCGCAGCAAGGTCAGCGTGCTGGTCGAGCTGTATCGCAAGCGGCGCGAGCTGCAGAGCGCGAACGAGCAGCTGGCGCAGGCCAACGAAGACCTACGCGTGCAGAAGGCGCGCGAGCTCGAAGCGCTCAACGAATCGTTGCGCAATGCCAACGTGGCGCTGGCCCAGCGCAACATTGAGCTGCAGGCGCAGATCGGCGAACGCGAACGCGTGCAGGCACGCCTGCTCGAACACGACCGCCGCAAGGACCAGTTCCTGGCGACGCTGGCGCACGAGCTGCGGAACCCGCTGGCGTCGCTGGCGAATGCCGTCAACGTGATGAAGCTCGGAGGTACGGCCGGCCCGACGCTGTACGAGGCGATGGACCGCCAGCTCGCGCTGCTGGTGCGGCTGATCGACGACCTGCTCGACGTCGCGCGCATCAGCCAGGACAAGCTCGTGCTGCGGCATGCGGTGACGACGATCGATGCGGTGCTGAACTCGGCGGTCGAAAGCGTCGCGCCGCTGCTGCATTCGGCCGGCCACCGTCTGGAAGTGCATGCACCGTCCGCCGCGGTGCCGCTGGATGCCGATCCCGAGCGCCTGTCGCAGGTGTTCGCCAACCTCGTCAGCAACGCCGCCAAGTACTCCGATGCCACGCAGCCGATCCGGGTCGAATGCGAATGCGAGGGCGACGACGTGCTGGTGCACGTCAGCGACCGCGGCATCGGCCTCGCGCCAGAACAGGTGGATGCGATCTTCGAACCGTTCGCGCAGGTCGACACCTCGATCGAACGCGCGCGCGGTGGCCTCGGTATCGGTCTGACGCTGGTGCGCCGCCTGGTCGAAATGCACGGCGGCAGCGTCACCGCGACCAGCGAAGGCCTCGGACACGGCAGCCGGTTCACCGTGCGCCTGCCCATCGGCCGCGGCACCGCGGTGCCGGACGCCGAACCCGCGCCGCTGCCCGTCGCGTCGTCGCGCCGCGTGCTGGTGATCGACGACAACTGCGACTCCGCCGACACGCTGGCGATGATGCTGGAGATGCTCGGTCACCAGGCGCAGCGCATCTACGACCCGCATGCGGCCGAGCAGGCGCTGAACTCGTTCGAGCCCGACGTCGTGTTCCTCGACATCGGCATGCCCGGCATCAGCGGCTACGACGTCGCGCGCCGACTTCGGGCCTCTCCGCTGGGATCGGCGGTCACGCTGGTAGCGGTCACCGGCTGGGGCCAGCCCGAGGATCGACAGCGGACGGCGGAAGCGGGTTTCGACCATCATCTGGTCAAGCCGCCGGAGATCGACGCGATCTGCCGGATCCTGGGCGGACTGCCGCCCTGCGAAGCGAAGGTGCCATGAGCGAGCGACCCTTGTTCGAACGCCTGGTGCACGACCTCAAGGGTCCGCTGTCGCCGCTGCAGACCGCGGCCTACCTGCTGCGTCGTCCCGAGTTGCCGGACGAACGCCGCGTCGAACTCGCGGAAACCATCGAGCGCCAGTCGCGCCGCATGGCCGGCATGATCGAGGAGCTCGGCGACTGGGTGCGCGTGCAGGAGAACCGGCTCGTGCAGCGCATGCGGCCGATCGACATCCAGATGCTGCTCGACCTCGCGGTCGGCGCGGTCGCCGGGTCCAGCGCCGTGGGCGAGGTCGCGCCGGACCTCGACGGCCATCACCTGCTGGGCGACGAATCGCGCCTGCAGCAGGCATTGACGAGCCTCGTCGCGTTCGCGCAGTGGCGATCCCCCCTGCCGCCCGGCCTGCGTGCCTGGCGCGACGGCGACACCGCGCTGATCGAAGTCAGCGACAGCGGGGATACGCCGGACAATGCGCAGGCGCTGCTCGTCGATCCACTGCCGGAGCCGCATGACCTCGGCCTCGGCCTGCGGCTGGTGGTGGCCGAAGGCATCATCCGCGCGCACGGCGGCACGCTCGCCGCGCATGCGCTGTCGCCGGGCCTCGCGTTCCGCATCGCGTTGCCGCTGGCGGACTGAGGCGTGCGTGCGCGTACTTTCGTCATCGCCCTGTTGCTCGGCGGGTGTGCGATGACGCCGGTGAAGTCCGCATCGATCGACGACCCGATCGCCGTCGTGCAGCGCCAGCTCGACGCCTACAACGCGCACGACCTCGATGCGTTCATGGCGACCTACCGCGACGACGCGAAGGTCTGGCGCATGCCCGCCAGCGCGCCGACCCTCGACGGCGCGGACGCCATCCGCACCTACTACCGCGACCAGCGCTTCAACATTCCGACGCTGCACGCCGACCTCGTCGCGCGCACCGCGTCCGGGCACAAGGTCGTCGACCACGAGCGCGTGACCGGCCTCGGCGATGCACCGGTCGAAGCGCTCGCCGTGTACGAGGTCGTCGACGGCCGCATCGCCACCGTCTGGCTGTTCAAGCCCTGACACCGCCGGCGCGACGCCGCGTCTGCACTACCATGGTGCAATGACGCCGGCCGCGCCCGACCTCGACCAGCTGACCACGCCCTTCGCGTGGACCACGGCCGACGCGCGCATCGCCGGCTGCAACCTCGCGTTCGCACGCTGGCTTGGCGTGGGCGCACGCCGCCTGCTCGGCCTGCCGCTCACGGCGCTCGCCAGCGACGGCGGCCTCGACGCGGTACTCGACCGCGCGGCCGAACCCGCCGACGCGCCGCTGCGCCTGCGTCGCCTCGGCCTGCGGTTTTCCGACGGCGCCGAACGCTTCTGCGATGCCTGGCTGAGCCGACGCGACGAGGGCTGGCTGCTCGAAGCGCATCCCGTCGACGAATTCCCCGACGATGATCCCGCGCGCCTGCCGTCCGCATTGAGCGCGGCCTTGCGCGGCCTCGCGCACGAGCTGCGCAACCCGCTCGCGGGCTTGAAGGGCGCGGCGCAACTGCTCGCACGCCGGCTCGATCCCCACGATGCCGACGGTCATGCACTGACCTCGCTGATCGACGCCGAGACCGTGCGGCTCACCGCGCTGCTCGATCGCCTGCTCTCGCCGGCCCCCGCGCAGCCGCATGCACCGCTCAACGTGCACGGCGTGCTCGAGCGCGTGCTACGCCTCGCCGAATCCGACGCGGGCTGGGCGGTGCGCCTGGTGCGCGACTACGACCCCAGCCTGCCGGACATCGACGGCGACGCCGATCGCCTCACGCAGGCGACGTGGAACCTCGTGCGCAATGCGATCGAAGCCGGCGCGTCGCAGGTGACGCTGCGCACGCGCGCCGAACACGCTGCGCGCATCGGCGAACTCGTGCATCCGCTCGCGCTACGCCTCGATATTTCCGACGACGGCCGCGGCGTGCCGGCGGAACTCGCCGATCGCCTGTTCCTTCCGCTGGTGAGCGGGCGCGCGGAAGGCACGGGCCTCGGCCTCGCGCTGGCGCAGCAGGTCGTGCGCGAACATCGCGGCGCGCTCAGCTACCGCTCGCGTCCGGGCCATACCGTGTTCACGCTGCTGCTGCCGTTGCCGGAGCCGGTCGATGCCTGAGCCGCTGATCTGGATCGTCGACGACGAAGCCGCGATCCGCTTCGTGCTCGCCACCGCGTTGCGCGATGCGGGCTGGCGCGTCGAGGCGTTTCCGGACGCGGGCAGTGCGCTGGACGCGTTCGACGCGTCCGCATCGCCGCCCGACCTGCTGTTCACCGACGTCCGCATGCCTGGCGACGACGGCCTCGTTTTGCTGGAAAAACTCAAGCAGCGCCGCGCCGACCTGCCTGTCGTGGTGATGAGTGCGTACACCGACATCGCCAGCACGGCAGGTGCGTTCCGCGCCGGTGCGCACGAGTTCCTGTCCAAACCCTTCGATCTCGACGATGCCGTGGCGCTCGCGGCGCGCGTGCTCGGTCCGTCCACGCCGCCGGTCACCGCGCCCGACGAATTGCCGGCGACCAGCGAAGCGCTGCTCGGCAGCGCGCCGGCGATGCGCGAACTGTTCCGCGCGATCGGTCGCCTCGCGCAGGCGCCGTTGTCGGTGCTCGTCACCGGCGAAACCGGCACCGGCAAGGAACTCGTCGCGCGCGCACTGCATCGCGAGTCGCCGCGCGCGCAGCGTCCCTTCGTCGCGCTCAACACCGCCGCGATTCCGTCGGAACTGCTCGAATCCGAACTGTTCGGCCACGAGGCCGGCGCCTTCACCGGCGCCGCGCGTCGTCACATCGGGCGCTTCGAACAGGCCGACGGCGGCACGCTGTTCCTCGACGAGATCGGCGACATGCCGGCCGCGTTGCAGACCCGGCTGCTGCGCGTGCTGCAGCAGGGCGAATTCTTCCGCGTCGGCGGGCGCGAACTGCTCCGCGTCGACGTGCGCGTGATCGCGGCGACGCACCAAGATCTCGAAGCGCGCGTCGCCGGTGGGCAGTTCCGCGCCGACCTGCTGCATCGTCTCGACGTCGTGCGCCTGCGCCTTCCGCCGCTGCGCGAGCGTCGCGAGGACATCGCGCTGCTCGCCGCACATTTCCTCGCGCAGGCGGCGTCGCGGCTCGGCGCGCGCGCCAAGCGCTTCGATCGCGACGCGCTCGATCGTCTGCAGGTACATGCCTGGCCGGGCAACGTGCGCGAACTCGAGAACGTCTGCTGGCGCCTGGCCGCGCTCGCGCCGGGCGAACGCATCACCCGCGCCGATGTCGACGCCGCGCTCGGCACCGCGCCCGCGCCCGTCGCCGACTGGGACGCCGCGCTCGCCGACTGGGCGCGCGAAGCCCTCGATCGCGGCGATGCCAATCTGCACGATGTCGCGCGCGAACGCCTGGAGCGCGTGCTGCTCGACGTCGCGCTCGAACGCACGGGCGGGCGTCGCGGTGAAGCGGCGACGCTGCTCGGACTCGGCCGCAATACCGTGACACGCAAACTCGGACCCGGACGCCGCCGCACCCCGCGCGACGCCGGCTGACTTCACCGCGCGCGAATGCGTGCGCCGCAGACTGTCGATCCTTCGCAGGAGACCGCCATGAAGACATGCCTTGCCGTGATGACCTCCACGCTGCTGCTCGCCGGATGCGCGAGCACCGCGCCTGCACCCGCACCGTCGACGTCGCCCTCGTCCGCACCGGTCGCAAGCGTCGGCGTCGCGATGCCGCCGGTGAATTCCGCGGTGATCGCGCTCGCGCCCGCGTCGGGTTCGCTGGTCAGCGGTCGCCTGAGCGCAATGGCGATGACTGACGGCGTGCATATCACCGGCGACATCGGTGGCCTCGCGCCGAACAGCACGCATGGCCTGCACGTGCACGAGAAGGGCGACTGCAGCGCGGCCGATGCGACGAGTGCAGGCCCGCACTTCAATCCCGCCGGCAAGCCGCACGGCAATCCGTCCGCGGGAACGCATCACGCCGGCGACCTGCCGAACATCACCGCGGGCAGCGACGGCGTCGCGCACGTGAACCTGCACGTCGCTGGCGTATCGCTCGGCGGCGCCGCGGGGACGAACATCCTGGGTCGCGCGCTGGTCGTGCACGGTTCGGCCGACGACTACACCTCGCAGCCTGCGGGCAATTCCGGCCCGCGCATCGCTTGCGGCGTCGTCCGCGCGGGCGGCTGACATGCTCGGCCATCTGCGTGTGCGCGACGCGGTGCCGACCGACGCCGGACGGCTCACGCAGTGGGCGTGCACGATGGCGCGCGAGACCGAAAATCTCGAACTCGATCCGAACATCGTGCTGGCGGGTGTCACGCAAGGCATCGCCGATGCGGCCAAAGCGCACTACATCGTCGCCGTGCATGAAGTGCAGGTCGCCGGCGGCGAAGTCATCGCCGAGCCGGTCGGCATGTTGATGACGACGACCGAGTGGAGTGACTGGCGCTGCGGTTACTGGTGGTGGATCCAGAGCGTGTACGTCACGCCCGAGCACCGTCGCGCCGGCGTGTTCCGCGCGCTGTATGCACACGTGCGTGCGCTGGCTGCTGCGCGTCGTGACGTGATCGGCCTGCGTCTCTACGTCGAGCACGAAAACGCCGACGCGATGGCGACCTACACCGCGCTCGGCATGCACGACACCGGCTACCGCATCTTCGAATCGACCTCGCGCCGCGACACGCGCTGAGGGCGCGATTGCGCCGCACTACGGCCGGCTGGGCGCAGCCGTCGGCCGCTTTCACGCACGCGACCGCGACGGCCGTCACGCGACACGGCCGCTGCATGGGCCGTTCATGTGAAAACGGAGTGACGTGGCTAGGCTGTACTTCCGCTGCGCGCCGCCGATAGTTCGGCTGGGGGTCGCGTTCGGACCCCGTCGACATCATCGATCGCGCTGCATGGCGCGATGTTCCAGGAGTTCCGTGTCATGCAGGTTATGGGCGCGACGCTGCGCAAGATCACTCTCAAGGATGGCCTCACCGCCATGCTCTTCAGCCTTGCGCTGACGGCCGGCCTCGCGGTCGCGTTCAAGTCCAGCGGTCGTGACATGTGGCAAGCCACCGACGCGTTGATGCCGGTCTTCATCGGCGGTCTGGCGCAGGCCGCCGGCATCAATCCGGTGCGCAGCCCCTTGCTGCTCGCGCTGGTCGCCGCAGGCGCGGCGGTGGCGATGCTGCTGACCAAGCTGGCCCTCGGCACGCTCTGACGTACCGCGGCAGCGCAGGTGTTCGACGGCCGCCGCGAGGCGGCCGTTTTCGTTGGGTGCGTGTGCGGCTGAACGATCGCGTGGGCGATTCACCGCGCTTTGGCGACGCGCACCGCAGCGTCGGCGCGTCTTCCCACGGAATCCTGCCATGGCCCGCCGACTCACCAGCGCCGAGCAACTCGCCGAACTCATCGAAGGCATCGACATCGCGATGTTCACCACCGTCGGCCCGGACGGCTGGCTGGTGAGTCGTCCGCTGTCGACGCAGCAGGCAAGCTTCGATGGCGAACGCATCTGGTTCTTCACCGAAGCCGACAGCCCGAAGATCGCCGAGATCCGTCGACGCAAGAAGGTCAACGTCGCCTACGCGTCGAAGGACGCGAACACCTACGTGTCCGTCGCCGGCGAAGCGCGCATCAACCGCGACCGCGCGAAGATCGAATCGCTGTGGAGCGATGCGATGAAGGCATTCTTCCCCAAGGGCGTGAACGATCCCAACCTCGTGCTGCTCGAAGTGCAGGTGCGCAGCGCCGAGTACTGGACCGGCCCGAAGACCGGCGTCGGCAAGCTGCTCTCGTTCCTCGTCGCGCGCGTGACGAAGAAGGAAGAGCTGATGGGTGAGAACCGCATCCTCGACCTGCGCGACGGACGCCGCCGTGCGCTCAAGCCGCCGTCCGACAAGTCCGCGGGCGGGCGCTCCAAGACCGCGGCGAAGAAGGCCGCCGCGGGCGTGCTGACGCGCGCCAAGCCGAAGTCGACCGCTCGGGGCCGCACCGTCCACTGATCCGTCGCCGCCATCCGTCGGCGGAGCGCATCACCGGCGTTGCGGCGTCATGCCGCAGGCGCATGCTGCCGACGTCGGTCCTCCGCGGAGGTGCGCGATGAAGGCGTTGAACGTGGTGACGCTGGTGCTGCTGGTGCTCGGCGGCCTCAACTGGGGCCTGATCGGGCTGCTGCAGCTCGATCTGGTCGCGCTGGTGTTCGGCGGCGCGGACTCGCCGCTGTCGCGCATGGTCGATCTGTTCGTCGGCAGCGCGGCGCTGTGGCAACTGCTGCGCTGGATGCGGGTCAGGCGTCGCTTGCAGCCGGCGTCGGCGACGACCGGCTGAGTCGATCTCAGGCGAGGGCGTCGAGCGCGTCGGCGCCGGCGTCGCAATGCACGAAGTTCACCGGCACGCCGTGCGCCTGCAGCACGGCGGCGAGCTGGCGTTGCCGCGCTTCGAAGTGCGCGTGCTGGCGGAATGCACGCTGGCGGCATTCGTCGGTGATGCAGTCGAGGCCGACCGCGTAACGCTGCTGCCAGGCTTGCGTCGAAAACATCGCGATGCGCGCTTCGCCGTCGGTGTAGTGCACGAGTGGCTCGGGCGGTGTGTCGAGCCAGGCGTCGGCGTCGGGCGCGAGCAGCGCGGTTTCGATGACGGGCCACAGTGGCGCGAGCCCCGCGTGTTCGTACTGCAGCGAGGTCATCGCCGCGAGGTCGTGCACGGTGAGGTAGCGCGCGTGCTCGACCTGCAGGCCGAACATCGACTGCGCGGCGAGCGCGGTCGCTGCGCCGGCCATGCCGCGTTCGAGCAGTTCGTGCTCGAACAGGTCGCCGACCGGCGCGACGCGTTCGGGGTCGCCGGTCAGTACGAACGGGACCAGGCGCAGCGGGCCGCCCGCGAAGTCGGGCTGCGGCGTCAGCGCGCCGGGCAGGCCGCCTTCGTGCGCGCCGAATGCGATGACGCGGCCCCGACTGGAACCCGGCGCACGCGCGGCGAGGTCGTCGAGTTCGCGATGCAGCGGCCAACCCGGGCGCAGCACTTCGACCGGGTCGTAGTGCGCGCCCACGATCACCAGTTCGAGTTCGGCAGCGCCCGGCGCGAAGGCGGCGAGGTCGGCGGCGATCAGCGCGGCGAGTTCGCCGGCCTGGGCCTGGCTGACGCGGTTGTCGCGGACGGGGGCGTCGCCGGCCAGTTCGAGCGCGAGGGCGCCGAGCACGTGGAGGTTGCCGGCGGCGTCGGTCGCGGGGGGAAGTTCGGTCATCAGTACGCTGGCGTGTGGTAGCGCTACACTCGCTGCATTATGCCCGCGGCGCCGCGCGCGCCACGTCATCGACCCACGAGGCCTTCCATGCTGCTGCATCGTCCCGTCGCCGTGCTCGGCGGTGTCCGCATTCCCTTCTGCCGCCAGAACACCGCGTATTCCGACGTCGGCAACCTCGGCCTGTCCGTGCGCGCGCTCGGCGCGCTGGTCGAGAAGTACGGCCTGCAGGGCGTGCAGCTCGGCGAGGTCGCGATGGGTGCGGTGATCAAGCATTCGTCGGACTGGAACCTCGGCCGCGAGGCGGCGCTGTCGTCCGGCCTGTCACCGCTGACGCCGGGTATCACCCTGCAGCGCGCCTGCGGCACCTCGCTCGATACCGTGGTGCACATCGCCAACAAGATCGCGCTGGGCCAGATCGACGCCGGCGTCGGCGGCGGTTCGGACACGACGTCCGACGTGCCGATCGTCTACGGCGCCAAGCTGCGCCGCCGCCTGCTCAAGGCGGCCGCGGCCAAGACCGTGGGCGAGAAGCTGCGCGCGTTCGCCGGCTTCAGGCCGAGCGAGCTGAAGCCGGATTTCCCCGGCGTCGCCGAGCCGCGCACCGGCAAGTCCATGGGCCAGCACTGCGAGGACATGGCCAAGGAATGGCACATCCCACGCGAAGCGCAGGACGAACTCGCGCTGTCCTCGCACCACAAGCTTGCCGCGGCGTACGAGCGCGGTTTCTTCGACGATCTCGTCGTGCCGTTCCGCGGCGTGTCGCGCGACAACATCCTGCGTCCCGACACCACGCTCGCGAAGCTCGCATCGCTCAAGCCCGCGTTCGATCGCACCAGCGGCCGCGGCACGCTGACAGCGGGCAACTCGACGCCGCTCACCGACGGCGCCGCGACCTGCCTGCTCGCGAGCAATGAATGGGCGCAGGCGCGCGGCCTCGAACCGCTGTGCTGGATCCGCGACGCCCAGGTGGCGGCGGTCGATTTCGTTGCCGGCGAAGGCCTGCTGATGGCGCCGACGGTGGCGGTCGCCGAGATGCTGACGCGCAACAACCTGACGCTGCAGGACTTCGACTTCTACGAGATCCACGAGGCGTTCGCCGCGCAGGTGCTGTGCACGCTGCGTGCGTGGGAGAGCGAGGAGTACTGCCGCAACCGCCTCGGCCTGCAGCACGCCATGGGCTCGATCGATCCGGCCAAGCTCAATCCGAACGGTTCGTCGCTGGCGACGGGCCATCCGTTCGCGGCGACCGGCGCGCGCATCGTCGCCACCGCGGCGAAGGAGCTGGCGCAGCGCGGTGGTGGTCGCTGCCTGATCTCGATCTGCACCGCTGGCGGCATGGGCGTGGTCGCCATCCTCGAGCGTTGAGGTCACTGCGGCGGCCGCGTGCGGCCGCTTCGCAACCCCGGTAAGGTCGGCCGGCCGTTGAGAACGGCACCCCAATCTTTCCGGAGTCGTGCAATGCGCCGTCGCCTTGTAGTTCCCGTCGTTTTGCTCCTGCTGAGCGTGGGTTGCAGCAACAAGGAGCAGGCGGCGGATTCGGCCGCGGCGGGCGCCGACGTCGCCGCGTCGCGCGGTGCCGCGATGCAGGCGGCGGCCGATGCCGAAGGTGTAGCCGCGCCCGCCGCGCCGGCTGCCGTAGCTGAAGCCACAGCCGCGGCTGCCGTGGCCGCGGCAAAGTCGAACACGACGGGCCCCGGTGTCGATCCGGACGCCATGGGCTCCGCCGCGATGACGCAGAACGTCGGCACCCGGCGCTTCATCCGCACCGCCCAAGTCGATGCGCAGGTGCGCGATGTCCAACGCGCGGTGATTCGCATCACCGACCTCGCCGCCGCGCAGGGCGGCTTCGTGACGCGCGATGACGTCACCACGTCGATCGATCGGGTCGAAACGCGTCCCCTCGGCAACGAGCGCCTGGTCGAACTGTCGACCTACACCATGCGCGGCGACCTGCAGGTACGTGTGCCCAGCGATCGCGCGCAGATGTTCCTGCGCAGCGTCGCCGGCGAACTCGAGTTCCTCGATCGGCGCCACTACGAAGCACTCGACGCGCGGTTCGAACTGCTGCGTCGCGAACTCACGCGCCGGCGGCATGACCAGGCGCAGGCTGCGATGGGCGACGCCGCCGCTCAGAACGGCAAGATCGCCGACAAGGCCGATGCGATCGAACGTCGCGCCGATCAGCAGACCGCGCGCGACGAAGCCATCGTCGAGCAACGCACCTACGAGGATCGTGTCGAATTCGCCACGCTGGAATTCAACCTGCGGCAGGCGCAGCTCGTGCGTCGCGCGGAACGTCCGGATGTCGACGCGATCCTCCGTCACGAACGTCCGAACCTGCTGGCGCGCCTCAGCACCGCGATCGCTGATGGCGGACGCGGACTGCTCGATCTGCTCGTCACGCTCGTGGCGGTGTGGCCGCTGTGGCTAAGCCTCGCGATCGTCGTGGCGGCGGTGCGCGCATGGAAGCGTCGCTCGCGACACGCTTGAAAGAACGAACGCCTGCGCCACCGACGAGGTGACGCAGGCGTTCTCCCCCGCGACCGGTTACTGCAGGCGCGTGCTGCCGCGCGGATCGCGCAGTGGATCCAAGCGGCGTGACACGCCTGCGTCAGGCGCAAGATCCACCAACGCATCACCGCGCGCACTCCGCAACGCATTCGCGTAGGCCACACGTGCGCGGCTCTCGTCACCGTTGGCGGCATAACCGTGACCGAGCAGCTCCCAGGCTTCCGGGCCAGCGTCGTGTTGGATCGCATCGTGAAGCGTGCTCTCCGCGCCCAGCCAATCGCCGTGTGCGTATTGCAGGCGCGCGCGGCTCATCAACAGACCGGGACTGCCCGGGTGCTCGTTGAGCCAGCGCTCGATGCGCGACGCGCGCTCGTCGAGGCGCCCGATCGACAGGCGTCCGTACAGCGCAGCCAGCGATTCGTCCCAGTGCGCGTCCAGCGATTGCTCGATCGCGCGCGAGGCGGCGTCGTCCCAGTGCAGTGCAGCGGCGCGCTCCGCATACGCGGCAACCACCGCGGGATCGTGGCGAAGCGCTGACGACACGCTGTCCCAACGCGACGCCAGCGCATTGCCATCGGCTGCGGCCAGCAGCGCACCGCGCGCCCAGCGCGCTTCGAGCCGCGGCAGGTCGGCTTCCGGCACGGCGTCGGCTTTGCGCAGCGCACCGAGCATGCCGTAGGCATCGTCGTAGCGGCCGAGTTCGGCCAGTGCCTGCGCGCGCAGTGCGAGCCCACGCGGGGGCAGCGGTTGTGCGGCGCTGGCGTCGAGTGCTGTCAGTGCGTCGGCCGGACGCTGATGCGCGAGAGCGAGTTCAGCGAGCGCGACCGCACGCAACGCGGGATGCGTCGACGCGAGTGTGTCGACGTGCTGCTGCGCGAGCACCGGCTCGCCGCGCGCAGCGGCGGCGCGGGCGGCGTGCACGCGCGCGATCGCGAGCGTGTCGGGGTCGTCGATGGTCGCGAGCGAACGCTCCGCGCGGTCCCAGCGACCGAGGTGCATGTCTTCCAGCGCAGCGCCGAGCCGCGCACGTTCGACGCGCTCGCGACGGCGGCGCAATGCGATGCCCGGCGCCGCGAGCAGGCGAACCAGCAGCCACGCACCGGCGAAGATCGCCAGTCCGATCGCGATGGCGCGTGGCAGGGTGGTGGTGTAGTCGGTGCCGCCATAACGCATCAAGACCAGGCCCGGCTCAGGCAACAACACCTGCGCGGCAAGCGCGATGGCGAGGACGGCGACCGTCCAGAGCAGCAGACTGCGGATGAACGACATGGCGACGCCTCAGCGTGAACGCGAGGCCACCAGTCTCGGCAGCACGGGCGGGAGAGCCCGTGAAAAGCCGCTTCAGCGCTGCGGCCGGTTCAGCGCGGCGACAAGTTGCGCGGGTCGCGGGCCGTCGGCGACCACGACATCTTCGAAGCCGAGTCGCGTCGCATGCTCCGCCAGCCGTTCGCTCGCGGCGAGCACGCGCGCACGTCGCAGGCGCGCGAGATCGGCCGGCTCGAGTTGGCCGATCGCGAGGTCGAGTGCTTCGCCACTCGACAATGCGATCGCAAGCGCGCCGTCCGCGCCGCGCAATCCGCGCAGGCCGGTGCGCGGCAGCCCGCAGGGTTCGCGCGAATAGACATCGGCGCGCACGACCTGCGCGCCGCGCGCCTGCAGCGCGGGTGCGAGACGGTCGCGGCCGCCGGGTGCGGTGACGAGCCCGACGCGACGTCCGGCGATTGCGTCGAACACCGGCAGCGCGAGTACGCCGTCGCTGTCCATGCGCGATGGTCGCAGCACCTCGCGCGCACCTGCACGGCGCAACGCCTGTGCGGTACCGTCGCCAAGCGCAACGATCGCCGCGCGCGTGTCGATCGCCTGCAACGCCTTCGCGGCGGCGACCGCATTCGGGCTGGTGAACACGACGACGTCGCAGGCGAGCACGTCACGCAATGCGGCGCGCGTCGTCGCGTCGTCGCGCATCACGATGCGCACCGGCGATAGCGCGATGACCGCATGGCCTGCACGGCGCGCGACGTCACGCAGCCGCTGATGTTGGCCACGCGGCCGCAGCGAGATCACGTACCATCGCGGGCCCGTCGACAGGGAGTCGTGCATGACGCGCACTTTCTCACACCGGCCGATGTCGCCATGAGCGCCGACGCACTCGCGCATCTCGACGCGCACTACCAGGGCATGCCGCCGGTGCGCGCGCTGCAGTTGTCGATCGAATCGTTCGACGGCGAACGCCTGCGACTCACGGCGCCGCTGGCCGCGAACGTCAACGACAAGGGCTGCGCGTTCGGTGGTTCGCTGGCATCGCTGATGACGCTCGCCTGCTGGGGTCGCGTCTGGCTCGGCCTGCACGACGAAGGCCTCGACTGCGACATCTACGTCGCCGACAGCCGCATCCGTTACCTCGCGCCGCTGTACGACGACCTGCACACCGAAGCGATGCTGGCGGAGGGCGCGTCGTGGGCGGACTTCGTTGCCGCGATCCGCAGCAAGGGACGCGGCCGCATCGACCTGGCGGCGCGCGTCGACCTGCCCGATGGCCGCCCGGCGACGACGTTCGACGCGCGCTTCGCCGCCATCCTCCGCCCGCCCGCCGGCTGAACGATGTGGCGGAGCGCGACGCCGTCCGCTTCGCGGGCAGGGCGTTGGGCCCTAGGATCGGCGCATCCCGGGGAGACCACCGCATGCGCCTGCTTCGCTACCTGCCGCTCCTGCTGCTGCTCGTCGTCGGCCTCGCCGTCGCGGGCCCCGCCCAGCGTGCGCTGCCGCGTGCCCAGGACAACTGGTCCGCGGCGATCCGCTGGGGTGATTTCGACGGCGCGATCAACCTGATCGACCCGGCGATCCGCGCCGAGAAGGCGCCGAACTCGATCGAGATGGCGCGCTACAAGCAGGTGCAGATCTCGACCTACCACGACGTCGGCGCCAGCGCGGACTACAAGGCCGGGCTCGCCGTGCGCGACATCGAGATCGGCGTGATCAACCGCAATACGCTGGCCGAGCGCACCGTGCGCTACCGCGAGACCTGGCGCTGGGACCCGCAGGCCAAGGCGTGGTGGATCACCAGCGGACTGCCGGATCTCTGGGCGAACGACTGAGCGAACGGCGCGGCCCCGCGCCGGCATCGCCGCCGGCGCGTGCGACAATCCGCGCCCCGTTTCCGTCGGCTTTTCGTCCGTGACTTCCCAGGAAATCCTCGATTTCGCCGGCCGCCACTCGATGCTCGCCATCGGGTTCGTGGTCCTGACCGTCGCCATCATCGCCACCGAGATCGCGCGGCTGTTCCGCCCCTACAAGGCGCTGACGCCGGCCCAGTTCACCGCGCTGGTGAACCGCGAGGACGCGGTGGTCGTCGATCTCTCCGCCAGCGGCGAGTTCGAGAAGGGCCACATCGCCGGCAGCCGCAACGTGCAGGCCAGCGCGTTCGGTCCCGAGCACAAGCTGCTCGCGGGCGCCAAGGAGAAGCCGGTGATCGTCGTCTGCCGCACGGGGCAGGGCTCGGCCGACCAGGCCGCCAAGCTCAAGAAGGGTGGCTTCGCCCACGTCTACTGGCTGGATGGCGGCGTCGCCGCGTGGCAGCAGGCGGGCCTGCCGCTGGTGAAAGGCCGGGCCTGAGCCGTCCCGGGCGCGCCCGCACGGCGTGCCATAATTCCGCCCCTTTCGTATCGATATCCGTGCCGGAGCACGCGCCATGACCGATGAGATCCAGAACGACGCCCAGTTCGGCGCCACCGAAGCCACCGACGGCACCGGTGCTTCCTTCACCGTCGAGAAGATCTACGTCAAGGACGTGTCCTTCGAAGTTCCGGGCGCGCCGGCGGTGTTCAACGAGCAGACGCAGCCGCAGCTGCAGATGAACCTCTCGCAGCAGGTCACGCGCCTCAACGACTCGGCCTTCGAGGTCGTGCTCGGCGTCACCCTGACCTGCCTCGCCGACGACAAGCCGCTCTACCTCGCCGAAGTGAAGCAGGCCGGCGTGTTCGGTCTGGCCGGCTTCGACGCGCAGACGCTCGACGCGATGCTCGGCACGCACTGCCCGGGCGTGCTCTACCCGTACGCGCGCCAGATCATTTCCGACCTGATCCAGGCCGGCGGCTTCCCGCCGTTCCTGCTGCAGCCGCTGAACTTCGAAGGCCTCTACGCCGAAGGCCTGCGCCAGCGCATGTCGCAGGGCGGCCTCGAGTCGTCCGAGGCGGCCGGCAACGCCTGATCCGCGATGGCGGACACGCTTGAAACCCCGCACGCGCCCCGGCGCGTCGCGGTGCTCGGCGCGGGCTCCTGGGGCACCGCGCTCGCCGCGCTGATGGCGCGCAACGGCGAGGTCGTGACCCTCTGGGGCCGCGACACCGACGTCGTCGGCGCGATCGATACGTCGCACGAAAATCCGCGCTACCTGCCGGGCGTCCCCTTGCCGGATGCCCTGCGCGCGACCACCGACCTGCCGACCGCGATGCGCGACGCCGACCTCGTGCTGGTCGTCGTGCCCTCGCATGCCTTCGCCGAGACCCTGCGTTCGCTCGCGCCCTATCGCCCGGCCGATGCCGGCGTGGCATGGGCGACCAAGGGTTTCGAGCCGGGCAGCGGACGGTTCCTGCACGAAGTGGCCGGCGAAGTGCTGGGCCCGACCGTGCCGCTCGCGGTGGTCACCGGTCCGTCTTTCGCGAAGGAAGTGGCGCAGGGCCTACCCACCGCGCTTACCGTGCATTCCGATGACCCGCAGTTCGCGCAAGACGTCGCCGAAGCGCTGCATGGCACCGCCTTCCGCGCCTACACCGGTGACGACATGCTCGGCGCCGAACTCGGTGGCGCGATGAAGAACGTGCTCGCGGTGGCGACCGGCGTCGCCGACGGCATGCAGCTCGGGCTCAACGCGCGCGCGGGCCTGATCACGCGCGGCCTCAACGAGATGCTCCGCCTCAATCAGGCGCTCGGCGGCAAGGCCGAGACGCTGATGGGCCTCGCCGGCCTGGGCGACCTAGTGCTCACCTGCACCGGCGATCTGTCGCGCAATCGTCGGCTGGGTCTGGCGCTCGGGCGCGGGCAGTCGATCGTCGACGCGGTGCGCGAGATCGGACAGGTGGTCGAATCGGTGCAGACCGCCGACGAAGTGATGCGCCAAGCGGAACGCGTCGGCATCGAGCTGCCGATTTCGAGCGCGGTGCGGGCGGTGCTGCACGGCCAGCTCACGCCGGCCGACGGCCTGCGTCAGCTGCTGGCGCGTGAGCAGAAGCCGGAATATCCGACCGGGCTGTTCGAATAAGCGCGTTCCAGCGTCGTCGCGTCACCAAAGAAAAAAGCCCGGCCGAAGCCGGGCTTTTCTGTCACACGAGCGCGATCAGAAGCTCGCGCGCACGCCGACGTTGTAGCGGTGGTAGCCGTCGCCGGCATCGAGCTCGCCGACGATGCCCCACGTCCGGTTGATCTTGGCCTGGAAGCCCAGCGTGCCCGAGAAATCGCCGCCGAAATCGCCGCCGTCCTCGTAATTCGCCTTCAGCCAGCCCTCGAAATGCGGGTTGAACGCGCCGCGCACACCGACGCTGGCGCGGGCGCCGTCGGTCGAGAAGCCGGCGCCGGAGACCTTGATCTCCTTGCGCGCATAGCCGATCTCGGCATTGAGCTCGGCGCGCTCGCTCATCGGCATCAGCCAGCCCACGCCCACGTTCGACTCGTTGGCGTCGATGTCGGTGCCGTAATCGTTGTTCGTGCCGCGGGCGTAGCCGCCGAACACGTAGTAGCTCTGCGCGAAGCCGACCGAGCCGCGGATATAGCCGCCGTCGAAATCCGTGTCGCTGCCGACGTTGCTGCTGGTGTTGATGCTGAGGCGCGTCCAGCCACCTTCGACGTAGGTGTGGGAAACGCCCTCGGCCGCGGAGGCGGCGAACGGAGCGGCAGCCAGCGCGATCGCCAGCACGAGCATCTTCTTCATTGAAACCCCTGTTTTTATTGGTTTTTTATCGACCGCGGCTGAGCCGAGGCTACACAATATTAACAAGAAATTCACACCGGCAAAAGAAAAGCCCGGCCGAAGCCGGGCTTTTGCACTCACGAGTCGGGGGAGAGAGGACTCGAGTCGTGACCTGCTGGATCAGAACGAGATGCGCGGGCCCACGAACCACTGGGTGTCGCCGCCGTTGGCGAACTTCACGTCGGCGTTGATGCCCCAGGTCGGGTTGAACTTCACCGTGGCGCCGACGCGGCCGTAGAAGTCGCCGTCGAAGTCCTGGTAGTCCTCGTAGCCGGCCATGCCGTAGGCCTCGAAGTTCGGGGTGATCGCGCCACGCACGCCGGCTTCGACGCTGTAGCCGTTGCCGTCCACGCCCTGGCCGGCGTCGAACTTCTCGTAGGCCACCTTGGTGACGAGGTCGAGCTTCGGGTTGATCTCGCGGTTGTAGCCGGCGCCGATGCGCCACTGGTCGAGGCTGATGTCGGTGTCGTTGATGTCTACCTTCGAGTAGCCGCCGAACACGTGGAAGTTCGGGTTGATCGCGCCCGAGCCGTTGATCGCCCAGCCGTCGGCGTCGTTGTTGGTGCCGGTGTTGCTGGCGTCGGCGCGGGTGTAGCCGCCCTCGACGTAGTTGTAGGACACGCCCTCGGCCGCGGAGGCGGCAAACGGAATGGCGGCGAGCAGGGTCAGGGCGAGCAGGGTGCGCTTCATGAGGGAAGGTCTCTCGTTATTTTTTGGATTTCGACGCCGACCTGTAACCGGCCGGTGCGGCGCAGTATCCGGAGCGCAGCCGAACGGTTCCTTAATCCTGAACTGATGAGTTCATGAACTTCGTCGCGTCGCGAAGGTCGGCGGCGCGAGCCTCCGTCCCGACAGCCCGCTTGGACATCCCGCTGACGGGCGCGGTCGTGCAATCAGGGTTTCCGACCGGAGCGCGACGATGGCCAAGGTGCTGGTTCTCTATTACTCGGCCTACGGCCACATCGAGACGATGGCGAACGCGGTCGCCGAGGGCGCGCGCCAGGCGGGTCCGCAGGTGGACATCCGCCGCGTGCCGGAGCTGGTGCCGGACGAGGTCGCGAAAAATTCGCACTACAAGCTCGACCAGGCCGCGCCTATCGCGAAGGTCGACGAGCTGCCGAACTACGACGCGATCATCGTCGGCACCGGCACGCGTTACGGGCGCATGGCCTCGCAGATGGCCAACTTCCTCGACCAGACCGGCGGGCTGTGGGCGAGCGGGGCACTCAACGGCAAGGTCGGGTCGGCGTTCACGTCGACCGCGACGCAGCACGGTGGCCAGGAGACGACGCTGTTCTCCATCCTGACCAACCTGATGCACTTCGGCATGGTCTGCGTGGGCCTTCCCTACAGCTTCCAGGGCCAGATGCGCCTCGACGAAATCACCGGCGGCGCGCCTTACGGCGCGACCACGATCACCGGCGGCGACGGCTCGCGCCAGCCGTCGGCGAACGAACTCGACGCGGCGCGCTTCCAGGGCCGCGAAGTCGCGCAACTGGCAGCCAAACTGTTTGGGTGACTGAAACCTCGCGGGCTACGCGCCGCCGGCGTAGCCCTGCTGTCGCCATGCTTCGAACACGGTCACCGCGATCGCGTTCGACAGGTTGAGCGAGCGCACGCCGGGTCGCATCGGCAGCCGGAGTCGTTGCGATTCGGGCAGTGCGTCGAGCACCTCGCCCGGCAAGCCGCGTGTTTCAGGACCGAACAGGAATACATCGCCGACACGATAGTCCGGCGTGTCGAAGCGCACGGTGCCGCGCGTGGAGAACGCGAACACGCGCAAGGCCTCGCCATGCACCTCGCGAAGATGCGCGAGGGCCGCGTCGAGATCGCCATGCACCTTCACCGACGCGTACTCGTGATAGTCGAGGCCGGCGCGCTTGAGCTGTTTGTCGTCCATGTCGAAGCCGAGCGGCTCCACGAGATGCAGGCGCGCACCGGTGTTCGCGCACAGGCGGATCGCGTTGCCGGTGTTCGGCGGGATTTCGGGCTGGTAGAGGACGACGTCGAACATGTGGCGATTATCGCCGCAGTGCGCGCGTCACCACGGCAGCGGCGCGCCCTGCCAGTCCACGAACGAACCCGAATGCGCGAGGTCGAGCTTGTCGATCACGCGCAGCAGGCCTTCGACCGATTGCGTCGGCGTGACCGGCGCCTGCTCGCCGCCCATGTCGGTCTGCACCCAGCCCGGATGCAGTGACACCACCGCGATACCGCGCTCCGCCAGCGCGGCGGCGAGCAGGCGCGTGACCATGTTCAACGCCGCCTTGCTGATGCAGTAGGTCGGCGTGCCGAAGCGCGTGGTGTTGGCGATCGAACCCAGTTGCGACGTCATGTTCGCGATCTTCGCGCCGTCCGCGAGCAGTGGCGCGACCGCCTGCGCGAGCAGGAACGGGCCCATCGCATTGGTGCGGAAGCTGTCCTCGAGATTCTTCGCCGGCACGTGGCCGAAGCGTTCGCCCGAATGCAGCAGGCCCGCGTTGTTGATCAGCAGGTGCAGGCGTTCCTCGCCGAGCACCAGCGGAAGTTCGCGCGCGATCTCGATCTCCGCCTTCGGATCCATCACGTCGAGCGGCAACACATGCAGCCGTCCCGGATGCTCGCCGACGAGGCGATTGAGGTCATGCGCCTGCGCCGGGTGGCGCGCGGTGGCGATCACGTGGTCACCGCGCGCGAGCAACTGGCGGACGTATTCCAGCCCGATGCCGCGATTGGCGCCGGTAATGAGGACGTTGCGACGGGGCATGGCGGACTCCGGGGGCTGGGTGACCCGACTCTAGCCCGCGCCCCGTTCAGGCGGCGCAGGCAGGACCTTCGGCCCGGTCCGCGGCCGGCGTCGCCCGGTTAGCATCCGGCGGCCGGCGGGACCGCCGGCTTCCGGAGCCCTCGATGTCCCGTCTTCCCCTGCGCCTTACCGCCCTCGCCCTCGGCGTCGCTTTCGCCGTCGGTACGCCGGCGACCCTGCTGGCCTCGCCGACCGCTGCCACCGCCGCCCCGGCCAAGGCCGCGCTCGACATCCCCTACCAGCGCTTCGTGCTGCCGAACGGCCTGACCGTGCTGGTGCACGAGGACCACAAGGCGCCGGTCGTCGCCGTGGCGGTCTGGTACCACGTCGGCTCCAAGGACGAGCCCGCGCGCAAGACGGGCTTCGCGCACCTCTTCGAGCACCTGATGTTCAACGGCTCGGAAAACCATCCGGGCGAATTCTTCGAGCCCTTCGAGCAGGCCGGCGCGACCGGCCAGAACGGCACGACCTGGCTCGATCGCACCAACTACTACGAAACCGTCCCGACCACCGCGCTCGACATGGCGCTGTGGATGGAGTCGGACCGCATGGGCCACCTGCTCGGCGCGATCGACCAGAAGACGCTCGACGAACAGCGCGGCGTCGTTCAGAACGAGAAGCGCCAGGGCGAGAACGAGCCCTACGGCCGCGTCGACGAGCGCATGCTGCTGCAGACGTTCCCGGCCAACCATCCGTACCACCACGACACCATCGGCTCGATGGCCGACCTCGACGCGGCCTCGCTCGAGGACGTGAAGACCTGGTTCCGCGGCTACTACGGCGCGGCGAACACGGTGCTGGTGATGTCGGGCGACATCGACGTCGCCACCGCGAAGGCGAAGGCGCTGAAGTACTTCGGCGACATCCCGGCGGGCGCCCCGGTTGCGCGCCAGGCGAAGTGGGTGGCGGCGCGCACCACGTCGACGCGCGACCAGATGGACGATCGCGTCGCGCAGACACGCATCTACCGCGAGTGGAACATCCCGGGGCGCGGCGAACGCGACCTCACGCTGCTCGACCTGGCGGCCGACGTGCTCGGCGGCGGCAAGACCTCGCGCCTGTACCAGCGCCTCGTCTACAAGGATCACCTCGTCGACGACGTCTCCGTCGGCATCACGCCGTTCGAGCTGGCGAGCCAGTTCGAGCTGCAGGCCGACGTGAAGCAGGGCGTGGATCCGAAGAAGGTCGAAGCCGCGATCGCGGACGAGTGGGCGAAGTTCCTCGCCACCGGGCCCACCAAGGAAGAGCTGATGCGCCTGCAGGCGGCGAATCGCGCGGCGGTCGTGCGCGGCATGGAGCGCGTGGCGACCAAGGCCTCGCAGCTCGCCGAAGGCCAGGTCTACCTCGGCAATCCGGATGCGTGGAAGCAGTCGTTCGACTGGAACCAGAAGGCGACGATCGCCGACGTGCTGAAGGCGTCGAAGTCGTGGATCGCGCGCGGCGATTACACGCTCACCGTCGTGCCGACGACGGGCGCGCCCAAGGAAGAGACCGTCGCCGGCCTGCCCGCTGGCATGCGTCCCGCCGACATTCCGGGCAAGCCGACCACCGCGTTCACCACCACGCCGTCCGACGTCGACCGCAAGAAGGGCGTGCCGGCGGTGGAGACGTTCCCGGACCTCACATTCCCGAACGTGCAGCGCGGCCACCTCAAGAACGGCATCGAAGTGGTGCTCGCCGAGCGCCACAGCGTGCCGGTGGTCAACGTCAGCCTGCAGTTCGACGCCGGCTACGCCAGCGATGTCGGCGGCAAGCTCGGCACCGCCGCGTTCACCGCCGCAATGCTGGACGAAGGCACGGCCAAGCTCGACTCGGTCGAGATCGCCAAGCAGCGCGAGCGCCTGGGCATGGGCCTGTCGTCGGGCTGCGGCCTCGACAGCTGCGCGGTCGGCGCGAACATGCTCAGCGATTCGCTGACGCCGTCGCTCGACCTGCTCGCCGACGTGGTGCGCAACTCCGCGTTCCGCAGCGCCGACATCGAACGCGTACGCGCGCAGTGGCTGGCGGGCATCGCGCAGGAGAAGACGCAGCCGACCGGTATCGCGCTGCGCACGCTGCCGCCGCTGCTGTACGGCGAAGGCCATCCGTACGCGATCCCGTTCTCGGGCACCGGCACCGAAGCCAGCATCAAGTCGCTCAGCGCGGCCGACATGACCGCATGGCGTTCGGCCTGGCTGCGCCCGGACAACGTGCGCATCATCGTGGCCGGCGACACCACGCTGCCGCAGATCACCGAGCAGCTCGACAAGGTGTTCGCTGACTGGACGCCGCCGTCGGTCGCGAAGGGGACGAAGAGCGTTCCGCAGGTGGCCGCGCAGGCCAAGCCGCGCGTGTTCCTGATCGACAAGCCCGGCGCGCAGCAGTCGCTGATCCTCGCGGGCCTGCTCGCACCGCCGACCACGGTCGCCAACAACCTGCCGATCCAGACGATGAACTCCGCGTTCGGCGGCACGTTCACCTCGCGCCTCAACATGAACCTGCGCGAGGACAAGCACTGGGCCTACGGCGCGTATTCGTTCATGGACGACGCGCTCGGCCAGCGCCCGTACATGCTCTACGCGCCGGTGCAGACCGACAAGACGAAGGAATCGGCGGCGGAAATCCTTCGCGAAGTGCGCGACGTCGTGGGCCCGCGTCCGCTGAGCGCGGCCGAGATCACCAAGATCAAGGTCAACGACGTGCGCAGCCTGCCGGGCAGCTACGAGACGATCGGTGCGGTGCTGGGTGCGCTGTCCGACAACGTTCTCTACGGCCGTCCGGACGATTACGTCGCCACGCTGCGCGAGCGCATCGAAGCGCAGAAGGATGCCGACGTGCAGGCCGCGGCGACGCAGATCATCCATCCGGATGCGCTGACGTGGGTGATCGTCGGCGACCTGTCGAAGATCGAGGCGGGCGTGCGTTCGCTCAACTTCGGCCACGTGCAGGTGGTCGACGCGGACGGCAAGCCGGTCGCGACGAAGTAATCGCCGCAGGAGTTTTGCGGTTCAGACGCGCGGGGCGACAATCCCGCGCGTCTTCGTTTGGGGAGCCTGCCGATGCGCCATGCCGTTCGTCTTGCGTCGCTCACGACGCTGGTCCTCGCCGCCAGCGCCTGCACCTGGGTGCCGATGCAGCAGGGCGCCGCCGCCGTGCAGGTGCGCGCGCTCAATGCCGCGACCCCGGGCTGCACCAAGCTCGGCGAGATCGAGGGCAACGTCACCGACCGTGTCGCCCTGTACGAGCGCAACCCGCTGCGCGTGCAGGAGGAACTCGAGACGATGGCGCGCAACGAGGCCGTCGGCCTGTCCGCCAACACGGTGGTGCCGTTGGAGGCCCCGCACGACGGCCGCCAGCGCTACTCCGCCTGGCGCTGCCCGCGCTAAGTCCGCTACGGCCGCTGCGGCGGTCACGAAACGGCTGAACGGCCCCGCACGCCGCCGTACGGTGGCGTGCGCGGTACCCCCGCGCGCGTTAAGCTTGCGTGTTCCAGTTGCCCTCGAGCCGCGCCCATGCTGTTCCAACACGTCGCCATTGCCGGCCTCGCGCACATCGATGCGCCGCGCCGCCTCACGACGGACGAAATCAACGCAAGGCTGCGACCCACCCTCGATCGTCTGGGCATCAAGACCGACGTGATCAAGGACATCGCGGGCGTCGACGCACGCCGTCTCTGGGACGGCCCGATGCTGGCGTCCGACGCCGCCACGCTGGCGGCGGTGAAGGCGCTGGCTGATGCCGGCGTCGATCCGTCGCGCATGGGCCTGCTGGTCAACACCTCGGTCAGTCGCGACTACCTCGAGCCGTCCACCGCTTCGATCGTCTCCGGCAACCTCGGCCTGCCCGACACCTGCCAGAACTTCGACGTCGCCAACGCCTGCCTCGCCTTCATCAACGGCATGGACATTGCCGCCCGCATGATCGAGCGCGGCGAGATCGAGTACGCGCTCATCGTCGACGGCGAAACCGCCGACCTCGCCTACGAGAAGACGATCGAGCGCATGACCCGCGCGGACGTCAGCGAAGACGACTTCAAGAACGAGCTCGCCACGCTGACGCTGGGTTCCGGCGCCGCCGCCATGGTCATGGCGCGCACCGAACTCGCCCCCGGCGCGCCGCGCTACAAGGGCGGCGTGACCCGTGCGGCGACCGAGTGGAACAAGCTCTGCCGCGGCAACCTCGACGGCATGGTGACCGACACGCGCCAGCTGCTGATCGAAGGCGTCAAGCTTGCGCAGAAGACCTTCCAGGTCGCGCGCCAGAAGCTGGGCTGGGTGGCCGAGGAACTCGACGAGTTCGTCGTCCACCAGGTCAGCAAGGTGCACACCGCCGCGTTCACCAAGGCCATGGGCATCGATCCGAAGAAGGTGCTCACCATCTTCGGCGAGCACGGCAACATCGGCCCGGCCTCGGTGCCGATCGTGCTGAGCAAGCTGCGCGAGATGGGCCGCCTGAAAAAGGGCACGCGCGTCGCGCTGCTCGGCATCGGCTCCGGCCTGAACTGTTCGATGGCCGAAGTCGTCTGGTGACGACGCGACACCTGCATCGTTGAACCTTCGCGGCCGCCTCGTGCGGCCGCGTGCTTTCCAAGACATCGACCACGCGATGGACACCGCGCACCTGCCCGACTACCCGTTCACCCCGCAGCGCTTCGAGGTGCGGCCGGGCATTTCCATGTCGTATCTGGACGAAGGCCCGCGCGACGGCGAAGTCGTCGTGATGGTCCACGGCAATCCATCGTGGAGCTACTACTGGCGCCACCTCGTGCTCGGCCTGCGCGATCGCTATCGCTGCATCGTGCCGGACCACGTCGGCATGGGGCTGAGCGACAAGCCCGACGATGGCGGCGGCGTGCGTCCGCCGTCGCAGCCGTCGCGCGACGGCGCGCGCTACGACTACACGCTGCAATCTCGCGTCGACGATCTCACCGCATTGCTCGCGCACCTCGGCATCACCGGCGACGTCACGCTCGCGGTGCACGACTGGGGCGGCATGATCGGTTTCGGCTGGGCGATCTCGCACATGCCGCAGGTCAAACGCCTGGTCGTCCTCAACACCGCCGCGTTCCCGCTACCGAGCGCGAAGCCGATGCCCTGGCGCCTGTCGCTCGGCCGCGATTCGATCGTCGGCGCGTGGGCCATCCGCAGGTTCAACCTGTTCGCACGCGGCGCCTCGCGTTTCGGCGTGACGCGCGCGATGCCGCGCGACGTGCGCGATGCGTACGACATGCCGTACCACGGCTGGACGAACGCGATCTCGACGATCCGCTTCATGCAGGACATTCCGCTGCAGCCCGGCGATCGCGCGTGGCCGCTGCTCGAGCGCGTCGGCGCGACGCTGCCGCAGTTCGCCGACCGTCCGACCTTCATCGGCTGGGGCCTGCGTGACTTCGTGTTCGACAAACACTTCCTCGACGGCTTCCGCCGCGCGCTTCCGAATGCCGAGGTGCATGCATTCGGCGACGCCAACCACTACGTGCTCGAAGACAAGCACGAGGTGCTGGTGCCGGCGATCCGCGAATTCCTCGACATGCATCCCCTGAGCGCATGACGGCGGCCACCGCGCCCTGCAACATCGCTGCAGCGCTGCCGCGCATGGCGACGCAGGCGCCGGACCGCATCGCGATGCGTTGCCCGGGAACGCCCGGCGCCGATGGTCTGGCGACGTACGACATCGCGCTGACCTACGCCCAACTGGATGCGCGCAGCGATGCGATCGCGGCGGGCCTGGCGAAGCGCGGCATCGTGCGCGGTACGCGCACCGTGGTGATGGTGAAGCCGTCGCCCGAATTCTTCCTGCTGATGTTCGCGCTGTTCAAGGTGGGCGCGGTGCCGGTGCTGGTCGATCCGGGGATCGACAAGCGTGCACTGCGGCAATGTCTCGACGAAGCCGCGCCCGACGCCTTCATCGGCATCCCGCTGGCGCACGTCGCGCGTGTGCTGCTCGGCTGGTCGAAGTCCGCGCGTGTGCGCATCACCACGGGTCGTCGCGCGGTTCTCGCCGACGACACGCTGGCGCACGTCGAGGCCGATGGCGCCAACGCAGGCCCGCAACTCGCAGACACGCAGCCCGACGACGTCGCCGCGATCCTGTTCACCAGCGGCTCGACCGGTATCCCGAAGGGCGTGGTGTATCGCCATCGTCACTTCGTCGCGCAGATCGACCTGATGCGCGACGCGCTGGGCATCCGCGAAGGCGAGGTCGACTTTCCGACCTTCCCGCCGTTCGCGCTGTTCGGCCCCGCGCTCGGCCTGACGTCGATCATTCCAGACATGGACGCCACGCGCCCCGCCAGCGCGGATCCACGCAAGCTCCACGCCGCCATCGACCGCTTCGACGCGCAGCAGCTGTTCGGTTCGCCCGCGTTGATGCGCGTGCTCGCCGACTATGGCAAGCCGCTGCCGACGATCCGTCGGATCACCTCTGCCGGCGCACCGGTACCTGCCGACGTCGTTGCACGCATGCGCGAGCTATTGCCGGACGACGCCGACTTCTACACGCCCTACGGCGCGACCGAATGCCTGCCCGTCGCGGTGATCGAGAGCCGCGAATTGCAGTCGACACGCGAAGCGACGGAAGCCGGTGCCGGCACCTGCGTCGGACGCGCGGTGCCGCCGAACGAGGTGCGCATCATCCGCATCGACGACGCGCCGATTGCGACCTGGTCGAACGCTCCCGTCGTCGGCGCGAACACCATCGGCGAAATCACCGTCGCCGGGCCGACCGCGACCGACGCGTACTTCCATCGCGATGCCTCGACGCGCCTCGCCAAAATCGTCGAGACGCTCGAGGATGGCAGCACTCGCGTCGTGCATCGCATGGGTGACGTCGGCTATCTCGATGCCGAGGGTCGCCTGTGGTTCTGCGGCCGCAAGACGCAGCGTGTGGAGACGGCGAGCGGTCCGCTCTACACCGAGCAGGTCGAGCCGGTGTTCAACACGCATCCGGACGTGCGCCGCACCGCGCTGGTCGGTGTGGGGGATGCGGGCGCACAGACGCCGGTGCTTTGCGTCGAGCTGAAGCCGGGTGTCGCCGCCGCACAGTGGCCACGCATCGAGCGCGAGCTGCGTGACATCGGCCGCGGCCACGTCCACACCGCGCGTATCGAAACCTTCTTGCGGCATCCCGCATTCCCGGTCGATATCCGCCACAACGCGAAGATCGGGCGCGAGAAACTCGCCGTGTGGGCGGCGAAGGAGATCGGTCGATGAAGGTACTCGTGACGGGTGGTGGTGGCTTCCTGGGCCAAGCGCTGTGTCGTGGCCTGCGCGCACGCGGCTACGAGGTCGTCAGTTTCAATCGCGGCCACTACGCGGAACTCGATGCGATCGGCGTGACGCAGGTCCGCGGCGACCTCGCGAAACGCGACGCGGTGATCGATGCCGCGCGGGGCTGCGACGCGGTCTTCCACAACGCCGCGAAAGCCGGCGCGTGGGGCCCGTACCGCGAGTATTTCGATGCCAACGTCGCCGGCACCGAGCACGTCATCGACGCCTGCCATGCGCACCGTATCGGCAAGCTCGTCTACACCTCGACGCCGAGCGTCACCCATCGCGCGACGCATCCCGTCGCCGGCCTCGGTGCGGACGAGGTGCCGTACGGCGAACACCTGAAGTCGCCGTATGCCCGCACGAAGAAGCTCGCCGAGGAGATGGTGCTGGCGTCCAACACGCCGTCGCTCGCGGTGGTCGCGCTGCGTCCGCGCCTGATCTGGGGCCCGGGCGACAACCAGCTGCTGCCGCGCATCGCCGATCGTGCGCGCGCCGGGCGACTCAAGCTCGTCGGTGATGGCAGCAATCTCGTCGACACCACGTTCGTCGAGAACGCGGCCGATGCGCATCTCGCCGCGTTCGATCACCTCGCGCCGGGTTCCGCCTGTGCGGGCCGACCGTACTTCGTCAGCAATGGCGATCCGCGCAGCATGCGCGAGACGCTCGATGCGCTGCTCGCGGCAGTCGGCGCGCCGGGCCCGGATGGCTCGATTCCATTCCGCGCCGCTTACGCGATCGGCGCGCTGTGCGAAGGCCTGTGGACGGTCCTGCCCCTGAAGGGCGAGCCGCCGATGACGCGCTTCCTCGCCGAACAGCTGGTCACCACGCACTGGTATTCAATGGCGCCGGCCTTGCGTGACTTCGGCTGGTCGCCGCGGATCACCTTCGAGGAAGGCCTCGCGCGGCTGCGCGAGGCGTCACGAAGCGCGGCGTGAGCGTGCGGCTTCGCGGCCGCCCTACAATGCGCCGATGGACGCACGCCGCACGCCGCTGGACACGCTGAAGCCGCTCGCCGGTCGCGCCCTCGAGGCCGCGCTCAACCGCGCGCTGGCGCTCGATCCCGATACCCGCGATGGCCTGCGCAATCTCGACGGACGTCGTCTGGTCGTACGCCTCGCCACGCCACCGCTTGCGCTGCAGATCACCGTCGACGGCGAACGCCTGCGCGTGGGCCCGGTCGATGACGCGAACGAAGCCGACCTGTCGGTGCGCGCCACGATCGGTGGCCTCATCGCGCAGCTCCCCTTCATGCGTCGCGACGATGCGCCCGCAGTCGGCGCGATGCGCATCGAAGGCGATGCCGACCTCGCGCGCCGCCTGCAGCGCCTGGCCGAGCGCTTCGATCCCGACTGGCAGCAGCCCTTCGTCGCCGCGTTCGGTGACGTGCTCGGCGTGCAGGTGGCGCAACTGTTCGCGACTACGTTGCGCACGGCCAAGACGGCAACGGGCGTGCTCGCCACCAACGCCGCCGACTACGTGCAGCACGAGACGCAGGACGTCGTCGGCCGCGACGAACTCGCCGCGTTCTACGACGACATCGATGCGCTGCGCGACGACGTCGAGCGCCTCGCCGCCCGCATCGCCCGCCTGCAACCGCGGGGCGTCGCATGACGCCGGTGTTGCGCGCGTGGCGCATCGGTCGCGTGCTGCTGCGTTATCGGCTCGATGCGCTGCTGGAGGACACGCCGGCGGAACGGTGGCTGCGTCTCGCGCGCCCGTTCGTGCCGCGTGCGTCGGCGGCCGTCGCCGAATTGCCGCGCGGTGCGCGACTGCGGCTCGCGCTGCAGGAACTCGGTCCGATCTTCGTCAAGTTCGGTCAGATCCTGTCGACGCGTCGCGATCTGATTCCGCCGGATGTCGCCGACGAACTCGCACTGCTGCAGGATCGCGTGCAGCCGTTCGACGGTGAAGCCGCGCGCCTCATCGTCGAGGAATCGCTCGGCCGACCCATCACCGACCTCTTCGCAAGCTTCGACACCACGCCGCTCGCCTCCGCCTCGATCGCACAGGTGCATGCGGCGACGCTGCCGGGCAGCGGCCGCGAGATCGTGGTCAAGGTGCTGCGGCCCGGCATCCGTCGGCAGATCACGCAGGACATCGCGCTGCTGCGCGCACTCGCCGGCATCGCCGAACGCACGCATCCGGCCGCCGACAAGATCCGTCCGCAGGCGGTGGTCGACGAGATCGAACACACGCTCGACGCCGAACTCGACCTGCAGCGCGAAGGCGGCAACGCCAGCGTGCTGCGTCGCTTCTGGGAAGGCAGCGACGATCTCTATGTCCCCGAAGTGATCTGGTCGCACACCGGCGATCGCGTGCTCACGCTCGAGCGCGTGCGTGGCATTCCGTCGGATGACATCGTCGCGCTCGATGCCGCCGGCATCGATCGTCGCGCGCTCGCCGCCAAGGGCGTGCGCGTGTTCTACACGCAGGTGTTCCGCGACAACTTCTTCCACGCCGACGCGCACGCCGGCAACATCTGGGTGGACGACGATCCGGCGCGTCGCGCGAATCCGCGTTTCATCGCACTGGATTTCGGGATCATGGGCCAGCTGTCGGACGAGGACCAGTACTGGCTCGCCGAGAACTTCATGGCGATCTTCAACCGCGACTATCGCCGCATCGCCGAGTTGCACGTCGACGCCGGCTGGATGCCGGCGCATACGCGCATCGACGAACTCGAAGCCGCCGCACGCGCGGTCTGCGAGCCGTACTTCACGCGTCCGCTGTCGGAAGTGCCGCTTGCGGAAGTGTTGGTCAAACTGTTCCGCACCGCGCAGAAATACGAGCTCACGTTGCAGCCGCAGCTGATCCTGCTGCAGAAGACGCTGCTCAACATCGAGGGCGTCGGTCGCCTGCTCGATCCGCAGATCGACATCTGGGGTGTCGCGCAGCCCGTGCTCGAACGCATCCTGCGCCAGCGCTACAGCCCGAAGCGGCTTGCCAGCGAATTCCGTAAGCGCTTGCCGGAACTCGTGACGCATGCGCCGGAGATGCCGCGCCTGCTGCATCTCTGGTTGAAGCAACAGGTGGAAGGTCGCCACGAGCTCGCGATGCGATCGCAGGATCTCGCGCAACTCGTCGAAGAAGTGCGACGCATGCAGCGACGTACCGTCGCCGCGCTGCTCGGCACCGGCCTGATGATCGTCGCTGCGCTGCTGTACGCGCTCGATGCGGGTGGGCCGCATCTGTGGTCGATCCCGGCCGCCGCGTGGATCGCCGCGCTCAGCGGCCTGTGGGCCTTGCGCGCAGGCTGGCCGCGTCGCTGAGCATTACGCGGGACCGGCACGTTGGCCTGCGCTGGGCAGTAGCGCCTCACGTACTCGCTGTGCAACGGAAGCTGTCGCACGGTGTTCTCCACGCGAGAGCGAATGCCGGCAAGGAACCGAGCGAGCTCCGCATCCCTCATGAGATCCGCCGCTGCGTGATGCGTGGCCGGATGGATGCCCTGGCCGACCATCACCTGGATCCACGAATTCTCGGCGAACAGCTCGCTGGGCACGCGGAACACGTGGCCGGTTTCGCGGAACGGATCGATGCGATGACGCAGCGACGCGGGCACGTCCATCTCGCGGCACGCGCGCCAGAACGGATCGGGGCGGTTGTTGACGTGGTAGTGCAGGATGATGAAGTCGCGGATGTGCTCGATCTCGTGCCGCGTCTGCGCGTTGTATTCGGCGACGTCCGCCGGGCTGGTGCCCGCATTCGGGAACATCTGCATCAGGCGCACGATGCCGCGCTGGATCGGATGGATGCTGGTCGATTCGATCGGCCCGCGATCGAGCGCAGCCACTTGGACACGTTCGCAAAGGTGATCAGCGCATCAGTGCGCGCGCTCATACAGGCGCGCGTACTTCAGTCCGAAGAACAGGATGAAGGCGTAGCAGGCGATCGGCAGGAAGAACGACGGCTGCAGGCCGATGGTGTCGGCGAGTTTGCCCTGCACGAACGGCACGACGGCGCCACCGACGATCGCCATGCACAGCACCCCGGAGCCACGCCCGGTGAGGTCGCCGAGGCGATGCAGCGCCATGCTGAAGATCGTCGGGAACATGATCGAGTTGAACAGGCCGACGCAGAGGATCGCGATCATCGCGGTCGTGCCGCTGCCCAGCGTCGCGATCAGGACCAGCGCGATCGCCATGGCGGCGTTGAAGCCGAGCGCCACGCCGGGTCGCACGTAGCGCATCGCGGCAAAACCAATGAAGCGGCCGATCATCGCGCCGCCCCAGTAATAGCTCACGTACTTCGCGGCATCCGCGGCGGGCATGTGCGCGATCTGCGGCTCGCCGAGGAAGTTGACGAGGAACGAGCCGATGCTCACTTCCGCGCCGACGTACAGGAAGATGCCGATCGCGCCGAGCACCAGGTGCATATGGCGGAAGATCGACGTGGTCGGCGCGCCGGGCAGTGCATCGTGATGCGTGATGCGCGGCAGCCGCACCAGTGCAAACAGCACGGCTAGCAGCGCGAGCGCCGCGGCGAGGCCGAGGTAAGGGCCCTGCACGCTCGACGCCTCGGTCGCGCGATACGCGGCCTGCTGTGCCGGCGCCATCGCCGCGATCTGGTCCGGCGCGAGCGCAGCCGCACCCGACAGGATCAGCACGCCGCCGAAGTACGGGCCGATCGTCGTGCCCAGCGAGTTGAACGCCTGCGTGAGCGTGAGCCGACTCGATGCGGTGCGCGGATCGCCGAGCACGGTGACATACGGATTCGCCGCGACCTGCAGGATGGTGATGCCCGCCGCCAGCACGAAGAACGCGACGAGGAACAGCGCATACCCGCTCGTCGCGGCGGGATAGAACAGCAGGCAACCCGACGCGGCGATCGCGAGGCCCGTCACCGCGCCGCGCTGGTAGCCGATGCGCCGGATCAGTGCACCCGCGGGCAGCGAGACCAGGAAATAAGCGCCGAAGAAGCAGAACTGCACCAGCATGGCCTGGGTGTAGTTGAGCGTGTAGACGGCCTTGAGGTGCGGGATCAGCACGTCGTTGAGCGACGTCAGCAGTCCCCACATGAAGAACAGGAGCGTGACGATGACCAGGGGACGCACGGTGCCCGCAGGCGCGTCGGTGGTCGAGACAGGTGATGCGGCCGAATACGAACCCATTGACACGGTCTCCAGCGGAGGGTCGGCCGGAGTCTGCCGCAAGGCCGGCGGGGATGATAGCGCTGTCAATTTTCCGCTAGCATCGACCCGGTTCGCGGGGTCGTCGCAGCGATGCATCCCCGCCGACGCGCCGGAAATGGGGACATTACACCGCGTCGCCGCATCGCCTGCTTCATGGGCGATGGTGCGATGCAGGCCGACGGGAGCGATCATGGTGTCGAGAGTGCGGATCGAGGACGTCGCCGAAGCGGCGCAGGTCTCGATGAAAACCGTATCGCGCGTGCTCAACCGCGAGCCCAACGTGCGCGAGGAAACGCGCGAACGCGTGCTCGACGCGGTGAAGCGACTCAACTACATCCCGCACTTCTCCGCGCGCAGCCTCGCCGGCAGCAAATCGTTCCTGGTCGCGCTGCTCTACAACAACCCCTCCGACAACTACCTGATGGGCGTGATGTCGGGCGCGCTCGCGGCCTGCGAGCAGCACGACTACGCGATGCTGCTGTGTCCCGTCGAAACCGATGTGCCCGCGCTGCTGGATCGCGTCGAGAACCTCGTGCGTCGCTCGCAGCCCGATGGCCTGGTGCTGACGCCGCCGATCACCGACATCCCGGAGCTACGCGCGCGTCTTGCGGAAATGCAGATTCCGGTCGCGTGCATCTCGCCCAAGGACCGCACGCACAGCATTGGCGTCGGCATGGATGAAACCCAGGCGGCCTGCGACATGGTGCTGCACCTCGCCACGCTCGGACATCGTCGCATCGCGCACATCTGCGGCCACCCTGCACACGGCGCGACCGGTTGGCGCATCGCGGGGTATCGACTGGGCCTGCAGCGCGCGGGGCTCGACATCGACGAAACACTGATCATGCCCGGCGAGTTCTCGTTCGAATCCGGCGCACGTGCGGGTCGCGCGCTGCTGGCGCAGAAGCGTCGGCCGACGGCGATCTTCGCGGCGAACGACGACATGGCGGCCGGCGTGATTTCCGCTGCACTCGAACAGGGCCTGCGCGTGCCGGAAGATCTTTCCGTCTGCGGCTTCGACGACACGCCCATGTCGACGCAGATCTTTCCGCCGCTCACCACCGTGCATCAGCCCACGCACGAGATGGGACGTCTCGCGACGCTCGAACTGCTTGCCGCGGTCCAGAACCCCGACGGCGGCCGCATGTTGCACGTGCCCTACACCGTCTGCGTCCGACGCTCGAGCGGCCCGGCGCCGCATCGCTGATTTCAGGCGGCGATTGCTTCACCGCAGGCGTGTCCCGCGGCCCACGCCCACTGGAAGTTGTAACCACCGAGCCAGCCGGTCACGTCGACCACCTCGCCGATGAAATACAGGCCAGCCACGAGGCGCGACTCCATCGTGCTCGACGACAGCTCGTGCGTGTCGACGCCGCCCAGCGTGACTTCCGCCGTGCGATAGCCTTCGGTGCCGCTGGCCACGATCGGAAAGCGTTGGAGCAGTGATGCCGCCTCGCGCAGCTGCGGCGGCGTGAACTGCTTCATCGGGCGATCGGGTAGCCAGACTTCGCAAAGACGTTGGGCGAAACGCTTCGGCAGCGCTTCGGCGAGCACGGTGTGCATCAGCGCATCAGGGCGCGATGCGCGATGCCCCGTCAGAAACCCGTGCGCATCGCGACCGGGCAGCAGATCCAGCACCAGTTCGTCGCCCGGCTGCCAGTACGACGAGATCTGCAGGATCGACGGCCCGCTGAGGCCGCGGTGCGTGACCAGCAATTTGTTGCTGAAGCTCATGCCGTTGCAGTTCGCAGTGACATCGAACGCTACGCCGCTGAGATCCGCCAGCCGCTCCTGATGCGTACCGCTGAGCGTCAGCGGCACCAGTCCGGCGCGCGTCGGCTTCACCGCATGGCCGAAGGTGCGCGCGAGTTCGTATCCGAAACCGGTCGCGCCCATGCTCGGAATCGACAGCCCGCCGCTGGCGACGACCAGCGCACGCGCGTGGAACGTGCCCGCGGTCGTCCGCACGCGGAAGTCGCGCTCGCCCTCGTGCGCGATGCGTTCGACGCTGCAGCTCGTCAGCACCTCCACACCGGCCGCGTCGCACTCGTCCATCAGCATCTTGACGATGAGCTTGGACGACTCGTCGCAGAACAGCTGGCCCAGCTCCTTCTCGTGGTACGCGATGCGGTGCCGCTCCACCATCTCGATGAAGTGCCACGGCGTGTAACGCGCCAGTGCCGACTTGCAGAAATGCGGGTTGCCCGACAGGTAATTCGCGGGCGTCGTGCCGGTGTTGGTGAAGTTGCAGCGCCCGCCGCCCGACATCAGGATCTTCTTGCCGACGCGGTTCGCATGCTCGACGACGACCGTGCGCAGCCCGCGGCGCGCCGCGGTGAGCGCGCACATCAGGCCGGCGGCACCGCCACCGATGATGAGGACATCGACGTCTTGCATGGATCCCGTTGCAGGCAGGGCGGCCGCCAGTATCGGCGACCGCCCGTGGTCAGGTGCGCATTCGCGTGAGAGCGCCCGGCGACCGCGCCGCCGGGCGTGCGATCACTTCGCCGCAGCGGCCTTGGCGAAGTCGCCCGCGAGATAGATGCTGAGCTTCGCCGGATCGAAGTGCCTCTTCAGCGCGGCGTTCACCTCGGCCACCGAAAGCGCGGCCAGATGCGCGTCGAACTGCGCCTGGTAATCCATGGTGCGGCCGAGATAGAGGTTGTGGCTCAGCGTGCCGGCGACCGCGCCATCCGAGGCGCGCGACTGCTTCCGCTGCGTGAGCAGGCCGGCGACGGCGTCGCGCAGCTCGCTCTCGGTGACGCCGTCGCGCACCAGGCGGGTGAACTCCTCGCGGATGCCGGTCTCCACCTTCGCCGCGTTCTGCGGCGCGGCGATCGCCTGGATCGTGAGCGCGCCGTCGTCGTCGCGCCCCGTCGCGCTGGAGTCGGCCGACAGGCTGCTGCCGACGCCGTAGCTCAAGCCTTCCTTGCCGCGGATGCGCTCGCCGAGGCGCGACGCCATCGAACCACCGCCGAGGATGTAGTTCGCGACCGCGAGCGCGGGGTAGTCGGCGTCGGCTTCGTTGAGCGAGGTATTGATGCGTGCGATGACGACGGCGTTCGACTTGTCCGGCGTCTCGATCTGCAGGCGCTGCGGCGCGACGTCGGTGAAGCGCGTGTCGATCGGCGCGTAAGGCACCGGCGACTTCCAGCTCGCGAACAGCGATTCGATCTGCACGCGCATCGCCTTCGCGTCGAAATCGCCGACCACGGTGATCTCGCCCTGCGACGTGCCGTAGAAGCGCTGATGGAAGCGCCGCACGTCGTCGAGCTTGAGCGCCTTGATCTGCGCCAGCTGCGCGTCCAGCGAATCGTGGTGGAGCGGATGACCAACCGGCCACGGATCGAAATGCGTCGCGAGCGCGTCGCCAGCGAGCGGGCCCGGCTCCTTCGCGTTCGCCTCCATGCCGGTGATCGCCTGCAGCCGAATCTGCTCGAACTCGGCCTCGTCGAACGCCGGTTCGCGTAACAGGCTCGCGGCGAGTGCGAGCGCCTCGGCGACCGTGTCGCGCTTGGAATCGAGCGAGATGTTCGCCCCTTGCAGGCCGCCACCCACGCCACCGCGGGTGTTGAGCGCCTCGAAGCGCTGCGCGATCTGCTCGCGCGTGAGCGCCTTGCTGCCACGCATGAGCATCGCGCCCGCGATCGATGCCGCCGGATCCGGGCTCTGCTTGAGCGATTCGACATCGCCGAAGCGGAACGTCGCGTTCACCACCACGGTGTCACCGCGCGTGTCCTTGGGCAGCAGCGCGACCTTCAGGCCATCGCCAACGGTGAACGTCTCGGTGCGCGCCTGGATATTCTGCGGCGTCGGATCGAACGCCTCACCGGCGGCGACCGCCGCGCGACCGGTAAAGCCCTTCAGCGCCGTCGCCGCGTCCGGCGCGGCGGGGATTTCCGCGCGATCCGGCGAATCGGTGGGCACGAAGCGACCCAGCGTGCGATTGCTCGGCTTGAGATAGGCCTTCGCCACGCGATTGACGTCGTCGACCGTGACCGCCGCGACGCGATCGCGATCGAGGAAGAACAGACGCCAGTCGCCGTCCGCGACCGCACCGGTCAGACCCATCGCAACGGCATTCACGTCCGACAGGTTCTTCTCGAACGCGTTGGCGAAGCGCTGCTTGGACTGCGTGACTTCCTCGGCGGTGATCGGGTGCTGCGCGATGTCCTGTTCGACCAGCCGCAGCAGTTCGGCTTCGATCTTCGCCGCGTCCGCACTCTTCGGGGCGGATACGTAGAACGTGGCGAGGCCCGCGTCGCGCAGGCCATCGCTGCCGGCACCAACGCCCGCGGCGAGCTTGCCCTCGACCAGCGTCTTGTGCAGGCGCCCGGTCGGCGTGTCACCGAGAACGTCGAGCAGCACGTCGAGCGCGGCGCTGTCCGCATGCGTCGCGCCGGGTACGTGATACGTGAGCATTTCGAGGCGCACGTCGCCGCGGCGGCGTACGGTGACTTCGTGTTCGCCGTCCTGCACGGGCTCCACCGTGTAGAACACGGGCATCGCCTTCGCCGGCTTCGCCACGGGGCCGAACGCCTTCACCACCTGCGCCAACGCCTTGGCCGTATCGATCGGACCGGCGATGACGAGCGTCGCATTGTCCGGGCGATACCACGTGCGATAGAACGCCTGCAGACGCTCGATCGGCACGTTCTCGACGTCGCTGCGCGCGCCGATCGTGGTGTGGCCGTAGTTGTGCCACTGGTAGGCCGCGGCACGCAGGCGCTCGCTGAGCGCGCTGCCCGGATTGTTGTCGTTGCGCTCCATCTCGTTGCGCACGACGGTCATCTCGGAGTCGAGATCCTTCCTCGCGATGTTCGAATGCACCATGCGGTCGGCCTCGAGGCCGAGCATCCACGCGAGCGTGTCGTCGTTCGCGGGGAACGAGCCGAAGTAGTTGGTGCGGTCGAGCGAAGTGGTCGCGTTGTACGACACGCCGCGCTTCTTCATTTCGGCCGGGATGTCGGTATGCGTTGGCGTGCCCTTGAACATCAGGTGTTCGAGCAGGTGCGCCATGCCGGTCTCGCCGTAGCTCTCGTTCGCCGAGCCCACGCCGTAGGTGATGTTGACGGTCACCGTCGGGCGGCTGGTGTCCGGGAACAGCAGCACGCGCAGGCCGTTGGCCATGCGGTATTCGCAGATGCCTTCGACGCAGGGGCCGGCGGTCAGGCCTTTCGGCAGTGCGGTCGGCGTCGCCGGTGCGGCGAAGGCGGGCGAGAGGGCGAACGCGCAGGCAAGCGCGAGGGGAAGAATGCGAATCCGTGACATGAACGTTCCTGTGTGGGGCCGGCCTCCCCGGCGCGGCGCGCGCATTGTGCCCTGCACGTGGGCACGTCGCCCGAGGCGTGCCTTTCGCGTTCAGTCCGGCGCGGTCGCCCGAAACGATCGGGCCGCCTTGCAGCGGCCCGATGCGGGGTCACTGGCCCAGCGATTGCTGGAACAGCTCCCGGATGCGGCGGTATTCGTCGTACCACGAATCCGCATGCACGAAGCCGTGGCGCTCCATCGGATACGGCGCGAGCGTCCACTTGTCCTTGTGCAGCTCGATGAGCTTCTGGGTGAGCATCACCGAATCCTTGAAGAACACGTTGTCATCGATCATGCCGTGCGCAATCAGCAGGTTGTCCTGCAGGTTCTGCGCGTATTCGATCGGCGAACTCGTCGCGTAGGCGTCGGGGTCGAGTTCCGGCGTGTTGAGGATGTTCGACGTGTACTCGTGGTTGTACTGCGACCAGTCGGTGACGGGGCGCAACGCGGCGCCGGCCTTGAACGTGCCCGGCGAACGGAACAGACCCATCAGCGTCATGAAGCCGCCGTAGCTGCCGCCGTAGAGGCCCGCGCGGCTGCGGTCGGCATGACGGTTCGCGACGGCCCAGTCGAGCGCGTCCAGATGATCGTCGAGCTCCGGATGGCCCATGTTGCGGTAGATGGCCGTGCGCCAGTCGCGGCCGTAGCCGCTGGACGCGCGGTAGTCGATGTCGAGCACGACGTAACCGGAGTCGACGAGCAGGTTGTTGAACATCTGCTCGCGGAAGTAGTTCGGGTAGCGCGCGTGCACGTTCTGCAGATAGCCCGCACCGTGGATGAAGAACACGACCGGATACGTCTTGCCGGGCTCGTAGTTCTTCGGGCCGTAGAACTTGCCCCAGATCGTGCCGGCGCCGTGCTTGCTCGGGATCTGCACGATCTCGGGCTGGATGAAGTCGATGGCCTTGAACTTCTCGCTGCGCGTATCGGTGAGTTCGCGCGTGGCACCGCCGTTCGCGTCGACGACGGCGAGCTGCGGTGGCACGTAGCTCGACGAATGGCGCACCAGCAGCTTCGAGTCGTCCGGCGAGAGATCGAAGTCCTCGACGCCGTCGAGGCTGGTCACCTCGCGCACGTCACCGCCGTTCGCGTCGACCGCGCAGACCTCGTAGTCGCCCGGCCACTTGCGGTTGCATTCGAAGTAGAAGCGATGGCCATCACGCGTCGCGACCGGCGCGGACACTTCCCACTTGCCCGACGTCAGTGCACGCGACGAACCCGGCGCATCGCTGACGTAGAGATGCGAGTAGCCCGACTTCTCCGACAGGAACCACAGACGATTGCGGCCGTTCGCGTTCGGCAGCCAGCCGAAGTCGTTGAAGTTCCAGTTGATCCACGCGTTGTCGGTGAGGCGGTCGCGCGTGACGAGCTTCTTCGCACCGAGGTCGACCTGCGCGATCCAGCGATCCTTGTTGTCGACGGCACGTACCAGCACGGCGGCATCGCGACCATCGTCGCTCCAGTGGATGGCGGGACCGGTGCCATCACCATCGGTCTCGATGCGCGCATCGCGCGCGCCGTCGAGCGGCTTCTTGCCGGCCTTCTTGCGCAGGTCGGCGAGCGGATCGGTCTTGATGCCGGGCAGGTCGTCGAACTTCAGTTGCGTGATCGTGCCCGTCGCGGTCTCGACCAGCCACAGCGAATGCGCGGCCGGCGGATTGCGACCGACGCGCGTGCGACCTTCCTCCGTTTCCTCGTAACCCGATTCGGTCACGTACTTCGGCATCTTCGTCGCCTGGCCGAGGTTCGCATCCTTCGGATAGGTCACCGCGAGCAGCCAGCGACCGTCGGGCGACAGCGCGCTGTCGACGAGCTCGACGTCCTTGCCGAGGTACGCCGGCGGCGGCGCGGCGGTGGGGTCGGCGGCGCGCCAGCTCTTGTCCTGCGCCTTCGCGGCTTCGCGCTTTTCGCGATCGGTGCGCAGCGTGTCGATCATGTGCAGCTGGCGCGTGCGCAGATCGTCGTCCTTCTTCGCCTTGTCCGGATCGTCCTCGGTCTTGAGCGTCGAGGCCTGCGCGACGGCTGTGCCCGCGCGCCACATGAACCAGTCGTTGCCGGCGCGGAACACGAGCTGGCCCTGCGGGCCCCACTGCGGACGCGAATCCTGCTCCGCCGTGCGCGTGACCTGCGTCAGCGCGCCGCTCTTGAGGTCGCGCACGAAGATGTCGCCACCGCGCGAGAACGCCATGCGCGTGCCCGATGCATCGACGACCGCGTCGTCGCCATCGATCGACGCGCGATCGGCGCCGTCGAGCTTGACCGCCGCGCCGCCGGCGATCGGCTGGCGGAAGGTGTCGCGGATCGTCGCGCCGCTGCGCTTCTGGCTGAAGTAGGCGTTCCGGCCGTCCCAGCTCCACCACGCCTGTTCGACCGCGTTACCGATCCAGTCGGGATCGGCCATGGCCTGGTCGAGGCTGATGCGCGGCGCGGTCTGCGCGGTCGCGGCGAGCGGGGCGAGACCCGCGAGGAGAAGGGCGGTGGCGAGGCTGCTGCGACGCATCGAGGAGTCCGGCAAACGAAGTCGGCGGAGGGTAACAGCCGCCGGCGCGCGGCGGCCGTGGCGTCGGTCATCGCCAACGTGCGCGGTTTCACGGCTTCACATGCGCGGCGAACGGACACGACAGCGGACTCGGCCGTCACTGGCGGCGGGCGGCCGCCGCGGCGCACAATACGCAGGCGAACAGACGACCCACTTGATCGAAGGGATGGCCCTCGATGGATGCTTTGCTGCTCTCACGGATCCAGTTCGGATTCGTGATCTCGTTCCACATCATGTTTCCCGCGTTCACGATCGGCCTGGCGAATTGGCTGGCGTTCTGTGAATGGCGATGGCTGAAGACGCGCGACAGCGTCTGGCGCGACATCTATTTCTTCTGGCTGCGCATCTTCGCCATCAGCTTCGGCATGGGCGTGGTGAGCGGGATCGTCATGAGCTTCCAGTTCGGCACCAACTGGGCGGTGCTCAGCGAGCGCGCCGGCAACATCCTCGGCCCGTTGATGACGTACGAGGTGCTGACCGCGTTCTTCCTCGAAGCGACGTTCCTCGGCGTCATGCTGTTCGGCGCGAAGAAGGTGCCGGAGAGACTGCATTTCTTCGCGACCTGCATGGTCGCGCTCGGCACGTTGATCTCGACGTTCTGGATCATCTCCGCCAACAGCTGGATGCACACGCCGGCCGGCTATTCGATCAACGCCGCCGGCGTGTTCGAGCCCGCCGACTGGTGGGCGATCATCTTCAATCCTTCGTTCCCGTATCGCCTCGCGCACATGGTGCTGGCCGCATTCATCACCACGTGTTTCGTGGTCGGTGGTGTCAGCGCCGCGTATCTCTGGCGACGCGAGCATGTCGACGCCGCGCGCAAGATGCTGAAGATGGCGGTGCTGTTCGCCGCGATCACGGTGCCGACGCAGATCTTCGTCGGCGACCTGCACGGCCTCGAAGTCCACAAGCACCAGCCGGCCAAGCTCGCCGCGATCGAGGCGCACTGGGAGCAGGGCGAGCCCGGCGCCGGCGTGCCGCTGGTGCTGTTCGCGTTGCCGGACATGGACAACGAACGCAACAACGCCGAGATCGCGCTGCCGCGCGTCGGCTCGCTGATCCTCACGCACAGCTGGGCGGGCGAGATCACGCCGCTGAAAGCGGTGCCGCGCGATGAACGCCCGCCGGTCGCGCCGGTGTTCTTCTCGTTCCGGGTGATGGTGGGTCTCGGCGTCGCGATGCTGCTGCTCGCCTGGGCGTCGGCACTGCAGCTTCGTCGCGGACGCCTGTTCGATTCGCGCTGGCTCATCAACGGCTGGCGCTGGATGACGTTTGCCGGTTTCGTCGCGCTGCTCACCGGCTGGTACGTCGCCGAGATCGGGCGTCAGCCGTGGGTGATCTACGGTCTGCTGCGCACTGCGAACGCGGTGAGTCCGATGCTGACCACGGGGCAGGTGATCGCGTCGATCGCCGCCTTCGTCGCCGCCTATTCGGTCATCTTCGGCTCGGGCCTCTGGTACATCCGCAAGCTCGTGCGCATCGGGCCGATACCGCACGACCCGGGTCCCGACGCCGAACACGGGGACCGCAGCCCGAAGCGTCCGTTGTCGGTCGATTCGCTGCCCGAGGAAAGCGCCGGGGTGCGCCCGTGAGCGCCGCGACCGTCCTGCCGGTGGTCTGGTTCGGCGTGATCGGCTTCGGCGTGCTGATGTACGTGCTGCTGGACGGCTTCGTGCTCGGTCTCGGCATCCTCGCGCCGTTCGCCCGCGACGAGGACGAGCTCGACCACATGATGAACACGGCCGCGCCGATCTGGGACGGGAACGAGACCTGGCTGGTGCTCGGCGGCGCCGGCCTGCTCGCCGCGTTCCCGAAGGCGTACGCGGTGATGCTGTCGGCGCTGTACCTGCCGGTGCTGCTGATGCTGATCGCGCTGATCTTCCGCGGTGTCGCCTTCGAGTTCCGCTTCAAGGCGACGCGCGCGCGCCGGTTCTGGGGCGCGGCGTTCGGTCTCGGCTCGACCTTCGCCGCGTTCGCGCAGGGCGTGATCCTCGGCTCGATCGTCGAAGGCATGCCACTGACCGCGGGCAAGTACCTCGGCGGCGCGTTCGGCTGGTTCAGCCCGTTCTCGATGCTGACGGGCGTCGCCGTCGTGTTCGGCTATGCGCTGCTCGGCACCACCTGGCTGATCCTGAAAACCGAAGACCGCCTGCAGCGCTCAGCGCGTTACATGGCGCGCCCGCTGGTGCTGGCGGTGGTCGCGTTCATGGGCCTCGTCAGCGCGTGGTTGCCCTTCCTGAACTCGCGGATCATGGCACGCTGGTTCGAGGGCGGCAGCTTCTGGTGGCTGCTGCCGGTGCCGCTGCTCGCGCTGGTCAACGCGTTCCTGCTGTGGCGCGCCGCCATGCGCGAGGGCCGCGACGCCATGCCGTTCGTGCTCACGCTGACGTTCTTCCTGCTCGGCTTCATCGGGCTGGTGATCGGCGTGTGGCCGCACATCATCCCGCCATCGCTGACGATCTGGGGCGCCGCGTCGCCGCCGTCGTCGCAGGGTTTCGTGATGGTCGGCATGGCGGTGCTGCTGCCGGCGATCCTCGGCTACACGTGGTGGTCGTACCGCGTGTTTTCCGGAAAGGTCGCGGCCGATAGCGGCTATCACCACTAGTCCGCGGGTATGCTGTGCCGACGCCCCACGAGCGTCGGCCTTCAATGCACGCCCACGTCTACAAGAGCCTCCGAAAGGCCGACACCTACGTCTATCTCGCGCAGCGCGACGGGTTCGACGCGCTTCCCGAAGCCGTGCGCGCGCAGCTCGGCGGTCTCGAGTTCGTGCTCGAAGTCGAACTGTCGCCCGAGCGCAAGCTCGCGCGCGCCGACGCGGCACAGGTGCGCGAGGCGCTGGAGTCGCGCGGGTTCTTCCTGCAGATCCCACCGCTGCCCGATGCCCCGCCCTACGACGCCGAAGAGTTCTACCGGAGCCGTGATGCCTGAGCGCGGCATGTCGAACGGGCGCGCGTTCGCGTTCATCGCCGCTGCCGCGGGGGTCGCGGCGCTCGCTGCCCTGCCGTCGCCGATCGCCGCGCTCGGGCTGTTGCTCGCGCAGCCGCTGGCGACGCTCGGTATCGCGATGCGCCGTCACACCGCGCGCGGACCCAGGTCGCATGCGCTGATCGCGGCGGGCCTGTGGACGGTCGCGACCGTCGGCACTGCCGTCGTGCTCGGCTGGCCGCTGTCCGCGCTGCTGCACAGCGGTTCGCTGCCGGCGACGATCGCGTTGAGCCTCGCCATCGGCATCGTGCTGCTGGTGCTGTGGCCGACGTGGACACTGTGGAGCGGCGTCGAGCGTGACGGCGACTGGCGCGAGCATCTCGACGCGATGCACGACGCCGACCGCATCGCCTGGCGCGGCCTCGGCGTTGCCGCCGCGGTGCTCGCGATCACTGCGGCGACGCTGCTGCTGGCCTGGCCCGGCCTGCTCGCCGGAGGTGCGCGGATCGCGGTGGCGGTGGCGGTCGCGCTGCTCGGGCCGCTGCTGCACGAAGTCATCCAGCGCGCGAACGACGTGCCGCGCGCGGTGGCGCCCGTCGTCGCACCAATCGCGGCGGAAAACGTCGTCTCGCTCGACGCCGTGCGCGCCGAAACCACCGTCGCGCCGCCGCCGGTCGCCATACCCGCGGTCGATCCGCAGGCGATGCTGCGCGAGCTCTACGACGCCGCACGCGGCGGTCGCGTCGAACGCGCGCTCGCACTGATCGATGCCGGTACCGACATCACGGCACCGCCGCCCGCCGGCGAACGCGACCAGCGCGCACTGCCTGTGCTCGCTGCGGTGCTGCCCGACCTGCGCCTGCTGCGCGCACTGATCGCCAAGGGCATCGACCTCAACGCGATGCATGCCGGCATGACGCCGCTGCTCGCCGCCACGCGCGACAGCTGGCATGGACGTCCGGAAGCGGTGATGACGCTGCTGTCGAACGGCGCCGATCCGCGCATGCGCGACGCCGAAGGCAACACCGCATTGCACTTCGCCGCGCGCAGCACCGATCCCGGCGTGGCCGCGCTGCTGCGCGACGCCGCGGCCGAACTCGAAGTCGTGAACAACGAAGGCCTGTCACCGCTTGGCATGGCCTGCGCGGTCGGCAACTGGCGCGTCGCGCGCTTCCTGCTCGAACGCGGCGCACGACCGGAACCGGCGGGCGGCCAGCCCGTCCTGCTGGCTGCCGCTGGCGCGGAAGACGACGATCCCGCCGGTGTGCAGCTGCTGCTCAAGCACAAGGCGCGTGTCGATGCGCGCGATCGTTCCGGCCGCACCGCGCTGCACGTGGCCGCACTCGCCGGCCACATCGAGATCGTCATCGCGCTGCTCGAAGCCGGCGCCGATGCGGCACTCGCCGACGCGCAGGGCCGCACGCCGATCATGGAAGCGGTGCGCGGCGGCCATCTCGAAATCGCCGATGAGCTGCTGCGGCAGATGTCCGACGGCGGTGCGGCGCAGGCGGCGCGCGTCGATGCGGAGGGTCGCGGCCTGCTCGCGCTGGCCTGCGAATCCGATCGCACCACGCCCGAACTCGTCGCGCGGCTGATCGAACTCGGCGCCGATCCGTCGCACGTCGACAAGCAGGGCAAGCGACCGGTCGACCGCGCGGCGGAAGCGGGGCGCTGGTCGCTGGTCGCCGCGCTCGACGCGGGCTACGGCCTGCCGGTCGCGCTGCGCGAGGACGACGACACGCCGTTGCCCGATCGCACGCCGATGGCGCTGCTGCGCGAAGGCCTGCACGAAGGCCGCGACGGCCTCGATGCAGTGGCGAAGCTGATGTCGCCGGTCGATCTCGGCGCGTTGTTGCACGACGACGAGATCGTCGCCAATCCGGCCAACGTCGCCTGGTTGCTCGCGCGCGGCGCGGATCCGTACGTGCGCGACGGCCAGGGACAGACACCGTTGTTCGTGCTGCTCGGTCGCGGTCCGGGCGCGGTGCCGGCGCTGCGCCGTTTTCTCGATGCCGGCGTGTCGCCGACCGGGCGCGGCGGCCTCGCGCGTTTCCTCGCCGCCTGCATCGCCGGCGACGCCGCCTGCGCGCGCATGGCCATGGACCTGCTCGAACGCGGCGCCGATCCGTTCGGTCCGTCGCGCGGCGGCGATCCGGCGATCACGCTTGCGGTGCGCCTCGGTGGGGCACCACTGGTCGAACGTCTGCTGCAGATCGGCGTCGGCCTCGACGCACGCGACAGCCGCGGCATGAGCGCGCTCCATCTCGCCGCCGCACTGGGACGTCTCGATCTGGTCAAGCGCCTCGTCGCCCACGGCGCCTGCACCGAGCTGCGCGCGACCGACGGACAGACGCCGCTCGGTGTCGCACTCGCCGCGGGTCGCCGCGACATCGCCGACTGGCTCGACTGGCGCGGCTGGCCCCTGCCGCGTCGCCCGCTGCGTGCCGCCGACGTGCCGGCCGCCGCGATGGCGGGCGACGACGATGCGGTGCGTCGCCTGCTCGATCTCGGCTTCGCCGTCGACGCCACTGACCGCCAGGGTTGCAGCGCGCTGTTGCGTGCGGCGGGCGGCGGGCATCGCGCGGTGGTCGAGCTGCTGCTGTCGCGCGGCGCGGACGCCGGCCTCGCCGCGCAGTCCGGCGCGACCGCATTGTCGGCCGCGGTGTCGATGCGTCACCTCGACATCGTCGACCGCCTCGTCGCATCGGGCGTCTCGCTTGAACAGCGTCTGCCGGGCGAGCTCACCGTACTGATGGTCGCGAGCGCGCTGGGCCTGCCGGATCTGGTGATGCGCCTCATCGCCGCTGGCGCCGACGTGCACGCGGTCGACGGCCAAGGTCGCAACGCACTGCACTGCGCGGCGCTCTATGCGTTCACGGCACGCGACCGCGCGCGCGTGATCGCATTGATCGATGCACTGGAGCTCGCCGGTGTCGAACCGGACGAGCGCGCGAACGGCGTCACGCCGCTGCTGCTCCTGCTGGGTGCGCGCGCCGAACCGGGCACGCCGGTCGACGAGGAGGTGCTGCTCGCCGCACTCGAACTGTTCCTCACGCACGACGTGGCGCTCGACGCGCGCGATGCGCGCGGCTTCGGCCCGCTGCATCTCGCCGCGCTGCACGGACTGTCACGCGTGGTGCAGCGCCTGCTCAAGGCGGGCGCCGATCCGGAACTGCGCGACTCGCTCAACCGCACGCCGCGCGAGATCGCGCTGATGCGCGGCTTCGTCGACATCGCCGCGGAGTTCGCGCCGGCGGCGTCGCAGCGCGACATTTCGATGGCGCGCTTCCTGCGCGATCGCTGAGGGGTCGATTCGCCGCGGCGATGCGCGGCGGATCGGTCAGGGTGTCTCCGCCTCGCGCACCATCGTGCCCAGCACGCCTTCGCCGACGTCGGCGTTGAACAGGTCTTCGAGTTCGCGACGCGCCTCCCGCGAGGTCTGGATCAGCGCCGCTTCGTCGTCGCGCACTTCGTACTGCGCACGCAGCAGGCGTTCGTCGTGTTCGCGGAAGCGCTTGACCTGCGCGTGCACGGTGGTGGGGTCGAAGCCCAGGTCGACCAGCACGCGCTCGCCGGTGTACAGGCTGGAGTAGAACGTCTCGCGGATCGCCTGCGCGCCGAGATCCATCAGTTCCCACGCGTGCCGGCGATCGCGCGCGCTCGCATACACGGCGGCGTCGGGATACAGCTGGCGCACGGCGCGCGTCGTGCGCACCGACGCCTCGGGATCCTCCAGTGCGATCACGAACACCTTGACCGATTCCGCACCCGCCGAGCGCAGCAGATCGGAGCGACTCGGATCGCCGTAGTAGACCGGGTTGCCGAAGCGGCGGACGAAGTCGACCTGGTCGGCGCTGGGTTCGATCGCGATGAAGGGCAGCTTCTGCGCGGCGAGCAGGCGCGCGACGACCTGGCCGAAACGCCCGAACCCTGCGACCAACACCTTGGGTTGGTGGTCGGGAATCGTGTCGAACGCGCGCGCCGGTTTGGCGGGCGCGCGGCCGATCAGGCGCACGACCACCAGCATCAACAGCGGGCCGACCGCCATCGACAGGCCGACGGTCGCCACCAGGCGATCGCGCGTGAGTGCGTCGATCAGGCCGACGCGTGTCGCTTCGGAAAACACGACGAACGCGAATTCACCGCCGAGTGCCAGGACGCCTGCGAGCTGCACGGCTTCGCGCCCCGACAGTCGCCCCGGTCGACGCCCGACGATCACGAGCAGCACGAACTTGATCGCGAGCATCGCGCCGACCAGCGCCGCCATGCGCAGCGGTTCGGCGACGACGCGCGCAACGTCGATCGTCATGCCCACGGCCATGAAGAAGAGGCCCAGCAGCAGGCCCTTGAAGGGATCGATCTGCGCTTCGAGCTCGTGGCGGAATTCCGAATCGGCGAGCAGCACGCCGGCGAGGAACGCGCCGAGACCCGGCGAAAGCCCCGCCTGCAGCATGATCCACGCTGCGCCGAGCACGGTGAGCAGTGCCGCGCCGGTGAACACTTCCGGCATACCGGTGCGGGCGATCAGGCGGAACGCCTGCCGCAGCAGCAGGCGACCACCGACCACCACGAGCAGCACGGCACCCAGCGCCTTGCCGACCATGTAGCCGTCGAATGCCGTGCCGCCCACATGGCCGAGCAGCGGCATCAGCGCAAGCAGGGGAATCGCGGCGAGGTCCTGGAACAGCAGGATCGCGAACGCGAGACGGCCGTGCTCGCTGTGCACCGCGCGTCGCTCCGACAGCAGCTGCAGGCCGACGGCCGTCGAGGACAGCGCGAGCGCGATGCCGACCACGATGGAAGCCGTCCACGACAGTCCGGCCAGACGCGCGACCGTGCCGAGCGCCAGACTGCACAGCAGCATCTGTGCGCCGCCGGCGCCGAACACCGGGCGGCGCATGACCATCAGGCGCGATGGCGAAAGCTCGAGGCCGAGCACGAACAGCATCATCACGACGCCGACTTCGGAGGCCGCGAGCACCGGGTCGGCGTCCGCGACCACGCGCAGTCCCTGCGGACCGAGCAGCACGCCGGCGGCGAGGTACCCGAGCACCGCGCCGAGCCCGAGGCGTCGGAACAGCGGCGCGGCGACCACCGCGGCGAGCAGGAAGACGAGCGCGAGATCGAGACCGCTGCCGTGCATGGTGAAACTCCCGGGCCGGACGCTCCATCGTAGCCGGCGCGCCGCATGCGCGATCACGGTCATCGCGACGCAGTGTCCGCCGGGTTACGCTCGCTTGCCGGCCCACCGCGGCCGGCCCCGACCGAACGAGGCCGCGATGTCGCTCCAGCGCCTGCGCACCGACTTCCAGTTCGCCGTGCTCGTCGCGTGCTGCGTCATCGGCACGCTCGGCATCTTGCCCTTCATCGTGTTGCGCATCGCCGCGCACGAATGGGCGGCCGCCGCCGTCGACGCCTCCATCGTCGCGGCGCTCGTCCTCGCGTTCGTTCGGGGTTGGCGCGGCGGCAACGTCACGCGCATCGGGCGCTTCGTCGTCGTCGTGATCACGCTGGCCTGCGTGGCGTCGAGCCACCTGCTCGGACTGTCGGGCGCGTTCTGGTCGTTCCCGGTGCTGCTCGCGAATTTCATCCTGGTGCGTAGACGCGATGCATTGCTCGCGTCGGTGGCGCTGATTTCGACCGTCGTCATCGACGGGCGTGCGTTTGTCACCGTGCTCGACCGATCGATGTATGTCGCCAGTGCGTCGGTCGGCTGTGCGCTCGCGTACGTCTTCGCATTGCGCACCGACGTGCAGCGCGAACAGTTGCAGACGCTGGCCTCGCGCGACCCGCTTACGGGCGTCGCCAACCGGCGTGCAATGGATCGCGAGATGCATATCGCCGTCGAAGCGTTCCGTCGCCATCGCATGCCGGTTGGCCTGCTCGTGATGGACCTCGACCACTTCAAGCGCATCAACGACGAGTTCGGCCACGAAGCTGGCGACGACGTGCTGGTGCACTTCACCCGCGTCGTGCAATCGAGCTGCCGTGCCGGTGACCGCCTATTCCGCTATGGCGGCGAAGAGTTCGTGCTGCTCGTCCCGGGCATCGACGCCGACACCCTGCGTCGGCTCGCTGAAGTGCTGCGCGAGGCGGTGAGTGTGCGCGTGCGTGCGGGCACTCGCGCGGTCACGGTGTCGATCGGTGGGGCAGTGTTGCAGCCCGACGAAGACAGCGGCGCGTGGATCGCGCGGGCCGATGCAGCGATGTACGAGCCGAAGCGGGAAGGGCGGGATCGGGTGGTGGTGTGATCGTCGCTTTCCGGCACAATGCGCCGACCTGGCAGGGGAGCAAGGGAATGAGACGTTTGCCGATTGCCGCGTGCGCGGCATTGCTGGCGATCGCCCCCGCGATTGCCGATCCGCTGACGATCGAGCCGCGTGTGTTGACGACGTTTCTCGATGGGGAGCTCACGATCGATCCGACGGGCGCGGTGGAGTCCTATCGCGTGACCGGTGACATTCCAGAAGGAATGGCAGCGAAGGCGCAGGACATGGTTCGACAGCTGCGATTCGAGCCGGTGTTGGCGGACGGTCGTCCTGCGCGGGCGCATACGATCATGCGAATCACGCTGGCGGGCACGCCGACCGACGATGGCGGCATCGACGTCCACCTCGACAACATCACGTTCCCAGTGATGGATCGTTCGAAGGGCGCGAAAGAACCGGAGTCCGGAGTCCACGCGGAGGTCGACAGCAAGTCGATGCCCGACTACCCCGTGATCGCGCTGCGTGCGGGCGTCGAGACCGACGTTCTGATCGTCGTTCGTTTCTCGCGCGACGGCCGCATCACGGACGCGGCTGTGAGACAGAGCGCCCTCATGTCAGCGGGAGGCGATCCGCAGGTCGTGTCGAAGCTGCTGTCGGAATTCGAATATCAGAGCCTTCGCGCGGTGCGGCGCTGGCACGTGAAGGTCGACGTGGCCGAAGGCAAGCAGTTTCCCGAAGAGGGCATGACAGCGGTTGTACCCTTTACCTACCGCATGCATGAGCTGGTCGCGCCGCGGGCCGGTGACTGGCGATGGGAAACGCGATCCGCGAAGCGAGAGACGCCGTGGGTCAAGCGCGATCCGTCCGAGCCATTGGTGGGTGTGGCGGACATGACGGGCGGCGACATGCAGACCGAGACCGGAAATGGATTTCGATTGGCGACGCCGTCCGGTGGCAAGGGCCAGCATTGATCCTGCCGCCGCATCGCAAGGCGACCGACGGCGATGGTGAAAAAAAGCCCCGCCGAAGCGGGGCTTTTTTGCATCGTTCGAACCGCCTCAGCGCTTCATTGAACTGAAGAACTCGTCGTTGCTCTTCGTGTTCTTCATCTTGTCGAGCAGGAACTCCATGGCGGCGATTTCGTCCATGCCGTGCAGGAGCTTGCGCAGGATCCAGATCTTCTGCAGCAGTTCCGGCTCGATGAGCAGGTCTTCGCGGCGCGTGCCCGAGCGGTTGATGTCGATCGCCGGGTAGACGCGCTTTTCCGCGATGCGGCGGTTGAGGTGCACTTCGGAGTTGCCGGTACCCTTGAACTCCTCGTAGATCACCTCGTCCATCTTCGAGCCGGTGTCGACCAGCGCGGTGGCGATGATGGTCAGCGAGCCGCCTTCCTCGACGTTGCGCGCGGCACCGAAGAAGCGCTTCGGACGGTGCAGTGCGTTGGCGTCGACACCGCCCGACAGGATCTTGCCGGAGCTCGGCACGACGTTGTTGTACGCACGCGCGAGGCGGGTGATGGAGTCGAGCAGGATGACGACATCCTTCTTGTGCTCGACCAGGCGCTTGGCGCGCTCGATCACCATTTCGGCGACCTGCACGTGGCGCGCCGCCGGCTCGTCGAACGTCGAGCTGATGACTTCGCCGCGCACGGTGCGCTGCATGTCGGTGACTTCTTCCGGGCGCTCGTCGATGAGCAGCACGATCAGGTGCACGTCGGGATGGTTGTACGTGATCGCGGTGGCGACCTGCTGCATCAGCATGGTCTTGCCGGCCTTCGGCGGCGAGACGATCAGCGCGCGCTGGCCTTTGCCCTGCGGCGCCATCAGGTCGAGGATGCGGCCGGTCACGTCTTCGGTCGACCCGTCGCCGCGTTCCAGCCGGAACTTGCGGCGCGGGAACAGCGGCGTGAGGTTCTCGAACAGCGCCTTGTTCTTCGACGCTTCGATCGGCTCGCCGTTGATGGTGTCGACGATGTTGAGCGCGAAGTAGCGCTCGCCGTCCTTCGGCCAGCGGATGCGGCCGGAGATGTGGTCGCCGGTGCGCAGGTTGAAACGGCGGATCTGGGACGGCGAGATGTAGGTGTCGTCCGGGCCGGCGAGGTAGCTGGCTTCGGCGGCGCGCAGGAAGCCGAACCCATCCGGCAGGATCTCGAGCACGCCGTCGGCGGCGACGCCTTCACCGTGGCGGGTCAGCACCTTCAGCAGGGCGAAGATGATGTCCTGCTTGCGGGCGCGGGCCACGCCCTCGTGGATGTTCAGCTGCTCGGCGAGCTCGATCAGCTTGCCGGCGGGCATGCGCTTGAGATCGCCCAGCGAGTACTGCGGGAAGCCTTCGGGCACCTGCGGATGCGGGCGCGGCACGAATCCCTCGCCGTTGCTGCCGCCGTCGTCGCCCATCATGTGTTCGCGCCGTTCGCGCTGGCGCTCGCGGCGGTTCTTGAAGCGCTCGCGGCGGCTCTGGCGCTGGCCTTCGCCCTGTTCACGCGGGCCGTTCTGGCCGCCGGGGTTCTGCTGCGACGACTCGCCGGAGGCTTCGGGTGCGCCGGCAACCGGCGCGGCGGGCGCTTCGGCAGCGGGTGCGGATTCGGTGCGGGCCGGCGCGTCAGCGGCGGCCGGGGCCTCGCTGCGCGGCGGTTCGGCGACGGCGGGCGCGGATTCGGGGGCGTCGGCCTTGGCGACGCGCGTCTTGCGCACGCGCTTTTCGGCGACTTCGCCGGCGTCGGGGGTCTGGTCGGACAAGCGGAAATTCCTCGCTAAAGCGGCGAGCACTCGCGGTGCGCGAGCGATGTCGGGATCGGATCGATTCGGATGAATCAGAGGGGTGCGGCGAGCGCGAACGCGCCGGGCCAGCAGGAAACTAGCACCGCCGCGACGAGGCGTGCAAGCACTCGCGACAGCGGAATTCGACCGGAGGAAGCGGCGATGCCGCGTGAAGGTCGGCCGGGGCGGCGCCGAGGCAGGCACTCTACGCGACGGGCGGGGTGCGCGAGGCACGACGCCGCCCGTGCGGTTCATCGGCGGGTCACGCCGGCGGCGCGACCCGTGCGGGCGTCAGAGCGCCTTGTCGAGCAGCTGCGCGAGCTGGGCCTTGCCCACCGCGCCGATCTGCTGGCCGTGGATCTGACCGTCCTTGAAGACGAGCAACATCGGGATCGAGCGCACGTGGAACTTCATCGCGGTCTGGCGCTCGTCGTCGACGTTCACCTTCACGATCTTGGCGCGGCCTTCGTAAGTCGTCGCCAGCTCGTCCAGCGCGGGCGCGATCATCTTGCAGGGGCCGCACCACGGGGCCCAGAAGTCCACCAGCACCGGCTCGGACGACTGCAGGACTTCGCGGTCGAAATCGGCATCGCCGACGTGCTTGATCTTGTCGCTCACTGAAGGTGTCTCCTCGGGGTACGGGTGCGGGCGCCATGGTCGCACGGACGTGGTGCAGCCATGCGCTACACTTGGGGGCCTTCCGCGGTGGCGCAAGCCCCGCGAGACCGTCCGATCCGCACTCGCAGCGTTCCGCGAGTGCATCCCGCCCGCTCCCCACGCGCGCCCCGGACGCCTGGCCCGGCCGGCTTCATGCCCGGCTGCTGCCCTCCCTCGCACGCGCCGCTTCGGCGCCGGATCCTGATGAGCGACAAACCCTTAACCGACGTTTCCTTTACCTCGTTCGACCTGCACCCCGCGCTGCTCGCGGGCCTTGAAGCCGCCGGCTTCACGCGCTGCACGCCGATCCAGGCCCTCACCCTTCCGCTGGCACTGGCCGGCCGCGACGTCGCCGGCCAGGCGCAGACCGGCACCGGCAAGACGCTCGCCTTCCTCGTCGCCGTCGTGAACCGGCTGCTGACCCGCCCGGCGCTCGCCGACCGCAAGCCGGAAGATCCGCGCGCGCTGATCCTCGCGCCGACCCGCGAGCTCGCGATCCAGATCCACAAGGACGCGGTGAAGTTCGGCTCCGATCTCGGCCTGAAGTTCGCGCTGGTCTACGGCGGCGTCGACTACGACAAGCAACGGCAGATCCTGCAGCAGGGCGCCGACGTCATCATCGCGACGCCCGGTCGACTCATCGACTACGTCAAGCAGCACAAGGTCGTGTCGCTGCATGCGTGCGAGATGTGCGTGCTCGACGAAGCCGACCGCATGTTCGACCTCGGCTTCATCAAGGACATCCGCTTCCTGCTGCGTCGCATGCCCGAGCGCACCACGCGGCAGACGCTGCTGTTCTCCGCGACGCTGAGCCATCGCGTGCTCGAACTCGCCTACGAGCACATGAACGAGCCGGAGAAGCTCGTCGTCGAGACGGAAAGCATCACCGCCGCACGTGTGCGCCAGAAGGTGTACTACCCGTCGGACGAAGAGAAGATTCCGCTGCTGATCGGCCTGCTGTCGCGCAGCGAAGGCGCGCGCACGATGGTGTTCGTCAACACCAAGGCGTTCGTCGAGCGTGTTGCGCGTGCGCTGGAGAAGGCGGGCTACCGCGTCGGCGTATTGAGTGGCGATGTGCCGCAGAAGAAGCGCGAATCGCTCCTGAAGAAGTTCCAGGCCGGCCAGCTCGAGATCCTCGTCGCGACCGACGTCGCCGCGCGCGGCCTGCACATCGACGGCGTTTCGCACGTCTACAACTACGACCTGCCGTTCGACGCCGAGGACTACGTCCACCGCATCGGCCGCACGGCACGCCTCGGCGCCGAAGGCGACGCGATCAGTTTCGCCTGCGAGCGCTACGGCATGTCGCTGCCCGACATCGAGGCCTACATCGAGCAGAAGATCCCGGGCGAGCACGTATCGCCCGAGATGCTCACCGCCCTGCCGCGCCCGGTTCGCGAGAAGGTGGAAGGCGAGGAAGAGGAGAGCGTCAGCACGATCTTCCGCGAGGCGCGCGAGCAGAAGGCCGAGGACGACGCGCGTCGCGGCATCAAGCCGCGTAGCGGTGGCCGCACGGGTTCCGGTGGTCGTGATGGCGAGCGTCGTCCGCGCGGCCCCAAGCCCGAGCGCGCGGCCGGCGAGCCGCGCCGCGAAGCGAAGCCGGAGCCGGCCGCGTCCGTCGCAGGCGATGCAGTGGGCGAGGCCGCCAAGGCGCCACGTCCGCCGCGCATCGATCCGGTGACGGGGCAGGAACTGCCGGCGCGCAAGCGTCGTCGCCGTCGTCGCGGCAAGCCGGTCGATGGCGCCGCCGCGACGGATGCGGGCACGCCGAACGCCACAGCCGCGACGCGCAGCGAGCGCGGTCCGGCGCGCCACGACGCGCGTCCGCCGCGGGCCGCGACTGAATCGCCGAAGGCCAGTGTCGAAGCGAAGCCGGGCCTGCTGCATCGCGTCGCACGCGGGTTGAAGTCGCTGATCACGCGCGCGCCGCGCAGCCAGCACTGACGTCCCGCACAGCGTGTATCGAACGGGCGGTCGCTGCGGCGGCCGCCCGTTTTCGTTTGCGATCGTCGCGCGCGAAACTGCCCCCGATCCGGGAGGCGCTGCGCATCCTGCGCGGTGACGCAATACAGGCGCCGTGCCCGGCTGCCGCCACAACCGGATCAGGCCGCGTGCGGAGGAGGCGTCAGTGCGCCGGGCCCGACGCCGTGCCGCCGTGCGGAAGCGTTGCACGCGCCCGGAGCAGCGACCTTCATGTCGCACGGTTGATGGTCATCGCAAGGCATCTGCGATACTCCGCCGCATGACCCTCCTGCGTTTCGATAACGTCGGCAAGCGCTACGCCTCCGGGCGCGAGGCGCTGGCGGACGTGAGCTTCGAGGTGGCGCCGGGCGAAATGCTGTTCGTCACCGGGCATTCCGGTGCGGGAAAGAGCACGCTGCTGCGCCTGATCCATCTCACCGAGCGTGCCTCGCGTGGCGCGGTGATCTTTGCCGATCGCAACATCGGCAAGCTGCGTGGACGCCGCATGGCGATGCACCGGCGCGAAGTCGGCGTGGTCTTCCAGGACCATCGCCTGCTCGCGGACCGCAGCGTCGGCGACAACGTCGCACTGCCATTGCTGTTGCGCGGCATGCACCGCGCCGAGATCGGCAAGCGCGTGCGCTCCACGCTCGACAAGGTGGGTCTGGCCGATCGCGAGAAGTCGCTACCGCGCCAGCTCAGTGCGGGCGAGCAGCAGCGCGTGGGCATCGCGCGCGCGCTGGCGGCGGAGCCCAAGCTGCTGTTGGCCGATGAACCGACCGGCAATCTCGACCCCGCGCTGTCGACCGAGATCATGGGCCTGCTCGATTCGCTGGCCGCGCGCGGCACCTCGGTGATCGTCGCCAGTCACGACCTCGCGCTGGTGCGCCGCATCCGCAAACGCGTGCTGGTGCTCGACCACGGACGCCTCGTCGACGACATTCCGCCCGGGGAACTCGCGCCATGAGCACGAAGACGGCAAAGGCGCGACGCAACGACGGTGTGCACACACGGTCCCGGCTCGGCGCGTGGTTCGATCACCACGTCTACAGCCTGGTCGCGAGCCTGGGCCGCATGCTGCGCAAGCCATGGGCGACGGGGCTGACGGTCGGCGTCATGGCAATCGCGATCGCGCTGCCACTGGGGCTGTGGGCGGTGCTGGCGAACGTCGCACAGTTCACCGGCGAGGTGCAGCAATCGCGGCAGGTGAGTCTGTATCTCGTGCCGGGCACCACGCTCGAACGCGCGAATGCACTCGCGCAGCAGATCCGATCGCGGTCGGACGTCGTCGCCGTCGTGGTGCGCAGTGCGGACGAAGGCCTCAAGGAACTGCGCGCGCAGGGCGGCCTGTCGGAAGCAGCGGACGCGCTCGGCACGAACCCGCTGCCGCATCTGTTGCGCGTCACGCCGCGCGGTGACGACGCGGTACTCGCGGCGTCCTTGCAGTCGCTGACCGACGTGGACGTGGTGCAGCAGGACGATGCTTGGCGCACGCGGCTCGATCGCTGGCTGACGCTCGGCGTGCGCATCGCCCTCGTGCTCGCGGTACTGCTCGGGCTCGGTGCGTTGCTGGTGGTCGGCAATACCGTGCGGCTCGACATCCAGTCGCGCCGCGACGAAATCGAAGTGCTGCAGCTGCTCGGCGCCACCGACGGCTTCGTGCGTCGCCCGTTCCTGTACCTCGGTGCGTGCTACGGGCTGCTTTCGGGTGCGATCGCACTCGCGCTGCTCACCGGCGCGGAACTCGCACTGCGCGATCCGATCGCCGGCCTCGCGCAGACGTACGGTTCCGCATTCCGCCTGCAGGGCTTCGACCCGATCCGGGCCGCCGTCGCAGTTCTGGGTGCCGGCGTCATCGGTTGGCTTGGCGCCGGGCTGGTGACGGGTCACTATCTCCGGCAGACCCGCTCGACCGGCGACTGATGTGAGCATGGAGCACCAGGATCTTCGCCATCTGACGTCGACATCGGCGCGCGTGATGGTGGTCGATGGATCGAAGCTGGTCCGGAAGCTCATCGCCGACGTGCTGGCGAAGGAAGTGCCGGGCACCGAGGTCGTCTGCTGCGACAGCGTGGCGCAGGCGCGAGAAGCGCTGGCGAACGGGCCGGTCGACCTGGTGACGACGGCGATTGCACTGCCCGATGGCGACGGCCTCGCGCTCGCGCGCACCGTGCGCGAAGCGGCAGGGCAGAAGTACGTACCGATCATCGTGGTCTCCGGCGATGCGCAGTCGCTGCTCGAATCACGCACGTTCACCGACGACGTCACCGATTATTTCGACAAGGGCCTCGGCCACCACGCGCTCGCCGCATTCATCCGCGGCTACGTCCAACCGGAACCGATTCCGGGTGCGCGCGTGCTGTACGTCGAGGACAGCAAGGTGGTGGCCGTGGCGACCAAGCGCATGCTCGAGCGCCACGGTCTCAAGGTGCTGCACTTCATCGGCGTCGAAGAAGCGCTCGCGCATTTCGAGCAGCATCGCGGGCAGGACGACGTCGGCGCGGACCTCGTGCTCACCGACGTGTACCTCAAGGGCGAGCTCAGCGGCCACGACCTGCTTGGTCGGCTGCGCGTGCAGTTCGGCTACGGCAAGCGTCGTCTTCCGATTCTGGTCATGACGGGCGATGCGAATCCGCAGAACCAGAGCGAGCTGCTGCGCGCGGGTGCGAACGATCTGGTGCTCAAGCCGATCGAGGAACGCCTGCTGGTGACGAAGACGCTGTTCCAGCTGCGCGTGGCGGGCATGGAGCAGCGCGCGGCGGTTTGATCGCTCGCTTCGACAGGTGTCTTCAGAGCGCGTTGTCCGGCGCGCCTTCCACGCAATCCCGCGCATCACACACATCGCAAGCGTCGCTTTCGCCGCAGGCGAATTGCGTCATCCGGCTCAATTCCCCACGATAGGTGGATGGCATCCCTCGACGACATCCGACTTGAGCCGGGCTGGAAGGCGCATGTCGGCGACTACCTGCTGCGCGATGACATGCAGCATCTGGCTGCGTTCCTGCGCGATCGCAAGCGCGCGGGTGCGCAGGTGTTTCCGCCGGGCCATGAAATCTTCGCCGCGTTCGACGCCACGCCGTTCGATCGCACGCGCGTGGTCGTGCTCGGTCAGGACCCTTATCACGGGCCGGGGCAGGCGCACGGGCTCGCGTTCTCGGTGCTGCCGGGCGTGCCGGTGCCGCCATCGCTGCTCAACATCTTCGCGGAGCTGCAGCGTGATCTGGGCATCGCGCGGCCCGATCACGGTTGCCTGCTGCCGTGGGCGTGGCAGGGCGTGCTGCTGCTCAATGCGGTGCTGACGGTCGAGAACGGCCGCGCCGGCGCGCACCAAGGCAAGGGTTGGGAAGGCTTCACCGATCACGTCGTCGACGTGCTCAACGCCGAGCGCGAGGGACTCGTGTTCCTGCTGTGGGGCAGCTATGCGCAGGCCAAGGGCAAGCGCATCGACACCGGCAAGCATCGCGTACTGAAGGCGCCGCATCCGTCCCCGCTGTCTGCGCATCGCGGCTTCATCGGCTGCGGGCATTTCTCGGCGACGAACGAGTACCTGGCGCGGCGCGGCGGCACGCCGATCGACTGGTCGCTGCCCGCCGCGGCGACGCTCCGGAGCCGGTTGGATCCGACCCCGGCGTAGGGGGGGGGGAGCCCGATGACAGCGCTGCCATTCGGGGTACTCTCCGTCTGAGCGGCTGTAATCGTTTGCACCGCACCCTTCATTGCACGCGCCGTACGCTTGGGAGTCCTGTCGACCTCCGTGCCCATGAGCCCTACGCCCGCATCGCTGCTCACCATCTTCGGCGCCTCCGGTGACCTCGCGCAGCGCATGCTGCTGCCGTCCCTGTACGCCCTGCATCGCGACCGCCTGCTGCCCGCGTCCCTGCGCATCCTCGGCACCGCGCGCAGCGAGTTCGACGACGCCGGCTTCCGCGCCAGCGTCGCCGAGGCGATCGAACGCTTCGTGCCCGCCGCCGAGCGCGACGAAGCGGAAATCCGTGGGCTGCTGGAGCGCATCCACTACGTGCCGGCCACGCTGGGCGACGACGCGTCGTTCGCCAAGCTCGGCGAACGCATCGCTGCCCTGCGCAACGGCGGCGACGTCGTCTATCACCTGTCCACCGCGCCGCGCTTCTACGGTGACATCTGCCGTGCGCTCGGCACGATGGAGCTGGCCGATGCCGGCACGCGCGTCATGCTCGAGAAGCCGATCGGCCACGACCTCGCCAGCGCGAACGCGATCAACGACGCCGTCGCCGCGGTGTTCAACGAGTCGCGCATCTTCCGCGTCGACCATTACCTCGGCAAGGAGGGCGTGCAGAACCTGCTCGCACTGCGCTTCGGCAATGCGATGTTCGAGCCGCTGTGGAACGCACGGCACATCCAGCAGGTGCAGATCACCGTCGCCGAAACCGTCGGTGTCGAAGGCCGCGGCGATTACTACGACGACTACGGCGCGATGCGCGACATGCTGCAGAATCATCTGCTGCAGCTGCTGTGCCTCGTCGCGATGGAGCCGCCGTCGCACTTCGATCCATCGGCAGTGCGCAACGAGAAGATCAAGGTGCTGCGTTCGCTGCGACCGATCGGGCGCAACGACGTCGCCGCCGAAACCGTCTCGGGGCAGTACACCGCCGGTGCGATCGACGGAAAGGCGGTGCCCGGCTATCTCGACGAATTGGGTCGCCCGAGTCGCACGGAGACCTTCGTCGCCATCCGCGCGCAGGTCGACAACTGGCGTTGGGCCGGCGTGCCGTTCTACCTGCGCACCGGCAAGCGCATGGCGCGCCGCTCCACCGAAATCTACGTGCAGATGCGCCAGGTACCGCACTCGATCTTCGGCGCCGCGCCGCAGCCGAATGCGCTCGTCATCCGCCTGCAGCCGGACGAGCGCATCGAACTGCAGGTGATGAGCAAGACACCCGGCCTCGATCGCGGCGGACTGCAGCTCTCGCCGGTCGAGCTCGATCTCGACATGCACGAGGAGTTCTCGACGTATCGCCGCCGCCTCGCGTACGAGCGTCTGTACCTCGATGCGATCGAAGGCAACGGCACACTGTTCGTGCGCCGCGATGAAACCGAAGCCGCGTGGCAGTGGGTCGACGCCATCTATGACGGCTGGCGCGCCGCCGGGCTCACGCCAAGGTCGTATCCCGCCGGTACCTGGGGCCCGAGTGCGGCGGTGACGCTGGTCGACCGCAGTGGCCACAGCTGGCGCGAGTAGCGATGGCCTGGGTCGAACACACCTACGACAACAGCGAGGCACTGGCGATCGCGCTGGCGCAGACGCTCGGTGACGCCGTCGAAGCCGCGCTCGACACGCGCGGCCACGCGATGCTCGCGCTTGCCGGCGGGCGCACCCCGCTGCCGGCGTATCGCGCACTGGCCTCGCGCTGGCGCCATGACGTGCGCGCCCGCCGCATCGTGCTGATGCCGACCGACGATCGCTGCGTACCGCACGATCATCCCAATTCCAACGTCGGTGAACTGCGCGCGATCTTCGACGGCACGCCGGTGCGCGTCGAATCGCTGACGACCGCCGATGGCGACGCCGAGCGCTCGGTGCACTATGCGCACGCGATGCTGGCGGACCACCGCGACGACTTCGATGCGGTCGTGCTCGGCATGGGCGCGGATGCGCATTTCGCATCGCTGTTTCCGGGCGCGCGGCAGCTGGCTGAAGGGCTTGATCCGGCGTCGATGCTGGGCGCGCTGCGCGTCGATCCCGACCCCCTGCCGGTCGAAGCACCATTTCCGCGCATGTCGCTGACTTTTGCACGTCTGCTGCGATCGCGCGCCATCCACCTGGCCGTCACCGGCGAGGCCAAGCGCAACGTGCTGCAGGCCGCGTACGCCGATGCCGACGCGTCGATGCGACCGGTCGCGGCGCTGCTCCATGCACCGGAACGCACGGCGCACGTCCACTGGAGTCCCTGATGTCGATGCATCCCACCGTCGAGCGCGTGACCGCGCTCATTCGCCAGCGCAGCGCGACGTCGCGCGCCACCTACCTCGCGCGCATGGCGTCGATGCGCCACGACGGCCCGGCGCGCACCGCGCTGGGCTGCGGCAATCTCGCGCACGGTTTCGCCGCCGCGGGCGCCGACAAGCCGCTGCTGCGCGGCAAGGTCGGCGCCAACATCGGCATCGTCACCAGCTACAACGACATGCTGTCGGCGCACCAGCCGTTCGAGACCTATCCGACGCTGATCCGTGCGATCGCACGCGCGAACGGTGGCAGCGCGCAGGTCGCCGGCGGTGTGCCGGCGATGTGCGACGGCATCACGCAGGGCCGCTTCGGCATGGAGCTGTCGCTGTTCTCGCGCGACACCATCGCGCTGTCCACCGCGATCGCGCTGTCGCACGACATGTTCGACGGCATGCTGATGCTCGGCATCTGCGACAAGATCGTGCCGGGCCTGCTGATCGGCGCGCTGAGCTGGGGCCACCTGCCGTGCATCCTCGTGCCGGCGGGTCCGATGCCGTCCGGCATTCCGAACAAGGAGAAGGCGCGCATCCGCCAGCTCCATGCGGAAGGCAAGGTCGGCCACGAGGAACTGCTGGAAGCCGAAGCCGCGTCGTACCACGCGCCCGGCACCTGCACGTTCTACGGCACCGCCAATTCCAACCAGATGCTGATGGAGGTGATGGGCCTGCACATGCCGGGCACCGCCTTCGTCAATCCGGGCACCGCGCTGCGCGATGCCTTGACGGTCGCCGCGACCGAGCGCGTGCTTCAGATCACCGCGCTGGGCAGGGACTACACACCGCTGTCGCAGAGCGTCGACGAGCGCGCGATCGTCAACGCGATGGTCGGCCTGGCCGCGACCGGCGGTTCGACCAATCACGCGATCCACCTCGTCGCGATCGCACGCGCCGCGGGTCTGCGCATCGACTGGGACGACCTCGACGAACTCTCCCGCGTCACCCCGCTGCTCGCACGCATTTACCCGAACGGCAGTGCCGACGTGAACCATTTCGAGGCGGCCGGCGGCGTGGGTTTCGTGATCCGCGAGCTGATCGATGGCGGGTTCCTGCACGACATCCGTTGCGTGCACGGCGGCACGCTGCGTGACCAGGCGAAGCAGCCTTACCTCGACGGAACCACCCTCAAGTGGGGCGATCCGCCGGCGCAATCGCGCGATCCCTCCGTGGTGCGGCCGCTGTCCGAACCGTTCGACGCCGAAGGTGGCCTGCGCCGCCTGCAGGGCAATCTCGGCCGCGCGGTGGTGAAGGTGTCGGCGGTCGCGCCGGAACATCGCGTCATCGAAGCGCCGGTGCGCATCTTCGAAGCGCAGGACGCACTGCTCGACGCGTTCCGCGCGGGCCTGCTCGAAGGCGACTTCATCGCGGTGGTGCGCGGGCAGGGACCGAAAGCGAACGGTATGCCCGAGCTGCACAAACTCACGCCAACGCTGTCGGTGCTGCAGGACCGCGGCCAGAAGGTCGCGCTGCTCACCGACGGCCGCATGTCCGGTGCATCCGGCAAGGTGCTCGCGGCGATCCATCTCACGCCGGAAGCGGTGGCCGGCGGTGCGATCGCGAAGCTGCAGGCCGGCGATGTCGTGCGTATCGACTCGGATGCCGGGACGATCGATGCCCTCGTCGACGCCGCCGAGTGGGCGGCGCGTACGTCGCAGATGCCGAACGTCTCCATCAACCGCACGGGCATCGGCCGCGAGCTGTTCGCGCTGATGCGACGCGAAGTCGGCAGTGCCGAAGAAGGCGCGTGCTGCCTGCTCGACGCCAGCGACCGGGAACTCTCCGCATGAGCCACCTCGGTCTGATTGCCGACATCGGCGGCACCAACGCGCGTTTCGCGCTGACCGATCTCGACGCGCCAACCCCATCGCTGCGCGATGTGCAGCCGCTGGCCTGCGGCGACTTCGCCTCGCTGCAGCACGCGTGCGAGCACTACCTGCAGAGCGTCGGCGCGAAGCCGATGCGCGCCGCGATCGCGGTCGCGTCACCGGTGAATGCCGACGAGATCCGCCTGACCAATCGCGCGTGGTCGTTCAGTCGTCGCGAGCTGGAGCAGGCGCTCGGCCTCGAGCATCTGCTGCTGCTCAACGACTTCGGCGCGGTCGCGTGGGCGGTGCCGGCGTTGTCGGGTGATGACGCGGTGCATCTCTACGGCCCGTCGCAGCGTCCGCCGCGTTCGCCGGTGACGGTGATCGGCCCCGGCACGGGTCTCGGTGTCGCGCTGTTGCTGGGCGATGAGGCCAGCGGCTGGCGCGTGATCGAAACCGAAGGCGGGCACATCACTTTCGCGCCGGTCGGTGACGAGGAACGCACGATCGCGCGCTGGCTGGACTCGCTGCACGGGCGCACGTCGACCGAGCGCGTCCTGTGCGGCACGGGACTCGCGCAGATCGATGCGGTGCTGCGCGATCCGGAACGGCCCGCGGGCAATGCACCGGTGCTGCGTGACCCGGCCGAGGTGGTGCGACTCGCGCTGGAGGGCCACGACCTCACGGCGCGACGCGCGCTCGCGCGCTTCTGCGCGATCCTCGGCAGCGTCTGCGGCGACGTCGCGCTGGTGCACGGCGCGCGCAGCGTGATGATCGCCGGCGGCATCGTGCCGCGCTTCGTGCCGTTCCTGCGCTCGAGTGCCTTCCGCGAGCGTTTCCTCGCGAAGGGACGCTTCGCCGCCTATCTCGAGAACGTCGCGATCGACGTGATCACCCATCCGCAGCCCGGCCTGCTTGGTGCCGCCGTGGCGCTGCGCGCGACGACGGAGACGCATCGATGAACTGGACGCCCGAAACCCGCGCTGCGCGCGTCGACGACATCCTGGCGCAGGCGCCGGTGCTGCCCGTGCTCGCGATCGAGCGCCTCGAAGATGCCGTGCCGCTCGCACGCGCACTCGTCGACGCCGGCCTGCCGGTGCTGGAGATCACCTTGCGCACGCCGTGCGCTTTGGATGCGATGCGTGCGGTGGTCATCGAAGTGCCCGGCGCAGTGGTTGGCGCCGGCACGATGCTGCGATCGGAGGATTTCCGCGCCGTCGAAGCGACAGGCGCGGTGTTCGGCATTTCACCGGGCGCGACGCCGGCGCTCTACGACGCCGCCGAACTCAGCGCGCTCGCGTTCCTGCCCGCCGTGGCCACCGCAACGGAACTCATGCTCGGCATGGAGCGCGGCTATCGACGCTTCAAGTTCTTCCCCGCGGAAGGTGCCGGCGGCGTCACGGCGCTGAAGGCCTTCGGCGGGCCGTTCGCGGACATCCGCTTCTGCCCGACGGGCGGCATCGACGCGGCGAAGGCGACGGGCTATTTCGCGCTCGGGAACGTCGCGACGGTGGGCGGTTCGTGGATGGTGCCGGCGGACGCGCTGGCATCGCGCGACTGGGATCGGATCGGCCGGCTGGCGCGCGAAGCGGCGGCGTTGCGCGGCGGCTGAGCGTCAGTGATGCGGACGGTTGCGGCGGGCGAATCGCGCCAGCTGTCCCGCGGCGAAGGCCAGCACCGCGACGGCCGAGATCATCAGCAGCAGGACCGGGCTGTCGCCGAGCATGAAGTCCAGGATCATGCGTCGAGGATACGCCTGCCGGCCTCGGCCGCACGCTGAATGACACCCCGAAACGCGACGGGCCGCCCGCAGGCGGCCCGTCGTGCCGACGCACGGTGTATCACGCGGCGTCGGGAATCGCCTGCCGGCGCGCACCGCCCATCACGCGGCTGCCGACCAGCGCGAAGGCGATCGTCGCCAGCAGCGTCGCGAACATCAGGTGGATGTAGTGCGGCGGCGGCGGAAGCACCTGGCGTGCCGTCAGCGCCGGCCAGCCGAAGGTGAAGAAGGCATACAGCAGCGTGCCGAACACCAGCGACCAGCGCACGGCGCGCGCGTTCACGCCGTTGAAGAAGATCGCCACGATGAAGGCGGCGAGCACCGGCATCGAATACAGGCCGTTGAGCTGCTGCAGTGTGCCGATGATGCTCTTCGAATGCGTGTACAGCGGCACGATCGCGAGCGACATGATCGTGAATGCGATGGTGACGATGCGGCCGAGGCGCTTGGCGTCCGCGTTCGGATTGATCTTCGCCAGGTGCACGTCGACGGTGTACAGCGCCGCCGCCGAATTGAGCGCGGCGCTGTAGCTCGACAGCACCGCACCGGTGATCGCCGCGGCGAACGCCCCCGATAGCCACGACGGCAGCACGAGATCCACGAGTCGACCGTAGGCGTCGTCGTCGACATCGCCGAACAGCTTGAATGCGAGGAGGCCCGGCAGCACGACGATCGCGGGCGTCAGCAGCTTGAAGAAGGCGGCGGCGTAGATGCCCTTCTGCGCTTCGCGCACCGTCGGCGCGGCGAGGGCGCGTTGCGCGATCACCATGTTGGTGCCCCAGTAGAACAGGTGCGCGAACAGCATGCCGGTGAACAGCGTCTGCCACGGGATGTCGGAATCGGGACCGCCGACCAGCGTCAGGCGTTCGACCGGAATGCCCGAGAAATCCCAGTGGATGGCGTTGAGCGCGAACAGCGTGACGAGCACGCCCATCACCAGCAGCACGACGCCCATGTAGGTATCGGAGATCGCGATCGCGCGCAGGCCGCCGAGCGCGGCGTAGGCAAGGCCACCGATCGCGAACAGAACGGCGATCGCGATGATCGGCAGGTCCGGATGGAACATCGACGCCATGAACTTGGAGCCGGTGTACAGCACCATCGGCAGCAGGATGAAGAGGTAGCCGAGCAGGAACATCACCGACACCGCGCGGCGCAGGCCCGGATCGCCGAGGCGACGCTCGAGCAGTTCGGTCGTGGTCGTGCACTTGTAGCGGTAGTACATCGGCACCAGCACGTGCGCGAGCACCAGAAGACCCGCAGCGGCGCCGAATTCCCACCACGCCATGAGCATCGTCTGCGCGCCATTCATGCCGACGATCTGTTCGGCCGAGATATTCGTGAGCAGCAGCGAGCCGGCGATGAAGGGCCACGTCAGCGAGCCGCCGGCGAGGAAGTAGTCGCGACCGCGATCCGTGGCGTGGCGCTCGCGGCGGCAGCGCCACCACGTGGCGAGCGCGACCAGTGCGGTCAGCGCTAGAAAGACGGCGACCTGTACGGCATTGGAGGACATCGGCAACTCCATCGTCGCAAAAGAAAAAGCCCCTGCCGTCGGAGAGAACCGGCAGGGGCCCGGGGGTTACGCGTGTCGCGGGATCAGAACTTGTAGTTCAGACCGACCAGGTAGGTGCGGCCCCACTCCACGTATTCCAGCGGACGATCCTTGGATTCAGCGTAGGTGCGATACGCCGAGTTGGTCAGGTTGTTGACCTGCATCAGCAGGGTCAGGCCCTTCAGGCTGGACGCGTCACCGAACGAATAGCTGACCTGCGCGTCGGTGATGTTCTCGCCGACCACGTAGCGCAGCGTGCGGTTGCCGGCGAAGTTGCCGATCTCGCCGATGAAGTCGGAACGACGACGCTGGTTCACGCGCGCCTCGAAACCGTTCTTCTCGTAGTACGCCATGAAGTTGTAGACGCGCTTCGACAGGCCCGGCAGGTCGATCGGCTTGTTGCCGACGCTGCTCGCGCTGTCCGGCGCGAGGATCTGCACGCTGCTGTCGTTGAACGTCGCGCTGGTGACGATGCCGAAACCGTCGAGGGCGTCCGTGAACAGATTCAACGGCAGCGACGCGGTCAGCTCGACGCCCTGCAACTTGCCGCCCTTGCCGTTGAACGGTGCGGTGAAGTTACCGGTCGACTGTGGCTTCGGCAGGTTCGACGGGTAGCCGGCGAGTAGGTCAGAGAAGTCGTAGTTATCGACCGTCTGCGTGTAGATGTACGTCGACAGATCCTTGTAGAAGTATGCGGCGGCCACGTAGGCCTTGGTACCGAAATACTTCTCGTAGGAGATGTCGAACGCATTGGCGCGCCACGGATCGAGTTCCGGGTTGCCACCCGATGCACCCGGCTTCGGCGGCGATTTCGTAGTGTCGACACCGAAGTCACGCGAGGCACGCAGTTCGTCGACGCGCGGACGCGCCATCTGCTTGGCGAGCGCGACGCGCAGCGTCTGGTCGGCCGGCAGCGAGAACGCGAGGTTCAGGCTCGGCAGCCAGTCGGTGTACGACTTGCCGCGCGTGTACGGCACGATCTGCTGGCCGGCCGGACGCGAACCGTCGAACACGTTCGCCGACGAGGACTGGTCCGTGTGCACCGCCTGGATGCCGACGTTGCCGCGCACCGGGATCGAGCCCCACTGCGTGTCCACGTTGGCCTTGAAGTAGGTGGTGCCGATCTTCTCGTTGACCGTCCATGCCTTGGCGACCAGGTAACCCGCCGCGGTCTCGCTCGGGTTGAACGTCATGAAGCGATCGACGACGCCGGGAACGTTCCACGCTGGAATGATGCCGACGCCAGCGAAGCCGAGGTCCACGGTGCCGTACTGGAGGTCGGACGGAATCGTGACTGGACCCTGCGGACCGAGGTTGGTGGACGCTTCCGGCTGGTGCTTTTCCTTCTCGCGATCGGCGTAGTTGAAGCCGACGTCGAAATCGGAGAACCAGCTCAGCGATTCGGGCGCGGCGAAGTTCGCACCGACGCGCAGGCTGACGAGTTCATCGCGGACGCTCGGCACCTTGCCGTAACCCGAGCCGTAGATCGTGTTGGCCAGGTAGAGCTTCGACGGATCGTTGTACATCAGCGTCGGATTGATCTGCGAGAAGTCGCCGCTCGAGTACGCGAGGTGCAGCGTGTCGAGCTGGGACCCCGACGGAGTCGGCGCGAGCTGCAGGTTGTTCTCGAGGCTCAGTTCGTTGCGATCGGCCTTCGACCAGCTGACATCGGTGAAGAACTTCACGTTGTCGAACTTGAAGGTGTTGTTCCAGGCGAACGCCTTGATGGTGTCGCGGCGGTCGTTGTACATGCCGCGTACCAGCGGGTACACGCCGGTGACGGTGCCGCCGGTGAACGTGCCGTTGCCGTTGATCTGCGCGCCGGTAACGTTGAGGCCCGGGCTGTAACCGCCGTTGTACCCGCCCAGGTTCACTTCGAACTGGTTGGCGGTGTCTTCGGCGTGCGCCCTGGAGTAGAAGACGTCCATGACGCTGTGCCACATGTCGTTCGGGCGGACTTCGAACGTCGCCATCACGCCGTCGCGCTTGGTGTAGCCCGTGCGGCGCAGCGCCTTGATGCCATCTGAGTAGTAGGTGCAGCCGCTCGCGGACGGATCGGGGCAACCCGCGCCGGACGGAACGCCCGGACGCCAGGTCGGGCCGATCCGGTTCCACGGCTCGTACAGGCCGACCTGGTTTTCCTGGGTCGGCGTATCCGAATGCGAGTAACCGATCGAGAAACCGAACGTGCGGTCAGCGGACTGCGTGATCAGGCTCGCGTTGATGCGATTGCCGAAGGCGTCCTGGCCCGCCGCGCTGCCCAGCGAGTTGTACGACGCGCGTGCGCCGACGGCGATGACCTGGTCCTGGAAGTCGAGCGGGCGCACGGTGCGCATGTCGACCGTGCCCGACAGGCCCTGGCCGACGAGGCCGGCGTCCGGCGTCTTGTACACGGTCACGCCGCTGAGCAGCTCGGCCGGGTACTGGTCGAACTCGACGCTGCGGTTGTCGCCCGTGCTGACCATCTCGTGGCCATTCATCAGGCTGGTCGAGAAGTCCGGCGACAGGCCGCGCACGCTGATGACCTGCGCACGACCGGCGACGCGCTGCGCGGCGACGCCCGGCAGTCGGCCGATCGATTCGGCGATGCTGATGTCGGGCAGCTTGCCGATGTCTTCGGCGGAAACCGCCTCGACGATCGACGTCGAATTCTTCTTGGTGTCGATGGAGCGTTCGATGCCGCGACGGATGCCGTGCACCGTCACCGTGTCGAGCTGCTTGGCCTCGTCCGCGGACTTGGCGTCGGCCGCCGTGGCCGTCTGCGCCTGGGCCGCCGTCGCCAGCATCATCGCCGACGATGCGAGCGCGACGCTGAGCAGGTTGCGTTTCAGATTCAACATCCCCTGGTACTCCCCGAACTTGAGGTTTCGTAGCGAAAGGGCCCGCGATCGACGTCGCGTAACCGGACTGCTGCGGCAGGCTCCACCGAGCTGCGGCGATGGTAGAGGGGCGTCTCCCCGCACAAATCCTGCTGCAAACGTATTCATGGCAGCGCCGTGACAGCGCGCCACGCGGCGGACCACCATGCGCCACGGCCAGGGGCGGAGGGCGCGAGATGAACAGGCATCGATGGGCGTTGCTTGCGGCGGTGCTCAGTGCGTCGGCGACGGCGTCCGCCGCGCCCAAGGCGCCGCCAACGCCGGACTGGCGCGACCAGATCGTCTATTTCGTGATGCTCGACCGCTTCGACGACGGCGATCCGCGCAACGACGATCAGCACACGGGCGAATTCGACCCCGGCGATGGTGCGCACTACAGCGGTGGCGACCTCGCCGGCGTGACACGACGCCTGGACTACATCCGCGGCCTCGGCGCGACCGCGGTCTGGATCACGCCGCCGGTCGCGCACCAGTGGTGGAACCCGCGCGCGAACTACGGCGGCTACCACGGCTATTGGGCCGACGATTTCTCGAAGGTCGATGCGCACTTCGGCACGCTCGCGGACTACCGCGCGCTGGCCGACGGCCTGCACGGCCGCGGCATGTACCTCGTGCAGGACGTGGTGGTGAATCACGTCGCCGACTACTTCCGCTACGACACCGCGCCCGGCGTCGATCCATCGCAGGGTTACACGCCGGTGCGCGATCCGCGCGGCCATGTCGCACCCACGCAGGCGCCGTTCGATCTCAACGATCCGCGTCGCCCGCGCGATCGTGCCGCCGCGATCTATCACTGGACACCCGACATCGTCGATTACGGCAATGCCGCGCAGGAGAAGAACTGGCAGCTTGCCGGGCTCGACGATCTCAATACCGAGAACGCAACCGTGCGACGCGCGCTGCGTGCTAGCTACGCGAAGTGGATCCGCGACGTCGGCGTCGATGCATTCCGCGTCGACACCGCGTTCTACGTGCCGCCCGCCTACTTCGAGGATTTCCTCTACGCCAATGATGCGAAGGCGCCCGGCATCCTGCGTGTGGCGAAGGCGAACGGGAAGCCCGCGTTCCATCTCTTCGGTGAGGGCTTCGGCCTCGATCGTCCGTTCGACGACACGCAGGCGCGCAAGATCGAAACCTACGTGCGTGGCGAGCACGGCGAGCCGCGCCTGCCGGGCATGATCGATTTTCCGCTGTACGGCACCACGCTCGACGTGTTCGCACGCGGACGCCCGACCGCCGAGCTTGCTGATCGCATCAAGCGGCGCATGCGTGTGCATTCGGCGCCGCATCTGATGGCGACGTTCGTGGACAACCATGACGTCGACCGTTTCCGCGCGACCGGCAGCGACGCGGCATTGAAGCAGGCGTTGCTGATGCTGATGACGCTGCCGGGCATACCGGTCGTGTACTACGGCACCGAGCAGGGCTTCACGCAGCAGCGCGCGGCGATGTTCGCCCGCGGGTACGCCTCCGGGGGGCGCGACCATTTCGACACGACGAGCGATGGCTATCGCTACCTGCAGCGCGTGATTGCCTTGCGACGCGGCAATCGCACGCTGTCACGCGGCACGCCGACGCTTCTCGCTTCGAATCCTGCGGCACCAGGTGCGTTGGTGTATTGCATGGACGGCGCCGGCGGTGCCGTCCTGGTCGCGTTCAATACGGCGGATCGGCCGACGTTGCTCGATGCGCTGGATGTGCCCGTTCGTGGAACTCCGCGCCCGCTCTTTTCGATCGATGGCGACGCGCCGTCGTGGGACGGGCGCCGTCCGCTGGTACTTCCCGCACGCGCTGGCTATGCATGGGCGATCGATGCAACACCTTCGCGGGCCGACACCGTCCACGACCCGCTGACGATCGAGGCGCTGCCGTCCAAGCTCGCTGAAATGCAGTCCATCACCGGGCGCGCGACGCCAGGCGCCCACCTGCAGCTTCTTCTGGATGGCGATCTCTCGACCGCGCTGCCGGTCACCGTCGCGCGCGACGGACGTTGGCGCGCCACATTGCCGACGTCCGACCTCGTCGACCCCGAGGTCGCCCATCGACTCGTCGCGTTCGATGCGGCGCGCGCCACGGTCTCCTCGCCTGCGACGTTCCACGTCGACCGCGAGTGGGTGACGCTCGCCGACGTCGCCGATCCGCAGGGCGACGACATCGGTCCCACGGGCCGCTATATGTACCCTGCCGACGCGGCGTGGCGTGCGGCCCATCCGGGCGACATCACGCGCGTGCGGGCGTCCGGCAGCGGCGGCGCGCTACGCCTCGACGTCAGTCTGCGCACGCTGATGAGGTCGTGGAACCCCGCCAACGGCTTCGACCACGTCGCGCTCACCGTCTACGTTTCGCTCCCGAACGCGCGCGACGGCGCCGCCACGCTACCGCTGCAGGGCGCGGTGCTCCCGAGCAGCGCGCGCTGGCAGCGACGCCTGCGCATCGGCGGCTGGTCGAACACGCTGACGTCGTCCGATGGCGCCGACGCCACGCACGAAGGCACGCCGATGACGCCAGGTGCGCAACTGCGCGTCGACGCGGCGACCTCGACGCTGCAGGTGCTGCTGCCGTCGTCTGCACTCGGACGCCTGTCGTCGCTGCGGGGCGCGCGCGTCTACGTCACGACGTGGGACTACGACGGTGGCTATCGTGGCCTGTCGCCCGACGGCGACTCGCACACCTTCGGTGGTGCGCCAGCGGACGCACCCAAGATCCTCGACGACGCCTGGCTCGAGCTGCGCTGACCGGAGTCAGCGCAGCGGACCGAGCAGGAACTGCAGGGGCAAGTCGACGCGCGCCTTCCATGCCGCTTCGTTGTGCTCGGCGCCTTCGTAGACGCGACTGAGCACGTCACGTCCCTCGCGATAACCCAGTGCGGGCATCGCCGCGTCGATGCGCTGCTGGAACGGCGCGTACTCCGCGTCGAGCGTGCGCGTGCCGTGGTCGAAGTAGATCCGGTGCGTACCGGCGCGTGGCAGGTGCGACGCGAACCAGTCGACGCTTGCGCCGTTCGCGGCCGGCCAGTGCGTCGACACCGCACCCGCGCCGCCGAACACGTCGGGCCGCTGCGCCAGCGCGTACAACGAGATCAGCCCGCCCATGCTCGAGCCCATGACGAACGTGTCGGCCGGGGCCGTCTTCGTGCGGTAGTGCGCGTCGATGAAGGGCTTGAGCTCCTCGGCGAGGTAACGCACGTAGTCGTCCGAGCGCAGCGTCGCCGCATCCACCGGCGGTATGCCGTCGACCCCGACGTTGATCGAACTGCGCGCGACTGGCGCCTTCGGCATGTACTCCGCGAAGCGCAGCGGCGTGTTCCAGACACCGACCACGATCGCCTCGCGCACGCGGTGCGTGGCGATCAGGCGTGTCATGGCGCCGTCGACATCCCAGTCGACGCCGGTGGTGTAGCTCAATGTCGGATCGAACAGGTTCTGCCCGTCGTGCATGTAGAGCACGGGATAGCGCCGCTTCGGGTCGCGGCCGTACGACGGGGGCAACCACACGTCGACGTTGCGCGCGACGACGAAGCGCGACGGCAACTCCTGCCAGCTTTCCGTATGCCCGGTCGCGTTGAGGGCCGGCGCGTGTACCGCGTACGCCCAGCGCAGGAACGGCGGCAGCATCTGCGCCCAGCTCGCCTGCTGGTGCTTGCCCCCGTCGAGCACGTACAGCGCGACGTCGCTGCGGTCGGCGCGATGCGCGGCATCGTCGTTCACGCGGTAGCCCACCTGCTTCAGGCCCTTCATGCCGCCCGCATCGACGTTCCAGCCGTCGACCACGTCGCGCACGTCGTCGACCGCGTCGTTGACGCCGTCGCCGTCGCGATCGCTCGTCTCCTCGTCGGTGCCGATCGCGAAGAAGAAGCGCGCGCCATTGCGCGGCGGTGTGCTCGCGACCATCGACTGCGCGATGCGCGTGCGCTGCTGCGTGTCGGGGCGGGTCCGGTCGGTCGACAGCCAGAACGACGGCGAAAAGGCACCGACGCGCGCGAACACCTCGGGGTACTGCCAGCCGACGTTGAACGCATGGGCACCGCCGAGCGACCAGCCGAGGATCGCGCGCGCCTCCGGCGAGGGCCGCACCGCATAACGCGACTCCACGAAGGGCACGAGGGTGTGCACGAGCCATTCGGAATAGGCGTGCGCGCGTGCGCCGACGTCGCCGTACTTCGTCGGCGACACCACCGCCTTACCCGCGGCGCGATCGGAAAAGCCATAGGCGCCCATGCGGTCAGGCGGCATGTCGATCGCGACCACCACCGGTGCGCGGATCGTGCCGGCCGACGCCAGCGACATCACGGTGTCGGCCAGATGCACGGCTTCCGCGTCCTGCCCGTCGTCGACGTAAAGCGCATCGCAACCCGGCTGGGTGCCGGCACCGCAGGTGGGCGGCACGAAGACGCGCACGCGCAGTGGCGGGGTCGACACGCCCGGCGCCATGATCTGCAGGGTGTCGACGCGCAGCGGTGCGACATCCGCCGCCTGTGCCGCCACCGCAGCCATCGACAGCGACGTCGCGAACGCAGCGCGCACTACGCGACGCCGCCACGTCGCGTCGACACATCCGTACATTCCTCGCCCTAGAATCGTCGTCATGGATTACGAGCTCGTCATCAAGTTCTACCGCAAGTCGCTCGACGACGAGGCGTTCCTCGCCACGATCGAGGAGGAGCTGAAGCCGGTGCTCGGCGCCTCGGCGCGCACCGATGGATACGACGTGCGTCCGAAGGACATCAACCTCTTCGTACAGACCGACGATCCGCGCACGGTATTCCGCAAGATCAAGTCGGTGCTGGAGGCGCGGGGCATCGAGCGCGGCGTGTCCGCGGCGTACCGGCTCGTCGGCGGCGCACAGTTCACGTCGATCTGGCCGACGCGGCCGATGCGCCGCTTCACGCTCGACTGACCACGCACCATCGTCAGCGCAGCGCCTTCAGGCGAATGGCCTCGCCACCACCGGGCGCGAGCTTCAGCGTCAGTACGTCACCGCGCTTCACCGATCTGGTCTCGACGACGAACGCGAACGGACTGGTCTTCCAGTCCGCACCGTCGCCATCGCGATAGATCTGCGCTTCGTAACGGCGCCCGGCATCGAGGAAGTCCAGCGGCAGCGTGAGCGTGCGTGCGTTCTCGTCGGTCACGGAGCCGACGAACCAGTCGTTGCCGCCACGTTGCTTGCGCACGACCGTCACGAAGTCACCCGGTTCGCCATTGATCACCTTCGTGTCTTCCCAGTCGGTCGGCACGTCCTCGATGAAGCGGAACGCGTTCATGTGCTGCGCGTAGTGCTCGGGCAGATCCGCCGCCATCTGCACCGGTGAATAGATCACCACGTAGTTCGCGAGCTGCTTCGCGATCGTGCTCTGGATCGGCTGCCCGCCGCGGCCCTTCAGGCTCAGCACGCCGGGCGTGAAGTCGAACGGGCCGGCGAGCATGCGCGTGAACACGAGATTGGCCTCGTGCTCGGGCGGGTTCGGTGGATTGCCCCAGGCGTTGTATTCCATGCCACGCGCACCTTCGCGCGCGATCCAGTTCGGATACGTGCGGCGCAGGCCGGTGTCCTTGATCGGTTCGTGGTCGACGATCGCGATGTGCCGCTTCGCCGCTTCCTGCACGACGCGCAGCTGATGGTTCGCGCGCCACTGGCCGTCATGCCATTCGCGCAGCACCGGGCCGCCGTCGACATCCTGACGTTCGATCTGGCCCGCGTCGCAGACGTAACCGGTCTTGACCACGTCGATGCCGAGTCGCGCATCAAGATCCAGCGCCTTCGGTAGCTGGCGCTCGTAATGGCTGACCGCGCAGCCCGTTTCGTGATGGCCGATCAGGTGCACGCCCTTCGCCGCCGCGTATTTCGACAGCCCTTCGATGTCGAAGTCGGGCGTCGCCCTGGTGAAGTCGAAATCCCAGCCGTTCGCGAACCAGTTGCCGTCCCAGCCGGGATTCCACCCCTCGACGAGCACGCCACGGAAGCCGTGCGCGGCGGCGAAGTCGATGTGGCGCTTGGTTTCTTCCGTGGTGGCGCCGTGCTTCGGGCCCGTCGCCCACGTCTTCTCGTCGAGATGCAGCGACCACCACACACCGACGTATTTCGCCGGCTTGAACCAGCTCACATCGCCGAGCTTGTTGGGCTCGTTGAGGTTTAGGATGAGGCTGGACTCGACAAGACCGCCGGCGCGGTCGCTGATCGTGATCGTGCGCCACGGCGTGGTGAACGGTGCGGTGCGGCGCACCTTCCAGCCTTCGCTGCCGGGCGACAGCTGCGCCTTGAGGCGCTGGCCCTCGATGCGACGCAGCCACATGCTCGAGTAGTCGACGAGCGCGGCTTCATGGAACGAGAGATAAGTGCCGTCGTCCGTCTTCAGCGTGACCGGCGTATGCGCCTGGCTGACCTCGCGCAGTGGGGTGCGGTTGTACAGGTATTCGTAACGGTTCCATTCGCCCGCCGGAATCCACCACGCCGTCGCGTTCGGCACCACGTCGAACTCGGTGAGTTCCTCGGTGATGCGTACGTCCTTCATCGACGGCTGGTCCGGGAACTCGTAACGGAAGCCGAGGCCGTCATCGAACACGCGGAACGTCACGTCGATCGCGCGCTTGGCGTTGATCGTCTCGGTGAAACGCGTCCGCAGTTCGTTGTAATGGTTGCGGGTGACCCGACGCTCGCCCCACGGCTGTTCCCAGGTCTCGTCCGCGCTGCGCGTCTGCTGCGAGGTGAACGCGAGGTTGCGCTGAATCTGCTCGGCGTTCTGGAACAGGAAGCCGAGCCGCGACGTGCCGATCAGCGGCTTGTCGTCGCGGAACACGCGATAGCCGATGCGCCCGTCGTCGACGTCGAGCTCGACGCGCAACGAATGATCCGGCGACTCCACGCTCGCGACGGTCTTGGCCAGCGCCGGATGCGCGGTGAGCAGCACGAGGGCGGAAACGAGGGCGGTCAGCGGACGGCGTGACAGGCTCATGGGTTCACTCGATGACGAAAACGGCGGCGGTGCGGCCGGGCACGGTGACGCGGCCGGTCGGGTCGTAACGGGCTTCGCGCACGCGCGCATCGGTGCCGGCGCGTTGCACGGGGTGGAGCACGTAGGCCTTGTGCGCTTCGCCGGGCAGCGCGAGGGTCTGCGCTTCCGGCGAAGTGTTGACGAGGTAGAGCAGCTCGCGCGCGCCGGGCAGGCCCGTGCCGTCGAGATGGCCGACGATCACTGCGGGGTTCTGCGTCGGGCCGGTGTTGAGGAAACTGAGACGGCGTTCGACGTCGCTCGCGTTACGCAGGCGCAGCAGCGGCGTCGTCGCGCGCAGCTTCAGCCAGTCGCGGAAGACGTCGCGCGTCCAGGCGATCTCACGCGGTGCCGGCTTGATGGATGCATCGCGCAGGAAAGGCGCGAGGAGCGGCCAATCCTTGCCGTTGTCGGCGGACCGCGGCAGGCCGACACCGAAGCCGTTGTCGGTGTAGGTCCAGTCGAGCCGATTGAACGCGTCGCCCGACTCGAAGCTGTTGCGATCGAGTGACTTGCTGCGCAGCACGTCGATGCCGGCGTGGTAGTAGGCGACGCCCTGGCTCAATGCCACCACCGCGATGCCGAGCACCTGCGCGCGCGCACGCTCATCGCGCGGCGTCCCGGCAGGCAGGCGCAGCGCGTTCACATCGAACAGCGTGAGGTTGTCGTGGTTCTCGACATAGTTGACGACTTCGTCGGGCGCAGTTGCATAGCCCGCGGCTTGGCCCGCGTAGTCGAGCGCGGCCAGTGGCGCGGTCCGACCGTCGGCGAAGGTCGTCGTGTAGTCGCGCAGCGTGCCGGCCAGCCCCGCCCGGATCAGGTCGGCGGCGTGCAGCGCGTCGGTGCGCGACGCGGGTACTACGGCGAGTCCGTTGAGCCAGCCCTTGTTCGCACGCAACGCCTCGCCCGAATCGCAGCAGCCGCCGCCCCGCAGCGCATCGCGCGCGCGGTCGCTGAACGTCGCGATATCCGTGCCGTCCAGCCGCCCCTGCGCCGCCTGTACGAAGCGCGCACCGTTCGCGACTTCACCGAAATTCCAGCCTTCGCCGAGCATCGGCACGTCATGACCGACGGCATCGCGCAGCGCGCGTTGCGCGCGTTCCATCGCGGCGCGCGGCTGGTGGCCCATGAGGTCGAAGCGGAACGAGTCGATGCCGTAGTCGCGCGCCCAGCGCACCAGCGTGTCGGCCATGAGTCGCGCCATCATGCGGTGCTCGGTCGCTGTGTTCTCGCAACACGTGGAGTGCTCGACCTTGCCGTTCGCGTCGAGCCGGTAGTAGTAGCCCGGCACGATGCGATCGAGCACCGAGGTGTCGGCTTGGCCGGACGTCGTGGTGTGGTTGTAGACGACGTCCATGCCGACGCGCAGGGCCAGCGCATGCAGTGCCTGCACCATCGCGCGGAACTCGCGGATGCGCACCGCGCCGTCGGCGGCGTCGGTCGCATAGCTGCCCTCCGGTGCGCCGAAGTGCTGCGGGTCGTAGCCCCAGTTGTAGCAGTCGCGGTGGGCCACTTTCGCGATCGCCGCCTGCGGCGCCGGGCTGTCCGGCGCGCCCTTCAGGATTACGGGCGATGCGCAACCGCGTTCGGGAATCGTCGCGATGTCGAACACCGGCAGCAGGTGCACATCGGTCAGCCCGGCGGCGCGCAGCGCGGCGAGGTGTTTCATGCCTGCCGATGTAACGTCGGTGAAGGCGAGGTACTTGCCGCGATGTGGCGTCTGTACGCTCGCGTCGGCGACGGAGAAGTCGCGCACGTGCAGCTCGTACACGGTCATGTCGACCGGATTCTCAGCCGGCGCAGGTCGCGCGTGGTCGGGCCAGTGCGCCGGCGCGAGGTGCGGGTTGCTCGTGTCGCCCAGATCCTCGACCACGCTGCGCTTCGAGTCCGGCGTCAATGTCACCGAATACGGATCGGTGACGCGATTGCGTACGACGCCGAGGCCCGGCACGAAAACGTCGGTCAGGAACAGGTAGCTACGGCCACGCACATCGCCCGGTACACGCGCGGTCCACGCGCCGCTCGCCTCGTCGCGCTTCAGGGCGACCGGCATCGCGTTCGCAGAACCGCGTCCGTAGAGGCACAGCGCGACGCGTCGCGCGGTCGGCGCCCAGACGCCGAAACGGGTGCCGCTGCGTTCGACCTGTGGTCCCAGTTCCGCCGCGTCGCCGTCGAAGGCCGCATCGAGCAGGCCCGGCGACTGCAGGTAGGTCGCGTCGACGGCACGCCCTTCGTCGTCCTCGCGCACCAGCCACCACTGCGTCGCGACGTTCGCGCGCAGCGTGCGGGCATCGACGTCGCTAAGCTGGCGTTGCGCGCCCGCGGGGAGGAACCGAAACGCATCCGCCGCTTCGGGGGCGAGCGGCCGCGTCGGTGAGCGGGGTTGCAAGGCGAGATCGGCGCCTTGCACATGATGCGAGGCATCGATACGAAGCGCAGCGTCGTGCGACCCGACAAGGCGATAGCGCCCATCGTCGGGCATGCCGGGCCACCGCAGCGTGCGCGCGTCGAGCCAGTAGGCGCGGGCATCGAGGCGCGGGTCCGCAGCGGCGGACAGCGTGGTCGATGTCGCTTCGCGCGCGCAGTCGGCGGTCGTCGGCGCAGCGGCGAAGGCAGTGCCGGCAAACACGCCGACTGCAAGAGCGGTCAGCCCGATGTGCACGCCTCGCAGCCGATGCGACCGCACGTCGAACGATCCGGCGCGCGCCGGATCAGTCGAGTCGTGCGAACAGCGCGCCATGGGCGGGCAGCTGCAGCGTGCCAGCGTCAACGCGACCTGCGGCAACGCCCGGTGCATCGAGCTTCGTCGCAGCGCCGACGTCGAGCGTGCAGGCGACATCCGCAGCCGAAAGGTTGAACGCGACGAGCAGGCGCTCGCCCGCGTATTCGCGCACGAACACGAGTATCGGTTCGGGCGTGTCGAGGAAACGGATCGCACCTTCGACCAGCGGCGCCTGGGTGCGACGCCAGCGCAGGAACGCGCGCACGGCGTTGAGTACCGACGACGGATCGCTGTCCTGCTTCGCCACGCTGCGCGGCGTATGCGCCGGCGCGACCGGCAGCCACGGCGTGCCGTCGGTGAAGCCGGCGGACGCGCCGCCGTTCCACGGCAGCGGCGTGCGGCATCCGTCGCGGCCCTTGAACGTCGGCCAGAACGCGATGCCGTAGGGGTCCTGCAACAGCTCGTAGGGCACGTCGGCTTCGGGCAGGCCGAGTTCCTCGCCCTGGTAGAGGCAGACCGAACCGCGCAGCGAGCACACGAGCGCGACGAGCTGACGCGCGAGCACGTCGTTCGCCTGGCCGTCGCCCCAGCGCGACACCGCCCGCTGCACGTCGTGATTGCTGATCGCCCAGCACGGCCAGCCTTCGGTCATACTCGCTTCCAGGCGTTCGACCGTGCCGCGGATGAAGGCGGCGGTGAAGTCGTCGGTGAGCAGCTCGAAGCTGTAGCCCATGTGCAGGCGGCCGGGGCGCACGTACTCGGCCATCGTCGCGAGCGAGTCTTCGGACGAGATTTCGCCGAGTGCGGCGACGTCGGGATAGCGGTCCATCAGCGCGCGGATCTCCTCGAGGAAGACGAGGTTTTCCGGCTGCGTGTTGTTGTAGTGGTGGTACTGGAACGCGTACGGGTTGTCGGGCGAAAAGCCGCGGCCGGTGCGCAGGTGTTCCGGCTTCGGCGGGTTGTCGCGTAGCTGCGCGTCGTGGAAGCAGAAGTTGATCGCGTCGAGGCGGAAGCCGTCGACGCCGCGATCGAGCCAGAACTTCACGTTTTCCAGCTGCGCCTGCTGCACCGCCGGATTGTGGAAATTGAGGTCGGGCTGTTCGGTCAGGAAGTTGTGCAGGTAGTACTGGCCGCGGCGTGACTCCCACTGCCATGCGACGCCGCCGAAGATCGACAGCCAGTTGTTGGGCGGCGTGCCGTCGGGCTTCGCGTCGGCCCACACATACCAGTCGGACTTCGCGTTGCTGCGGCTCTGCCGACTCTGCTTGAACCATTCATGTTCAGCCGAGGTGTGACTGAGCACCTGGTCGATCATCACCTTCAGGCCCAGCGAATGCGCCTTCGCTAGCAGGCGATCGAAGTCCTCGAGCGTGCCGAACATGGGATCGACTTCGCGGTAATCCGCGATGTCGTAGCCGAAGTCGGCCATCGGCGACTTGAAGAACGGCGAGATCCAGATCGCGTCGACGCCCAGGCTCGCGACGTAGTCGAGCTTCTCGACGATGCCGGGCAGGTCGCCGATGCCGTCGCCATTGGTATCGAGGAAGCTGCGCGGGTAGATCTGGTAGATCACCGCGCCTCGCCACCAGGTCTTCTTCGTCATCGAGACCTCAACAACCCCAGATGCATGGACGACCGTCCGGTCGCTGCGCGGCATTCCGCGCATGCCGCGGGAGGATTCCACGCGGGCGGTGGAGGATGACGGCAGTGCGCGGCGCGCCCGTGTTGAATACGTTTGCAGCGGAATTTGTGCAGCCGGGGCGCTGTCTACCATGCCGCGCACATCGTCTGCGGGCGATCGGATGCGCGTGATCGATGTTGCAGCGCACACCGGTTTCTCGCGGACTCCGCGTCACACTCGTCGCACGACTCGACGTTACCCAGGGCATTCATGAATCCCAACACGCAGTCCAAGCCGCGGCTCTCGTTCTGGCAGATCTGGAACATGTGCTTCGGCTTCCTCGGCATCCAGTTCGGTTTCGCACTGCAGAACGCCAACGTCAGCCGCATCTTCCAGACGCTCGGCGCGAACATGGACGACCTGCCGGTGTTGTGGATCGCCGCGCCGCTCACCGGCCTGATCGTGCAGCCCATCGTCGGTCACTTCTCCGATCGCACGTGGACGAGGCTGGGGCGTCGCCGTCCGTACTTCCTTGTTGGCGCGCTGCTCGCCACCGTCGCGCTGCTCGCGATGCCGAACTCGCCGAGCCTGTGGATCGCCGCCGGCCTGCTGTGGATGCTCGACGCATCGATCAACATTTCGATGGAACCGTTCCGTGCCTTCGTCGGCGACCAGTTGCCGGTGGAGCAGCGCGCGACGGGCTATTCGATGCAGAGCTTCTTCATCGGCGTGGGTTCGGTGGTCGCCAGCCTGCTGCCGTACGTGCTCGCGCACTTCGGCGTCGCCAATACAGCGGATGCGGGCCTGGTGCCGGATACGGTGCGCTGGTCGTTCTACGCTGGCGGCGTCGTGCTGGTTGCGGCGATCGCGTGGACGATCATCAGCACGAAGGAATATCCGCCGGAAACGCTGCAGGCCTGGGACGAGGCGCCTGTCATCGCGCCGCGCCCGCGCGATGCGAAGCGCATGGGGACGGCGGCATTCGTCTGGCTTTCGGTCGGTGTTGCACTCCTCGCGCTGGTCTACCTGCGCGGGCTCGACAAGCAGCTCTACATCCTCGGCGGTCTCGTCGCGGCCTACGGCATCGCCTTGCTGCTGCGCGGCGGTTCCGTGATTGGCGGCGCCTTCGCCGAAATCATGGATGACCTGTACGACATGCCGTCGACGATGCGCCAGCTCGCCGTCGTGCAGTTCTTCTCGTGGTTCGCGCTGTTTGCGATGTGGATCTACACCACGCCGGCCGTCGCCGACCTGCACTTCCACAGCACCGACACCACGTCCGCCGCATACAACGAAGGTGCGAATTGGGTCGGCGTGCTGTTCGCCGCCTACAACGGGTTCGCGGCGATCGCAGCGGTCGTCATTCCGAAGATGGTTGCCCGCTGGGGGCTGCGCACGAGCCACCTGATCAATGCCGTGCTCGGCGGACTCGGGCTGGTGTCGATCATGTTCATCCGTGATCCGCACTGGCTGCTGCTGTCGATGGTCGGCGTGGGCTTCGCCTGGGCGTCGATCCTGTCGCTGCCGTACGCGCTGCTGTCCGACAGTGTGCCGGCGAAGAAGATGGGCGTGTACATGGGCATCTTCAATTTCTTCATCGTGATCCCGCAACTCGTCGCGGCGAGCCTGCTCGGCTTCCTGCTGAAAACGATCTTCGGCGGCCATCCGATTTACGCACTCGTGATCGGCGGCATCTCGATGGTGGTCGCGGGCCTCTGCGTGCTGCGCGTACGCGAACCGCAGGGCCACGCCCGCCTGGCGGCCGCACCGTGAGGCGCGCGCTTCTCGCCCTTGCGCTCGCGTTCGCGCTGCCGAGCGTGCATGCGGACGAGGCGTCGGTGTCGGCGCGGCAGTTCGTCGGCACCACCAAGCCGTTCGCGAGCGATGCCATCTACTTCCTGATGACGGACCGCTTCGTCAACGGCGATCCGTCCAACGATCACCGTGAGCAGGGCGGCAAGCTGCTGCACACATTCGATCGGCCGACACCCGGCGCACCCAAAGGCCATAGCGACAACATCGGTTACATGGGCGGTGATTTCAAAGGCGTGTTGAACAACGCCGACTACATCCGCGACATGGGCTTCGGTGCGGTGTGGATCACGCCCATCGTCGATCAGCCCGACGAAGCATTCACAGGCGGCGACCCGGTGAAGTGGGGCGGCATGTGGACCGATCGTGGCAAGACCGGCTATCACGGGTACTGGGGCGACAACTTCTGGGTGCTCGACGAGCATCTGCCGAGCAAGGACCTCGATTTCCGCGGCCTGACGTCCGGGCTGAAGCAGCATGGTTTGAAGACGGTGCTCGACATCGTCTGCAACCACGGCTCGCCGGCGTACACGATGCCGAAGGACCAGCCGAAGTACGGAAAGATCTACGGCCCGCATGGCGAACTCCTCGCCGATCACCAGAACCTGCCGCCGGCCAAGCTCGATCCGAAGAACGACCCGCTGCACCGCTGGTACAACACGTCGGGCGGGCTCGCCCAGCTGTCGGATCTCAACGAGAATGAGCCCGCGGTGCTCGACTACTTCGTGGGCGCGTACTCGCAGTGGATCGACCAGGGCGCCGACGCGTTCCGCATCGACACCATCGGCTGGATGCCGAATTCGTTCTGGCACGCATTCAGCGCACGCATCCGCGCGAAGCGACCGGGCTTCTTCATGTTCGGCGAAGCATTCGACCATGACGCCGCGACGATCGCGCAACACACGCTGCCGCGAAATGCCGACGTCAGTATGCTCGACTTCCCGCTGAAGGAGCGGCTGGTCGAAGCGTTCGGTACGCAGCAGAAGGGCTACGAGCGCGTGGCCGAACGTCTCTATTTGACCGATGGCCCGTACACGAACCCGTACGAGCTGATGACGTTCTACGACAACCACGACATGGCGCGCCTCGACGCGTCGGACTCGGGCTTCATCGACGCGCACAACTTCCTGTTCACCGCGCGCGGCATCCCGGTCATCTACTACGGCTCCGAGGTCGGCTTCGAACGCGGGACCGCCGAGCACACCGGCAACCGCAATTACTTCGGCCAGCAACGCATCGAAGAGGCGAAGAAGAATCCGATTCACGACGCGCTGCGTCGAATTGCGAAAGTGCGCGCGGCCACGCCGGCGTTGCAGCGCGGCCTGCAACTCAACCTCGAGTTCAAGGGCGACCACGCGGCGTTCTATCGCGTGGTCCAGACCGGTGACGCGCAACAGACCGCGCTCGTGCTGCTCAACAAGGGCAACGCGCCAACGCAGTTCCACGTCGACCGCTGGATGCAGGCGGGCACGTGGCGTGCGCAGCTTGCGGGTACTTCGACGCAGATCGCTCGCGGCGGCGCGCTCGACGCGACGGTCCCGGCGCACGGCGTCGAGGTCTACGTGCTCGATGGCGCGATCACGAACGATGAACTGCGCACGGCCCTGCAGGACGCGGAGCGCCGCAAGACGCGGCAGTGATCGGCGTCGCGCTCAGCCGAGCGTGAACGAGGATTTGCGGACCACCAGCGACGCCGGCAGCATCGCGCTCTCGGCGTGCTCGTCGCGCACCAGCTGCATCAGCGTCGCCACCAGCAGCTGGCCGGCCTTCGTCGTGTCCTGCATCACCGTCGTCAACGGCGGCGTGGTGAAGCGCGCCATCGGGATGTCGTCGAAACCGACCACCGAGACGTCGTGCGGAATGCGGATCCCGGCCTCGTGCAGCGCGCGCATGGCGCCGATGGCGATGAGGTCGCTGGCCCCGAAGATCGCGTCGAACGGGCGGCCGCGCGCGAGCAGCTGGGTCGCGGCGATGTAGCCGGCTTCCTCGCTGGTCTCGGCGTCGACCTGCAGAGCCGGATCGAGTCTCAGGCCGGCGGCCTCGAGCGCGGCGGCGCAGCCGCGGTAGCGGTCGAGGAATTCCGGGTAATGCGAGGACGCGTGGCCCAGGAAGGCGACGGTGCGCCGGCCGCAGGCGACCAGGTGCTGCCCGGCGAGCTTGCCGCCGTGGACGTTGTCGCAGCCGATCGACACGCCGGGCTGGTCGGCGTCGACCGCGCCCCAGCGAACGAAGTGGGTGCCGCGCTCGACCAGCGCCGACAACTTGTCGCGGTAGAGCTCGTAGTCGCCGTAGCCGAGCAGGATCAGCCCGTCGGCCTTCATCGAGTCCTCGTAGTCCGAGTGCCAGTCGTCCGACAGCTGCTGGAACGAGACCAGCAGGTCCTGCCCGTGGCGGGCGCAGGCGCGGGTGATCGAGCCCAGCATCGACAGGAAGAACGGGTTGATGTGCGACTCGTCGGGGGTCGGGTCCTCGAACAGCAGCAGGGCGAGGGTGCCGGACTTCTGGGTCCGCAGGCTCGAGGCCCGGCGGTCCACCTTGTAATTGAGCTCCCGGGCGACCGCCTCGACCCGCTTGCGGGTCTCCTCGTTCACCAGCGGGCTGCCGCGGAGCACGCGGGAGACGGTCGCCTGGGACACGCCGGCCCGGTAGGCGATGTCGAACGAGGTCGGCTTGGTTCGCTTGGTCATGCCGGCGGGAGTGTAGCTGTGGGCCGCCGTCCACCGGCGACCCTGCCATCGGTCAGGGCTGGAAAAGCGGCCTTGGGGTCCACATGACGGGAGTTGAGTCCCATACCGCCGGTTTTACGCGACGCAAACGAATCGATCGTCAGACTTCCGCCTCCGTCGTCCCACGAATGCAACGGTCCGGAACTTCCAGACCCTTTAGCAGTCGAATACCCCGACTGCTAACCTAGAGCCTATGACCCAGACAGCCTCCACTGCTCTCGTCACCAACAACCTGCCGACCGTCGCGTCGGTGGGTCTGAGCCCGCTTGGCTCGCTCGAGGCATATATCGGGGCGGTGAATCGCATTCCGGTGCTCAGCGTCGACGACGAACAGCGCCTTGCGCGCCGTTATCGCGACGAGGAAGACCTCGACGCCGCGCGTGAGCTCGTGCACTCGCACCTGCGCTTCGTCGTGCACGTCGCGCGCGGCTACAACGGCTACGGCCTCGGCATCGGTGACCTTATCCAGGAAGGCAACATCGGCCTGATGAAGGCCGTGAAGCGCTTCGATCCGGATCAGGGCGTACGCCTCGTGTCGTTCGCGGTCCATTGGATCCGTGCGGAGATGCACGAGTTCATCCTGAAAAACTGGCGCATCGTGAAGGTCGCCACGACCAAGGCGCAGCGCAAGCTGTTCTTCAACCTGCGCAAGAGCAAGAAGCGCCTCGGTTGGATGAACGCCGACGAGGTGCGCGCGGTCGCCGCCGACCTCAACGTGTCCGAGCGCGAAGTGCTCGAGATGGAATCGCGCCTGTCAGGTCGTGACATCGGCTTCGACGCGCCGGACGATGGTGACGAGGACGGTCCGCCGTCGCCGGTTGCCTACCTCGCCGCGCAGGGCGAAGACCCGTCGCAGCTGTACGAGCGCGAGGACGAAGAGGACAACCACCTCGAAGTGCTGCGCGAAGGCCTGGCCGAGCTTGACGCGCGCTCGCGCGACATCGTCAAGCGTCGCTGGCTCGACAGCGAAGCGAAGGTGACGCTGCAGGAACTCGCCGACGAATACGGCGTCTCTGCCGAGCGCATTCGCCAGATCGAGGCGAACGCGCTCAAGAAGATGCGCGCGCTGTTCGCGGCGTAAGCGACGTCATTCGATGTTCTCGTGAACGGCCCGGGAAACCGGGCCGTTTGCTTTTGCGTCGTGCGATCCCGTCAGTGCGACAGTGACGGGGCGGGTGCTGTATGCACCTGAGTGAACTGCGGATCCTGGCGCTGCGCCTGAACGTTCACCGCGACCTCGTGCAGCTGGCGACTGCTCTCGGCGATCGACTGCGTCGACGCCTGCCGCGCACTGATGGCATCCGTCGCGCGGTTGAGACCCGGCTCGTCACGCACCGGGCTGACCTGCACGCCGCGAACGAGCGTTCCGCTGGTGTTGAACTCGACGCGATCGATGCGGCTGAGGCCGTCGCGAACGAGTTCGGCGGCGAGCGCGGCGGCAATGCGTTCGCTATGCGGGCCGGAGTGGATGCCGCGCGCGTGCTCTGCTTCACGGACCTTTTCGAGCGTGTTCTCGAAAAGCGCGTGGTTCGGATTCGGCGGTGACGTGACGAGCGCTGCCTCGGCAGCGTGGAGCGCCGCTTGTGTCCGCGTTCCAAAAGTACCGTGCTTGTCGTCGATGTGGTGGTCGCGCTGGAAGGCTTGCAGCGCTTCGCGGGTGTGCACTCCCAAGTGGCCGTCTGCAGCGATGTGCCGGCCATGCGCGTCGCGATAGCCAAGACGGTCCAGCGCAAGCTGCATGGCGTGCACCGATGCCTCGCGCTCGCCAGCGGTCGACGCTTGATGCACCGCCTGCGGCCGATGTGCGGCCGGATGTGCCTGATGCGCGTTTGGCGACGGGGCCTGCGGCGCAGGCGGCTGTGCCCCCTGCGCATGTGCACCATGTCCGAGGTGCTCCGCCCACGCACGTGCCGCACCACGACGGGCGTCGAGGCCGTTCGCGCCGCCATTGATGTCCCGGGTCGCGAGGTCGACGTCAAACTGGTGCCCGTTCGGGCGGACACGATCGTTCCAGTACGTGATCGCGATGCGCGCGGCGATGTCGCGGTCGGCCGCGAGCTCCGGATGACCGACCAGGTCAACCCCGAGGCGTCGACCCATCGACTCGTAGTGATCACGGCCGGTGAGCTGCACGTAGCCGCGCCCTCGGAACCGCCACCCATCGTCCGGCTCGATATTGCCGAGATTCCGTGCGCCCCACGTGCCGCCGTAAACGGCATTCGCAATCGCGCGATCGCCGCCCTGCGTGATCGCGCGCGCTTCGTCGATGGTCGTCAGCCCGTTACGGCCGTCATGCCAATGCCCTTTGCGATCCCTGTGCGGCCCGAAAACTTCGAGGAGCCGCTCAGCCGAATAGTGCGTACTTTCTTCCATCCGGTGGAAACCGCCGCATTCCACCTGCATCTGGCCCATGAAGTTGGCCAGTTCGCGCGGGTCGGTGATGCCTGCAAGGCGTGCCTTTTCCAGCAGGAACTCAGCGTTGGGGTTGGAGTGCATATCGAATCCTTTCGATGCTTTGGGGTTTAGAGCGATGCCTTCTGGACCTTCGCGTCCGTCGGCCACTGGCGCGTTGCACGCAGTATGTCGAGCGATTCGGTTTCCCGGAGGCTGTCTGGCGCGCATTGCAGATCGGCGATCTTTCCGCCGTCCGCGTTCAAGATCGCTATGCCGGAGCGCGCGAGGTCATCGCGGCCCGCCACGGAATACAGAGCGTAGGTCGTTCCTTCCCGCTGGAAGGAGTACGCATACCCGCCGGTGTCGCCCGCGAACATCAAGGGCGTTCGGGAGAACGTCGGTGTGTCGCCCGCGCTGCTGACCTGTTCCAGTTCGACATTGGACGGCGTTCCGAACCGGTAGCGCGTTGTTGCGGCGGTCTTCGCGGTCGAGCAAAGGCTCACCGACTTGCCGGACGCCGCGATCGTGCAGCCGAACAGAAGTTCCTCGTCGCTCGCGCAGGCCAACACATCGCCCGCCTTGCTCGCGGTGGGGTGGTCGACGGGCGTGCTGGACGGAGCGGGCGGCTCGCCTGCTGCGCGTGCCGACGGCGCTGGTGGCGTGGCGTCGCCTTGAGGCGTCGACGTCGGGCTGCAGGCACTCAGCGCTATAGAAACGCAGGCCACACTTAGTGGCCGGAAGAATCGATCCATGACGGTTCCTGTGAAGTCCATTACGGGATGACATGCATTTAACGACGATGCCAGCGCCTTGATCGCTGCACCGGTATACGGCCCTGCTTGGGCTAGCGTACTCGCGAATCGAGCAATTGCTCCAGCTTCAGCTGATCCTGCGCGAACTTGCGAATGCCGTCGGCGAGCTTCTCGTTCGCCATCGCGTCCTCGTTGTGCTGCCAGCGGAACTGCGCTTCATTGATGTGGCTCGGAGCCGGCTCGCGCGCGCCGTCGTCGACGAGCGCGCGGTCGAGCAGCGCATCGCTGGTCTCCAGTTCGGCGAGGAGTTCGGGCGAGATCGTGAGGCGGTCGCAGCCGGCGAGCGCGGTGATCTGGCCGATGTTGCGGAAGCTCGCGCCCATCACGACGGTGTCGTAGCCGTGGCGTTTGTACCACTGCCAGATGCGGGTGACGGATTGCACGCCGGGGTCCTCCTGCGGCGTTGCGGGCTTGGCGGCGCCGTTGGCGATGTACCAGTCGTAGATGCGGCCGACGAAGGGCGAGATCAGGAAGACGCCGGCTTCGGCGCACGCAATGGCCTGCGCGAACGAGAACAGCAGCGTGAGGTTGCAATGGATGCCATCGCGTTCGAGACGCTCGGCGGCGCGGATGCCTTCCCAGGTCGACGCGATCTTGATCAGAAGGCGATCGCGGCCGACGCCCACGGCGTCGTAGAGTTCGACGAGACGACGCGCTTTCGCGACGGTTGCTTCGGTGTCGAAGCTCAGGCGCGCGTCGACTTCGGTGGAGACGCGACCGGGAACGATCTTGAGGATCTCGTTGCCGATGGCCACGGCGAGGCGATCGGATGCATCGGCAACACGTGCGTCGTGGTCGCTGCCCGCTGCGGATGCAAGCGCGGCGTCGACCAGCGGTGCATACGCGGGCAGCGCGGCGGCTTTCAGCAGCAGCGACGGATTGGTGGTCGCGTCGAGCGGGCGGAAGCGGGCGATGGCATCGATGTCACCGGTGTCGGCGACGACGGCGGACATCTCGCGCAGCTGGTCGAGCAGGGACGGCATGGGCAACTCCCGGATACGAACGGGGATTGTGCATGGCGTCGCGCGGGCGTGCCATCGAGCAGCCTGGCCCACGCCGGAGTATCAGTAGAGATCCACCGGGTCGACGTCGAGCGACCACCGCACCTTGCGCGCTTCGGGCAGTTCGCGGATCGCAGGCAACGCGGCGTCGAGCGCGGCATGCAACGCAGGACGCGCGTTCGACGACACCACGAGCTGCGCGCGCTGGTAGCCGGCGCGTCGTGGCATCGGCGCGGGAATCGGGCCCTGCGCGGTGAGCACGCCGCCGGGCGACGACGCCTCGAGATGGCCCCGTGCCTGCGCGAGGAACGCATTCGCGATGTGCATGTCGCGCGCTTCGGCGCGGAACATCGCCATGTAGGCGAACGGCGGAAATTGCGCGTGTTCGCGCAGCGCGAGTTCTTCGTCGGCGAAGCGCGTGTAGCCGCCGGTGAGCAGCGTCTGCAGCAGCGGGTGATCGGGATGGTGCGTCTGCAGCAGCACTTCACCGGGCTGGTCGGCGCGCCCGGCGCGGCCGGCGACCTGGATGAGCAGTTGCGCGAGCTTCTCCGGCGCGCGGAAGTCGGCGGAAAACAGCCCTTCGTCGATGCCGACGACGGCGACCAGCGTGAGGCCCGGGAGGTCGTGGCCTTTCGCGAGCATCTGCGTACCGACGAGGATGCCGGGGCCGTCACCGAGCGCGTCGAGGTGGCCCGAGAGTGCGTCGCGATTGCGCGTGGTGCCTTTGTCGATGCGCACGACCGACACCTGCGGGAAGCGTGCGGCGAGCGTTTCCTCGAGTTTCTCGGTGCCTGCACCCTGCGGTTGCAACGCAAGGCCGCCGCAATCGGGACATGCATCCGGTGCACGACGCGCGGTGCCGCAGTGATGGCACTGCAGCCGCCGACCTTTCGCATGCACCGTCATCGACGCGTCGCAACGCGGGCATTCCGCGGTCCAGCCGCAGTCGTGGCACAGCAGCACGGGTGCATAGCCGCGCCGGTTCTTGAACACCAGCGCCTGGCCGCCCGACGCGAGCGTGCGCGACAGCGTCTCGATCAGCTCGTTCGACAGGCCGGCATCCAGCGCGCGCTTGCGCACGTCGACGACGCGAACCGCCGGCGGCTTCGCCACGCCGGCACGGTGACGCAACTGCAGATGCGTATAGCGACCGATGCGCGCGTTGCGCAGCGATTCCAGCGACGGGGTCGCGCTGCCGAGCACCACCGGAACGCCAAGCGCATGGCCGCGATAGAGCGCGAAGTCGCGTGCGTGGTAGCGGATGCCGTCGAGCTGCTTGTAGCTGCCGTCGTGTTCCTCGTCGACGACGATGAGGCCGGCGTCGGGCAACGGCAGGAACACCGCGCTGCGCGTGCCCACGACGACGCGCGCCTGGCCCCGCAGGCAGGCGGCCCACGTGCGTGCGCGCTCGCCGTCGGACAGGCCGGAGTGCAGCGCGTACACGGGCACGCCGAGGCGCGCACGGAAGCGGGCGAGGGTCTGCGGGGTCAGGCCGATCTCGGGCACCAGCACCAGGGCCTGCTTGCCGCGTGCGAGGCAGTCGGCGATCGCATGCAGGTAGACCTCGGTCTTGCCGCTGCCGGTGATGCCGTCGAGCAGGAACGCGTTGAAGGTGTCGCGCGAGTCCAGGATCGCGCCGATCGCCGCACGCTGTTCGTCGTTGGGCTCGGGTCCATCGCGCGCGGGCGTCGCGGCGGGCGACATGACGAGGGATTCGACGAGCCCGCGCTCGTCGAGGCTGCGCAGCGCGGCGCGCCAGTCGTCGAGCAGGCTGTCCAGCTCATCTTCGGCGACGGCGCCATCGCCGAGGCGCTCGGCGAGGCGGCGCGGTCGCCCCGCACGCATCTTCGGTAGCGCGTCGATACCGGCGGCGCTCAGGCGCCAGCCGATGCGGTCCGTCGCGGGCAGGGGTTCGCCGTGGCGCAGCAGCGTCGGCAGGGCCGTGGCGACGATCTCGCCGAACGGCTCGTGCGTGTAGTGCGCCAGCCAGCGCAGGGAATCCCAGATCTCGCCGGCGAGCAGCGGCTGCGCGTCCAGGCGCGCGAGCGCGGGCTTGAGCTCGGCGCCCTCGTCGTCCGGCGCACCCATCGCGGCGATCACGCCGACGCGCTCGCGCGTCCCGAACGGCACCCGCACGCGACAGCCGACGACGTCTCCGCCGGGGTCGTCCGCAGGCGGCAGATAGTCGAACAGCCGTGGCAGCGGCAGGCCGCCGATCGCGACTTTCCACACCGCGTCAGCGGCAGGAACGGGGCGAGGGGCGGGCGGCGTCGGCATCGGGGAAGTCTAGGGGGCCGCGGCCGCTCGGCGCGTTGCGAGCTTGGGGGGCATTGCTCGCGTCGGGATCATGAATCGAACGTAAGTCCGCGCCCGTATTGAAGAACGGCCCTTATCCACATCGCGTGTGGATAAGTCTGTGAATGGAGTGCGGGGCGCACTGCGCAAGCCCGTAAAGACGGGCAGCGGCCGTGGGTTGGCGAAAAAATCGCCAAGGCGGATATTTCCTTCACAATCAAATACTTGGGCGTGAAACACGCGTGTAATCCTGCGGCTACGACGTCGCAAATGCTGCGAATGACGGCTGCGTGACGGCTGTGCACAACGCTTTTGGCCGTGGAACCGCGTCACACAAGGCTGGAGCCGTGAAGAAGGCATCTGTCAAGCCGGCTTTCACGGCATCCGGCGAGGTTCCGACGAACGCGACGGCTATCATCCCGGCATGTCGTCCCCCGCCCCGGCGCCCGCTCCGGCGCTCGCCCAACCCGCCGCCCTGGCCGCCTTCCTGCGCGGCGTGGATCGCCGCGCGGCGGTCCTCGCCGAGCTGCAGACCGGCTCGTCGTCGATCGGTGATGCCGCCCTGACCCGCGCCATGGCGGTGTTCCGCGAGGCGGCCCTGGACGCCCCGATGGCGGACTGGCCGACGCTGTTCTGGCGCACGCTGCTGGCCCAGCCCGCGTTACGGACCGCCCGCGACGGCGCGCGCCTGGGCCTGCCGCCGTCGTCGCCCGCCGTGCGCGCCGCGTTGCTGCTGCGGGTGGCGGCAGGGCTCGACGAGCCGACCGCGGCTGCGGTGATGGGGGTCGCGCCCGAGGTCCAGCGCGAGGCAGTGATCCGCGCGCTGCCGAAGCTGGCCGACGGCGGCCCCGATGCCACGGCCTGGACGCGCCTGCAGCGCGAGGCGCAGCAGCGTCTTCGCGAGCTGCCCGCCGATCGCGCGCTCGAACTCGCGCGCATCCGCGAAGGCGCATTGGCGGGCACCACCGAACGCTTCTTCCCGCAGCGTCGCGACCACCGCTGGCGCTGGGTCGCCGGGCTGGCCGCCGCGGTCGCGCTCGGGCTGGTCGGCACGCGCTACCTCGGCGGCGCGGGCGATGTCGTGCGCGTGGTCCCGTTGCCGTCCGCTGGCGAACCGGCGAGCCGCTACGCGCGCGAATCGGGCCTGATCGCCCACCCCGATTTCGAACTGCTGGCCGATCCGGATGGTGAAAAGCTCGCGCACGACGCCGCTTTCCTCAGCTGGATGGTCGGTCATCCCGCCCGCCCGGCATCGACCACCACCGCGACCGACGCGACCGCGACGACGCCCGACATTCCGGAAACCAGCGAGGCCACCGATGCGCCGTAAGGCACGCATCGCGCTGCTGTTCGCATCGTTGCTCGGTGCCGGCGCGTCGATGGCCGCCGCGACGTTGCCGGACGACCTCCAGGACGTCGCAGCGCTGTTGCAGCCGTTGCAGCGCGCCGCGCTGCAGGCGCATGCGCGCGTCTGGGCAACCTGGGATGCGGACCACCGCGCGGCGTTCACCGCGCGCGCCGATCGCTGGGATCGCCTGCCCCCGCTGGAGCGCGGCGAGCGGCGCGCCGACTGGCAGGCCTGGCGCCAGCTGCCGCAGGACGAACAGGCGCGCGTGCGTGCCGCCGCGGCGCAGTACCTCGCGATGGACGCTGCGACCCAGCATGCGCTGCACGCCGAGTTCGACGCACTCGATCTCAGCGAGCGCCATGGCTGGCGACTGGGTCCGACGCTCGGCGCCGACTATCCGCGCCTGCAGCCGTTGCTGGCGCAGGTACCGCTCGACGAACACCTCGACCTCGTGCGCACCCTGCGCGCGATGACGCCGGAGGATCGCGACCGTCTGGCCGTGATCGTGCAGCGCACACCGCCGCAGGCGCGCGAGGCGTTGCGGCGTGAGCTGGTGTCGACGTCCGACGCGAATCGCGCGGCGTGGTTGCTGCAGCGCCTGGAGCGCTGATCATCAGGCGAAGCGGTCGAGCGGGCGCATCACGCGTCGCTGCAGGCGCACGCGATCACCGAAGCGTGCGACGCCTTCGGCGCGCAGGCGCGGCGCATGCGAGCGCAGGTAGGAGTCGAGCGCATCGGCGTCGATCAGCCGGTAGCGCATGCACACGCGCAGGCGGTCGGCGTCGTCCGGATCCAGCACTTCGTCCACGTCCGCACCGGTGAAGCCGGGAAGCGCCAGGATTTCGGCGACGTGCGCCTGCAGCCATTCGAGGTACTGCGCGCGGATGTTCGCGTCGACGTCGGCGGTGACTTCGTAGGTGAGCATCATCAGTGTCCGCTCGTGAGGCCGGCGAAGACGGTGTAAGTCGCCGCCAGCATGATCAGGAACTGGTAGAGGAACGCGACGACGAAATACTTGCCCGTCGTGATCGCCCAGTGCTGTCCGTACACGCGGTGCTGCATCAGCAGCAGGTAGATGGCAGCCCACAGCCACAGCAACAGCGTTAGCGGCACTGTGAGGGCGGCCGACAACGGCGACAGTCCGAGGATGAAGCTGCCGAGCAGCGTGAGCAGCAGGAACGCGTGGCTGTACAGCGCGACGACGAGGTGTTCGAGATACGTGCGACCGCTGCGGATGTAGAGCACCTTCAGCATCAGCGCGAACAGGGGCAGCATCAGGAAGAGCGCCGACGGCACGGCGGCCAGCATCAGCTGGAAGATGTAGCCGCTGTTGTTCTGCATGCGGTCGACGTTGTCCGCGAAGTTCGCGACGCGATGGTTGAACCAGCGATCGCCGAAGTCCGGCAGCCACGGGATGTCGGCCGGGTTGGTCTTCGCATCCCACGGCAGCTTCGGATCCTTGAGCTGGGCGCCGTTGATGCCGCGCATCATCTTGTCCATCGACTCGCGCGTGTCGTCGCCATCGCCATCGTCATCGGCGACGTCATCGTGCTTCGAGCGCTTCTTCGCACCGGCCCGATCGGCGTCGACTACGCCGGGCGTCACGCTGAGCGATACACCGTTCGGTTTGTCGGACGCCGCGGTGCCCGCGGCCGTTGTGCCCGCAGTCGGCGGCGCGTGCTTACGCAGCTCGGCGATGCGCGCGGCGGCCTGCGCGCGCGCCTTCGCTTCGGCCTCGTCCATGGCGTGCGCCATGAACGGCACATCCTTGATCTTGGTGCGTGCCTGCGCGATGCCGGCGAGCGTGTCGTCGAGCTTCTTCTGCACGTCGGCTTCGGTCTTCGCCGCCGCGAACGTCGAGTTGCCGGTGCCGGCGTCGACGACCTGGACCTTGGTCTTGTCCTTGTTCGACGTGTCGCCGTCGTCGCTCACCGTCAGCCGGCCGACGAAGAACGTGATCACGACCAGCACCAGGAACACGCGCAGCGGCGGGATGTAGCGCACGCGCTGGCCGCGCAGGTAGTTGCAGGCGACGCGGCCGGGATAGAGCAGGTCGCGCATGGTGCGGAACGCGCGGCCGTCGAGATGCCAGAACGATTCGAACACCTCCTCGACGGCGTGCGAGAAGCTGCTCATCGGGTTGTGCGCGTTCTGCCCGCAGGCATGGCAGTAGTGGCCCTGCAGCACGGTGCCGCAGTTCTCACAGGCGGTAATGGCGTCGGCGGTCATCGCGGTCCCCTCGCGGTCGTCGCGCATTGCAGCATGCGCGCGCGGTTTGCGCGACCTCGACGTGTCGCGCGGTAGCGGCGGAACCCGTCGCGGCCTACGATGGCCCGCCGCGTCCGGGATCGCCGTGTCCGCGCCCGCCCGTTTCCCGCACGAGATCCGCCGCACCGCGACGCTGGCCGCGCCGCTGGTCGCCGGCCATGTCTCGACCGGCCTGATCGGCTTCGTCGACAGCACCATTGCCGGGCGGCACGGCACGCTCACGCTGGCGTCGGTCGCGGTCGGCACCGGCCTGTTCTGGCTGCCGATGATGGTGCCGATGGGCACGCTGATGTCGATGCCGCCGTCCGTCTCGCATCTCGACGGCGCGGGCCGTCGCAGCGAGATCGGCCCTTTGTTTCGTCAGGCGCTGTGGCTCGCGTTCGCGCTGGGCCTGCTGATGTTCCTGTTCCTGACGTTCGTGCCGCTCGCGCTCGCGCCGTTCGGCATCGCGCCCGACATCATTCCCGGCGCGACCGCCTTCCTGCACGGCATCCGCTGGGGCGTGCCCGCGCTGACGTGCTACCTCGCGATGCGTTACTTGGCCGAAGGCCTGCACTGGACGCTGCCCACCATGCTGCTCGGCGGCGGCGGGCTCATCGTGCTGGTGCCGCTCGGCTACGTGCTGACCTTCGGCGCGTTCGGCCTGCCCGAGCTCGGCGCGGGCGGGCTGGGCATCGCGTCGTCGGTGATGATGTGGATGCAGGCGATCGCGTTCACCGTCGCCCATGCAAAAGCACCGCGCATGCGCGACATCCGCGTGTTCGCGCATTTCGACCCGCCGCGCTGGCCGGTCATCCGCGGCCTGCTCGCGAACGGCCTGCCGATCGGCGTCACCGTGCTGATGGAGGGCGGGCTGTTCATCGCGACCGCGCTGCTGATCGGCCGGCTCGGCCCGGTGCCGGCGGCGGCGCACCAGATCGCGATCAATGTCGCCAGCCTGTGTTTCATGGTGCCGCTGGCGGTGGCCGAGGCGACGACGGTGCGGGTCGGCCATGCGCTGGGCCGTCGCGATCCGGCCGGACTGCGGCGCGCCGCGCTCGCGGGCTACGTGATCGTGCTGCTGACGCAACTGATGTCCGCCATCGTGCTGCTCGCGGGCAACCACGCCCTGGTGCGGCTCTACACGCACGACGCGCAGGTGGCAGCGCTCGCGGCGTCCCTGCTGCTCTACGCCGCCGCGTTCCAGTTCCCCGACGGCGTGCAGGTGCTGTCGGCGGGCGCGCTGCGCGGGCTCAAGGACACGCGGGTGCCGATGGGGCTCGCGGCGTTCGCGTACTGGGGCGTGGGCATGCCGCTGGGCGCGACGCTGGGGCTCGGCCTGCTCGGCAATCCCCCATGGGGGCCGCGCGGCATGTGGGTGGGCCTGATCGCCGGCCTGACCGTGGCCGCGGTGCTGCTGGGCAGCCGCTTCGCGCGGTCCAGTCGCGCCGAACGGGTGACGCGGCTGGCGGCGGGCGAAACGGCCCGGTGACCTTCGGCGCATGACCCGTCACCGCCGGATCGGTACCCTGTCGCTGCATTTTTCCGAGACACCCCCTGATGAACTCGACCCGTCGCGGCCCCATCGCGAGCTTTTTCGTCGGCCTTTGGGACGTGATGAACTTCACGCGCCGGCTGATCGTCAACTTCGTCTTCTTCGGCCTGCTGATCCTGTTCTCGCTGCTGTTCATCGGCGCGGTGATCGGCGGCAACGCGCGTCCGATCCTGCTGCCGCGCACGACGCTGGTGATCGCGCCGCAGGCCACGCTGGTCGAGCAGTACACCAGCGATCCGCTGAGCCGCGCGTTCAACAAGAGCATGGGCGGCCGCAACGAGGAGCTGCAGCTGCGTGACGTGCTGCGTGCGCTCGACGCCGCGCAGCGCGACAAGAACATCGAACGCGTGCTGCTGCACGTCGACGACCTGCAGGGCGGCGGCATGGCCTCGCTGCGCGAAGTCGCCGCGGCGATCGCGCGACTGAAGGCCAGCGGCAAGCAGGTCGTGGCGTTCTCCGAGCAGATGGACCAGAAGCAGTACCTGCTCGCCGCGCAGGCGAACGAGGTCTATCTCGATCCGATGGGCCAGCTCACACTCGAAGGTCTTGCGCGCTATCGCCAGTACTTCCGCGAAGGCCTGCAGGACAAGCTCGGCGTCGACGTGCACTTGTTCAAGGTCGGCACGTACAAGTCGGCGGCCGAGCCGTACGTGCTCGACGCCGCGTCGCCGGCGTCGAAGGAAGCCGACCTGTTCTGGATGAACGACGTGTGGCAGCGCTACCTCGGCGACATCGCCAAGGCGCGCAAGCTCGACGTCGCCACGCTCACCAACGACGTCAACAACCTGCCGCAGGGCGTGGCGTCGGTGCAGGGCGATCTCGCCCAGCTCGCGTTGAACCAGCATCTCGTCGATGGCCTGAAGACGCGCCAGCAGGTGTGGGACCTCATGCGCGAGCGCGGCGAAGCCGACGACGACGCGACCGGCGGCTTCCGCCGCATCGACCTCGACGACTACATCGCGCATCTCGACAAGGGCCTCGAAGGCGTGGTGCCGGAGAAGCACGTCGCGGTCGTGGTGGCCGAAGGCGAGATCACCGGCGGCGATGCGCCCCCGGGCAAGGTCGGCGGCGACTCCGCCAGCGAGCTGCTGCGCCAGGCGCACGACGACGACAACGTCGCCGCGGTCGTGCTGCGCGTGAACTCGCCGGGCGGCGAAGTGTTCGCCTCCGAGCAGATCCGTCGCGAAGTCGAGCGCCTGAAGAAGGACGGCAAGCCGGTCGTTGTGTCGATGGGCGACGTGGCCGCATCGGGCGGCTACTGGATCTCGATGAACGCCGATCGCATCTACGCCGACCCGTCGACGATCACCGGTTCCATCGGCATCTTCGGCGTGATCCCGACGTTCTCGCGCGCGCTGGAGAAGATCGGCGTGCACACCGACGGCGTCGGCACGTCGCCGTATGCCGGTGCATTCGACCTCACGCGTCCGCTCGACCCGCAGGTCGGCACGGTGATCCAGACCGTGATCGAGAAGGGTTACCGCGACTTCACCGGGCGCGTCGCCAAGGCACGTGGTCGCACGGTCGAACAGATCGATGCGATCGCGCAGGGCCGCGTGTGGAGCGGTGCGCAGGGCAAGGAGCGCGGCATCGTCGACGCCATGGGCGGTCTGCAGGATGCGCTCGACGACGCGGCCGCACGCGCCAAGCTCGGCAAGCGCGGCGAGTACGACGTGCGCTACATCGAGAAGATCCCGACGCCGTTCGAGAAGTTCTTCCCCGGCCTCGCCCAGAGCCGCATCGGCATGGGCATGCTGCGCGAGTCCGACATGGCGCGCGCGCTGCTGGTGAAGACGGCACCGCAGGCCGCGCGCGACCTGCAGTTCCTCGAGGCCTCGGCGAACGATCGCCGCGGCGCGCCGGTCAAGGCGGTGGCGTACTGCTTCTGCGGGCTCTGACTCGCAACGCATTGCGACAGGGGCGGCTTCGGCCGCCCTTGTCGTTTCGGATGCGATGAAGGCAGCGACATGACGTTGAAGGACCGGCGGCTATAGTGGCCCGCCTCCGTCCGGTTGCTTCCGCATGTCCGAGGATTCCCGTCCGCAAACCGACGCCGCTGCACGTTCGCTGCACCGGCTCGCGTTTCTTGCACGGGCGGGCGAACAGCTGGCGGCATCGCTCGATTACGCCACGACGCTGGGTGGCGTCGCGCGTCTCGCGATTCCGGAGCTCGGCGACTTCTGCGTGGTCGACGTGGTCGAGGGCGAGCGCCTGCATCGCGTCGCGGCCGAACACGTGCGTGCCGACAAGCAGCCACTGGTGCGTGCACTCACGCAGGCCAATCCGGATCCTGCGGCGTCGCCCGCACCTGCGGGGCGCGTGCTCGCGAGCGGGATGACCGAACGCATCGAGGTGCTGACGGCCGAATCGCTCGCCTCGCATACGCACAGCGACGCGCACCTGCAGCTGGTCAAGGACATCGGCATCCGGTCCAGCCTGGCGGTGCCGATGATCGCGCATGGTCGCGTCATCGGCGTGATGTCGCTGGGCGTCACCGAATCGGATCGTCGCTACGACGCCGAGGACCAGCTGCTCGCCGAGGAGCTCGCTCGCCGCGCGGCGCTGGCCGTCGAGAACGCACGCCTGTACCGCTCGTTGCAGGACGAACTGCAGCGACGCGAACGTGCCGAGTCCGAGCTGCGCCTGTCCGAGCAGCGCTTCCGCGCGATCATGGAGCAGTCGCCGCTGTCGACGCAGCGCTTCGCGCCGGACGGCCGCACCATCGGCGTCAACGAGGCGTTTACCCGGCTCTGGGGTCTCTCGTTCGACGCACTCGCGCAGTACAACGTGCTCGAGGATCCGCAGCTCGAGGAAAAGGGCATCGCGCCGCTGCTGCGTCGCGCTTTCGAGGGCACGCCGACCGCACTGCCGGCGATCGTCTACGACGTGCACCGCACGCTGCCCGAGCTGAGCACGTACGAGGACGCGACGCGCTGGATCACCGCCTACGCGTATCCCGTGCGCGACGACGCTGGCGTCATCCGCGAAGTCGTGCTGGTGCACAACGACGTCACCGATGCGCGGCGCGCGGAGGCGCGACTGCTGCGCAGCGAGGAGCGCCTCAACGAGGTGCTCATCGCCGGCGGCCTGCTGACCTGGGACTGGGACATGGCGACCGGGCGCGTGGAGTGCTCGGGCAATGCGCGCGAATTCTTCGGCATGGAAGTGGGCCAGCGCGACGACTTCATGCGCACCATCCATCCCGACGATCTGCCGCTGCTGCTCGGGGTTTCCCGCGCAGCCATCGAGACCGGCGAGTTCCGGGCGATCGAATACCGCCTGCGCACCAGCAACGGGCGCGAGCGCTGGGTGCAGACGCGCGGGCAGGTCGAATTCAACGGAAACGGCGAGCCCGTGCGCATGTTCGGCATAACCGTCGAGGTGACCGAGCGCCACCGCGCCGAGGCGGCCACGCGCCTGCTCGCGGATGCGGGCGAGGCGCTGGGTGCGTCGCTCGACTACGCCACCACGCTCGACAATCTCGCGCGCATCGTCGTGCCGCAGGTGGCCGACTGGTTCGCGGTCGACCTGATCACCGACGACGGTGAACTCGAACGCGTCGCGGTCTATCACCCCGATCCCGAACGCGTCGCGATCGCCAACGAGTTCTTCCGCCGCTATCCACCGCGTCGCGGTGCCGGCGGGGCGTGGAACGTGATCGAGACGCGCCGGCCCGAGTGGGCCAGCGAGATTCCCGAACAGCTCATCATCGACAACGCGGTCGACGCCGAGCAGGCGCGCATGCTGATCAACCTGCAGCTGCGCTCGTACATCCTCGTGCCGCTGATCGCACGCGACACCGTGATCGGCGTGCTCACGCTGGTCTACGCCGAAAGCCAGCGTCGCTACGAAGCACCCGATGTCGCATTCGCGCTCGATCTCGCGCGCCGCGCCGCCATCGCGGTCGACAACGCGCGCCTGCACCTGCAGTTGCAGGACGAGCACCGGCGCAAGGATGAATTCCTCGCCACGCTCGCGCACGAGCTGCGCAATCCCCTCGCGCCGCTGCGCACCGGCCTCGCGCTGCTGCAGGCCACCGATGATCCGGCGACCGCGGTACGCGCCCGCACCGTCATGGAGCGCCAGCTCGGCCACATGGTGCGGTTGATCGACGACCTTCTGGATCTCTCGCGTGTCACCCGCGGTGCGATCGCGCTGCAGCGTCGGCGCGTCGCCGTCGGCGACGTCATCACCAGCGCGCTGGAAGCCAGTCGCCCGCTGCTCGATGCGGCCGGCCTCACGCTTGCGGTCGATATCGACGATGCCGACACGCCGCTGGATGCCGATGACACACGCCTGGCGCAGGTGCTGACCAACCTGCTCAACAACGCCGCGAAGTTCACGCCCGCCGGCGGACGCGTGGAGGTGCGCGTGCGTCGCGCGGGCGCGAACGTTGGCATCGAAGTCGTCGACACCGGCATCGGCCTCGCGCCGCTGCAGATCGACCGCATCTTCGAGATGTTCGAGCGCGGCGAGGGGTCGGAGGTGCACGGCGGCCTCGGCATCGGGTTGACGCTCGCGCGCCGCCTCGCCGAACTGCACGGCGGTCGCCTGCACGCCGAAAGCGACGGCCCCGGGCGCGGCAGCCGGTTCGTGCTCGACCTGCCCGTTGCGAGCGCCGCGCAGCGCGACACGACGACGCCGGCGATCGATACGCGCAGTCGCGGCGGTCGCCGCGTGCTCGTCGTCGACGACAACACCGATGCGGCGCTCATGCTCGCCGCGCTGCTCGAACTCGATGGGCACGACGTGCGCAGCGCGGGCAGCGGCGACGACGCGCTCGCGGTGGTGGACGACTTCGTGCCCGACATCGCTTTCCTGGATCTCGGCATGCCGGGCATGAGCGGTTTCGAACTGGCCGGTCGCCTGCGCGCGGATCCGCGCACGGCGACGACGCGACTCATCGCGCTCACCGGCTGGGGACGCGACGAGGATCGCGACCGCACGCAGGCCGCGGGTTTTGACGCGCACCTCACCAAACCGGTCGACCCCGCGGCACTGCTCGGGTTGCTCGCCTGAGCTGAACGCTTCGCGCTGGAGTCTGTTCGGGCGCTGAACACGAACGAGCTCAACCGGCGCGTTTCACGCCTGCTATGGCGGCTGCCCGGGACAGTGGAGGCCAATCCGAACCGCGCCTCACCTTTCTCATGGACTCGAGCAGCCCCGGCAAGGCCATTCTCATCGTCGAGGACAATCCCGACATCCGCGACACCTTCCGCACGCTGTTCGAGCTGGAAGGTTTCGACGTGCAACTCGCCGCCAACGGCGAGGATGCGCTCGCCAGCCTCGCGCGCAGCGACGAGGCGCCGTGCCTGATCCTGCTCGACCTCTCGATGCCGGTGATGGACGGCTGGGAGTTCCTGGACGTGCTGCGGTCACGCGAGCAGGGTGCGGAGATTCCCGTCACGGTGCTGAGCGCGAACGTCGACGCCAATGTCTCGCGTGACCTGCGCACGCGCTATGGCTGTCGCGTGCTGCCGAAGCCGGCGTCGGTCGACACGTTGCTCGATGTGGTGCGCAGCTATCAGCACGCGGGGCCGGGCCCGACCCTGCACTGACGCGGCGTGGTGTTACTGGCCTGACGTCGCCGCCTCGATCTCCGCGTCCTGCGCCTTGCTCGCCGCTTCCGCGTCGGCCTGCACGTTGTGCGCGCGATCGATGGGCTTGTGGATCTCGCGCGACAGTTCGTCGTGACGTTCGGCGGCCTGCGGCTCGACGGGCTTGTCCTTGTCGGGCACCGCGGGCTTCGAGCACGCGGCGAGCAGGGCGAGGGCGACGACGGCGGACAACGCTCGGGTCATGACGATCTCCAGCGGACGGGGCGCGTCCGTCGACGGCTATCCTACGCGCCAGCCCGACGGAGGACGCATGGACGATCGACGCTGGAGACTCGACGGCCAACTGGCTCTCGTTACCGGTGGCAGCGCCGGCATCGGTCGCGCGATCGCGGCCGAGCTGCTCGGCTTCGGCGCCGACGTGATGCTCGCCGCACGCGATGGCGACGCGCTCGAAACCGCACGCGCGGAACTCGCCGACGACTTTCCTGAGCGCCTGGTCATGGCGTTCACTGCGGACGTCGGCGTCGAGGAGCAGCGTCGCGAACTGCTGGACTGGGTCGAGGACCAGGGCGAAGGCCAGCTCGACATCCTCGTCAACAACGCCGGCGGCAACCTCAGCAAGCCGGCGACGGACTATGCCGACGACGAGTGGCGGCAGATCTTCGAAGTCAACCTGTTCTCCGCGTTCGAGCTCTCGCGCTATGCGCATCCGCTGCTCACGCGCCATGCGCAGTCGAGCATCGTCAACGTCGGCAGTGTCTCGGGGCTCACCGCGGTGCGCACCGGCGCGCCCTACGGCATGGCCAAGGCCGCGCTGCACCAGATGACGAAGAATCTCGCGATCGAATGGGCGGAGGACGGCGTACGGGTCAACGCGGTCGCGCCCTGGTACATCCGCACGCGGCGCACGTCGACCAAGCTCGCCGATCCCGACTACCTCGACGACGTGCTGCTGCGTACGCCACTCGGCCGGGTGGGCGAACCGGAGGAAGTGGCCGCGGCGGTCGCGTTCTTCTGCTTGCCCGCCGCCGCGTACGTCACCGGCGAATGCATCGCGGTAGACGGCGGGTTTTTGCGCTACGGGTTTTGAGTCCCGCAGAAACACGAAAAGCGCCCACGAAGGGCGCTCTCCGGTCTGCGCTGCGAGGCGCGATCAGGTCATGTCGCGGCCACCGGCGTTCATGCCGCCCGAGAGCGACGACGAACCACCGCGGTTCGACGAGAACTGGCCCTGGTTGTCGCGCGAGGATGCGGACGACTCGTTGGCGTTGTTCGCATTGTTGGCGTTGTTGCGACGGTTGCCACCGCCGGACGCCTCGCCGCCCTTGCGGCCGATCGCCGCCATGTGTTCGCGGTCCTGACTCACCGCTTCACCGCCCTTGCGGGCAATCTCACGCTGTTCGCGCGGATCCATCGCCGCGAAACCGCGATTGCTACGGCCTGTATTGGTGCCGTCGTTGTTGGCCATGTCCAAAGCTCCTTGTCTGCGATCTGGGTCGCGTGGGGGAAAGGGTCTTCGTCTCCGGATCGCGGCGGACAGCCACGACCCGCGACCGATCCTAGGCACACGGCCGTTAGCAGGCGGCTTTGGCATGGTGAAAGCGGAGCTAACGCAGTTCAGCTGTTTCAGTGTTGGCGGTGCACGCCGCGCATGTGAAGACGCGCCCGGATCCGCATCTCCACCTGTCGCGATCACGCACGCGGTGGTACACCGTCGGCCATGCTGAAGACGCCTCATGACGGCACCGGCGACACGCCGGGCCCGCACGCCGCAACACCGCCTTCCTCCCTTACTTCACTTCCTTTCCTGCAGCGACGCGTCGTGCGCACGGGTCTCATCGCGCTCGCGGTGCTCGCGCTCGTGGTCGCCTGGGTGACGTGGCGTCTCCCGCTGGATCGCGCGCTTCAACCGCTTCCGGACCCCACGCTGGTGCTGCTGGATCGCAACGGCGTGGCATTCGCGCGACGCGGCGCCGTGAAGGAAGCCCCGGTCGACGCCCGCACGTTGCCCCCGCACGTGACCGGCGCGCTGATCGCGATCGAGGATCGGCGCTTCTATCACCACTTCGGCATCGACCCGCGCGGCGTCGCGCGAGCGCTGGTCAGCAACTGGCATGCGGGCGGCGTGCGCCAGGGCGGCAGCACGATCACGCAGCAACTCGCCAAGACGGCGTTCCTCGAGCCCGACCGCACGATCCGCCGCAAGGTGCGTGAGGCGCTGATCGCGCTCTACCTCGAAGCGCGTCTCAGCAAGCCGGAGATCCTGTCGCGCTACCTGAGCTCGATCTACTACGGCGACGGCGTTTACGGCCTGCGCGGCGCGGCGCACCATTACTTCGGCAAGGAGCCCGAGCAGCTCGCGCTGGGCGAGGCGGCGATGCTCGCCGGGCTGGTGAAGGCGCCAAGCGCGCTGTCGCCCACGCACGACCGCAAGGCCGCGCTCAAGCGCATGCGGGTGGTGCTCGCGGCGATGGTCGATGCCGGCGTCATCACGAAGAAGCAGGCGAAGGCGGTGCGCGACCCGCGCGTCCTCCCATCGACCGAACGCCTGACCGGCGGCACCTGGTTCGCCGACTGGGTGTCGTCGCAGGCGCGCGAGGCGTTCGACGCCGACTATGGCGAGATCCGCGTGCACACCACGCTGGACGCACGCATGCAGAAGCTGGCGACGCGCGTCGTGCAGCACTGGCTCGCGGGCGAGGGGCGGCGCGTCGGCGCGACCCAGGCGGCGCTGGTCGCGCTGCGTCCGAACGGCGAGGTGATGGCGCTGGTCGGCGGTCGCGACTACGCGCAGAGTCAGTTCGACCGCGCCACGCAGGCGCGTCGCCAACCGGGCTCGGCCTTCAAGCTGTTCACCTATTACGCCGCCCTGCGCAGCGGTGCGACGCCGGACACGCTGGTCGACGACTCGCCGATAACGCTCGGCAAATGGTCGCCATCGAACTACGACGGCCACTATTCAGGGCCGATCCCCCTCCGCGATGCGCTCGCGAAGTCGAGCAACGTCGCCGCGGTGCGGCTGGTCGAGCGGGTCGGGCCGGACGCCGTGGTGCAGGCCGCGCGCGACCTCGGCGTCACCAGCCCGCTGGGGCGCGACCCCTCCATCGCGCTCGGCACCTACGAGGTGACACTGCTCGAGCTGACATCGGCCTACGCCGCGTTCGCGCAGGGCGCCGCGCCGGTCACTCCGCACGGGTTGCCGGGCGCGGCCGTGGCACCGTCGACGCCGCTGGATCCGACCCTGCGCGCGGAGATGCTCGACATGCTCTGGCAGGTCGTGCAGCGCGGCACCGGCCGGGCGGCGCGCCTGGGCATGCCGACTTTCGGCAAGACCGGCACCACGCAGGAACACCGCGACGCGCTGTTCGTCGGCATGGCGGCCGATCTGGTCGTCGGCGTCTGGGTCGGCAACGACGACGGCACGCCCATGCGCGGCGTCACCGGCGGCGCGATGCCCGCGCGCATGTGGCGCGACTTCATGAGCAGCGCGGTGAAGCTCGCCCCGGCCGGCGGGGCGCTGCAGGCGCCGGTCGTCGCGCCGCCGCCGGCTCGACCGATGCCCGAGCCGGACGACGAATCGATGCTGGGCGGCGAGGGCGACGTGCTGCCCGCGCCCATCGACGAGAACGCACCGGAGGATCTCACCGCCCCCGAAGCGACCGAACCGCCGCCGGTCGAGGAGCCGCCGCCCGGACCGCCTGCGGCCGAGCCGTCGCCGGAAACGGCGCCGCCCCCCGAGACGCCGCCGCAGGACGACGGCGGGTAATAGCGGCGGGTCGGAATTGGACCAGGGCGCTCAGCGCCCGCAGACGGTCTGCGCGGTCATCGCGTCCACGTGGGCGAGCTCCGCGCGGGCCTGTTCGACCTGTTCCGGCGCGAACGTCAGCGCCTGCTCGGCCTTGCGGCGGCGCTCGGCCCAGGCGGCGCAGCGTTCGGCCTCCGGCACGGCTTCGCAGTGGTCGTCGACGACTTCGCAGGCTTCGGCGTTGGTCGGCGTCCGGCCGTCCAGCCCGACCGCCGTCAGCGGCGCGCAGTGCGCGCTCTGCTCGGTCTCGCTGTAGTAGCGCCGGGCGTCCGCGGTCAGGCAGACGTAGAGCGCAGGCGCCGGCAGGAGCGCCGCCGCGGCCGCGGGTGCGGGCGTCGTTGCGCCGGTCTCCCCCATCGGCTGCACCGCGGCAACGGGCACGACCGGCGTCACCGGGGCGGGCGCTGGCGCGAGGACCGGACGCGCGGGCGTCGACGTCGGCGTCTCGACGACACGCTTCTGTTCCTTGCTGCCCTTGGGACACTTGCTGCCGTTCTGGATCGTGACCTGGCCGTCCGCACCCACGCAGCGATAGATCACGACGGTGGGGGCAGCGACGGCGAAACCCGTGGCGACGGCCAACAGCACCAACACGACAGCCGACTTCATCCGCATTCCTCTCCAAGTCGCGCATCGAGACTGCGCTGTTCGTGTTCGATCGCGTCGCGATCGCCCTGCAGCGCACTGAACCAGCGCCGATCCAGCGCTTCGCGACGATCCTGCATGCGCGCACAGACTTCCGCCGGCGGCAGGCTGTGGCAGACGTCGCGGATCCAGCTGCCGCCGGGCACCGTCGCATACGTCATGCCCGTGCCGATCGCGACACCGCTGCCGCCACGCACCGGCATTGGACCCCGATGCGGCATCGGCCGCGGCGGTACGCCGACCACGATCGGATAACCCAGCGTCCACAGCGGCACCCAACGCGGATTGCCCTCGCCGTTTTCGCTGGTATAGACGTCGCCATCCGGCGTGGTGCATTCGAACAGCGGACGCGGCGCAGTGCGATACACGACCGTCGTCGGCGCGACGTTGACCGCGGGCGGTGCGGAGGGTGCACGCGCGGTCGTAACGGTCCGGCCGGGCGGCGGATCGGTGGGGCGCGCCATCGTGCGTACTTCCTGGCGTTCACCGGCGCGGCAGGGCGAATCGCGCAGCGCGAGGTGGCCACTCGCATTCGTGCAGCGGTAGACGGTGATCGTGCTCGATGCCCGGGGCGGCGCGGCCGCGGACGGCGCCACCGCGAAACCGATCATCAGCAGGAGCGCGGCGCGTTGCGACATGCGCGCATCTTGCGCCGGCACACGTGACGCCGCGCGCCGTCCGGCGGCGGCTGTCGGCCCCGATTCAGGCGCGGATGACGCTCACTCGCGTAGTAGCTCGCCGGTGTGCGCGTCGCGGATCGACGTCGGCACGTTCCGGCCTCCGGTCTCGCCCTCGCACACGCCATCGAGCAGGGCGATCAATGCGGGCGACAACCCGGCGCGATCACGCGCGGGCGGCTGTCCGGTGAGATTGGCGCTGGTCGATACCAGCGGCCCGCCGAGCTGCGCGCACAGCGCGGCCACCAGCGGATGTGCACTCGCGCGCACGGCGATCGATCCACGTCCCCCGGTCACCCACGACGGCGCGGCTGGCGAGGCGGGAACCACCCAGGTGTGCGGTCCGGGCCAGCTCGCCAGCACGCGATCGCGCGCCTCGGGCGCGAGCGCGGTCCAGTCGACCACCGCGTCGAACTGCGCGGCGTCCGCACCGACCAGGATCAGTCCCTTCTCGACCGGGCGACGCTTGATCGCGAGCAGGCGATGCACGGCCTCGCCGTCGAACGGAATGCAGCCGATGCCCCACACGCCTTCCGTGGGATAGGCGATCACGCCCCCGCGGATGAGCACGGCGACCGCGGTTGCGATGTTGAGTTCGCTCATCGCGCCGCCTCGCGCCAGGCGACAGCGTCGCCGTCCTGCCAAAGCACCGCAGCGATGCGCCAGCCGTCGGCGGTGCGCGCGAGCTGCAGCGACTTCGCGCCTTCGCCGTCGATGGCGACGCCGTCGCGGCGGCCCTGCTTGCGATAGCGCGACAGCCGCGTCGCGATGCCATCGGCGACGAACGTACGCGACTGCGTTTCCCATTCGTGGAAGTCGAGGAGCGTGCCGTCGGCGAGCCAGCGGCGTCGTGGCGCGAGGAATTCGTCGAGCGACATCGTCGCGACAGCATCGCCATCGCGACGCACGATCACCGCGTCGCGCGCGAAAACGGCATGCGGTGTATCGAGCTCCGGTGACAGACCCGCGCGATTGTCGAAAAGTGCATAGAACGCGGCGACCACCGCATCGATCGCGACGACCTCGTCGGAGGTCATCGCATCACGGGTGGGCACCATCGCGTCCATCGCCTCAGAACGGCGCGTCGTCGGAGGCGGCCGCCTTTTTCACGACGGTCTTCTTCGTCGCCTTCTTGGCCGCCGTCTTCTTCGTGGCCTTCTTCGTGGTCGACTTCTTCGCAGCGGTCTTCTTCACCGCCTTGGTCGCCGCCTTCTTCGCCGGTGCATCCGACGCGGCCCTGGTCTTCTTCGCAGCCACCTTCTTCGTGGCCTTCTTGGCGAAGCGCGCACGCATCGGCTTGCCGGTGGCTTCCAGCATCTGCTGCGCTTCGACGAGCGACAGCGACGCCGGATCGCGATCCTTCGGAATACGACCGTTCAACTTGCCGTCGGACAGATACGGCCCGAAGCGCCCGTTGAGCACCTGCACGTCGTAACCGTCCCACTGCTTGATGATGCGGTTGCGTGCGATCTCTTCCTTCTGCTCGATCAGCTCGACCGCGCGCTCGAAGCCGATCGCGTACGGATCGTCTTCCTTCGCCAGCGACGCATAAGTCGCGCCGCGCTTGGCGAACGCACCGAAGCGACCGATGCCGACCGTCACCTTCTCGCCGTTGCTCTCGCCCAGGTCGCGCGGCAGCTTGAACAGCTCCAGCGCATCGTCGAACGAGATCGAATAGATGCTCTGGCCCGGTCGCAACGACGCGAACTGCGGTTTGTCCTCGTCCTCGCTGGTGCCGATCTGCACCAGCGGCCCGAAGCGACCGATGCGCGCGCTGACTTCGCGTCCGGACTTCGGATCGGTGCCGAGCACGCGCACGCTGCCCGCGTCGGTGCGATCGATGTTGTCCTTCTTGTCGTCGACCAGTTCCTTGAACGATTTCCAGAACCGCTCCATCAGCGGCACCCAGTCTTCCTCGCCGCGGCTCACCGCATCGAGTTCGTCCTCGAGCTTGGCCGTGAAGTCGTAGTCGACGTAGCGCGTGAAGTGCGCGGTGAGGAACTTGCCGACCGCGCGACCGACGTCGGTGGGACGGAACCGGCGGTTCTCGAGTTCGACGTACTTGCGCGCCAGCAGCGTGCCGATGATCGACGCATACGTCGACGGACGCCCGATGCCGTATTCCTCCAGCGCCTTCACCAGCGAGGCTTCGGAAAAGCGCGGCGGCGGCTCGGTGAAGTGCTGGTCGGCAACGACCTGCGCGAGCGGAATGCGGTCGCCCGTCTTCATCGCCGGCAGCTTGCGGCCTTCCTCGTCGTCCTCCGCACTCTTGGTGTCCTTGCCTTCTTCGTAGACAGCGAGGAAGCCCGGATCGACGACCGTCGTGCCCGACACGCGGAACGAGTGTTCGCTGCCCGCGGCGAGATCGACGCTCACCGTGTTCAACGTCGCCGGCACCATCTGCGACGCGACGGCGCGCTTCCAGATCAGCTCGTACAGGCGACGCTCGTCGTCGGGCAGGTACTTCGCGACCGACGCCGGCGTGCGCAGCGCGGAACTCGGACGGATCGCCTCGTGCGCTTCCTGCGCGTTCTTCGACTTGGTCGTGTAGACGTTCGGCTTGTCCGGTACCGCGCGCGTTCCGAAATCGCGCGCGATCACGTCGCGGATCTCGACGATCGCGTCCTGCGACAGGTTCACCGAGTCGGTACGCATGTACGTGATCAGGCCGACCGTGCCTTCCTCGCCGATCGCCAGGCCCTCGTACAGCTTCTGCGCGACCTGCATGGTGCGGCGCGTGGTGAAACCGAGCTTGCGCGCGGCCTCCTGCTGCAGCGTCGAGGTGATGAACGGCGGCGACGGACGACGCTTGCGTTCCTTGCTGGTCACGTCGGTGACCTGCAGCATGCCGTTCGCGTCGCGCTTGATGCGATCGCGCGCGCCGTGCGCATCGGTCTCGTTGGTCAGCGTGAACTGCTCGACCTTCTTGCCGTCGAGCTTGGTCAGCTTGGCGGTGAACGGCTGCGACGGATGCGTCGCTTCCGCTTCGATCGTCCAGTACTCGCGTGCGATGAAGGCTTCGATCTCCTCCTCGCGCTCGACGATCATGCGCAGCGCCGGCGACTGCACGCGGCCCGCGGACAGGCCGCGCTGCACCTTACGCCACAGCACCGGCGAGAGGTTGAAGCCGACGAGGTAGTCGAGCGCGCGACGCGCCTGCTGCGCATCGACCAGCGGCTCGGCGATCGCGCGGGGCTTGGTCATCGCTTCCTTGATCGCGCGCGGCGTGATCTCGGTGAACACGACGCGTTCGAGCGAGCGGTTCTTCAGCAGGCCGCGTTCTTTCAGGATCTCGGCGATGTGCCAGCTGATCGCCTCGCCCTCGCGGTCCGGGTCGGTCGCGAGATACAGGTGCTCGGCACCTTTCGCCGCCTTGGCGATCGCATCGACGTGCTTCTCGTTCTTGTCGATGAGCTCGTAGCGCATCGCGAAGCCGTGCTCGGGGTCGACCGCGCCTTCCTTCGGGACGAGGTCACGGACATGGCCGTAGGAGGCGAGGACGGTGAAGTCCTTGCCGAGGTACTTGTTGATCGTCTTGGCCTTGGCGGGCGACTCGACGATGAGGAGGTTCTTGGCCATGGCGGCGCTCCGTGGGGCGGGCGGCCCGGGACTCCCGTCGCGCGAGGGTCCGCGCGGGGCGAGAGGACAGCGTGAAAAACCGGGGCGTGGAAGCGGCGACGCCCGCGGACGGGTCCGCGGGCGTGCCGATTCTCTATATCTAGTGTCATCACGCACCGGCCACGGCTGTCAAGCCGGACCGGTGGGACGGGGCGTTAGTGGGCGCCGGCGCTGGCCATCGCGGCGATGAATACGCCGATCAGCGCGAAGTAGCCGACGATCGCCAACAGAGACAGCACCATGATCACGATGGTCACCACACCCAGTTCGCGACGCTGGCGTTCGGGGTGATTCGTGAAGGCCCATTTGTCGACGACGAGGGTGCTGCAGATCATGTCGTGCAGCGCGCGCTTGCGGTCGGTGAAACCGGCCATGACGAAGCCGATGAACAGGATCAGCGTCGACAGGATCATCGCGAAATAGCGGCCGAAACCGCGCCAGAACGAGATATGCCCGCCGCGGTCGTCGGTGAGCTTGATTCCGATCGCCATCTTGCCGAGCGTCGCCTGGTTGGCCGACGCGTGGAAAAAGCCGAAATACGCGGCCTGGAGCAGCAGTGGCGTCACGTACATCGCGATCAGGCCGATGATGCCGCCGGTCGTACCGAACGCCTCCGTCGGGTTGCTCTGCAGGGCCGCCATGCCGCCGAAGACGACGCCGGCGACCACCATCTGCACGATGAAACCCACGATGCCGACGATGAAGCTGTCGATGATGTAGGCCGAATAGCGCTTCCAGAACCCGGCATACACCACTTCCCCGTCATGCACGATGGCCGCATGGCTGCTGAGGCTTGCGGCTGGCGCGGCGTAGGGCGAGGCTGGCGACGTCACGCGCTCGACGACCTCGTAGGGATTGCGCCCGCCGCCATCGTCCGCGACTGCGAACGTCGCGCGCGGCGGAGCCGGCGGCGCGACGCCCACGGCGGCCGCGCCCGCGCCGATCACCTCGGCCATCACGTCGCGCCACGGCTTCCATTCGGGCATGCCCTCGCGCCAGACCAGCACCTCCGGCGCGAGCTGGCCGTTGGCGTGGAGCTGCGCCAGATCGTCACTGCCGACCGGACCGAGACGGTTCCGCTGGGCGTCGCTGTAATACCAGGTGCTCATGGCGTGGGCTCCGAATCGGGCTTGCAGGCGGCGCGGCGATAACGCGGGGGCAGGTCGCCGCCGGTGCAGTCCCACGGGCCCGACGGGGCGGTGGGTGCAGCGAAGACGACCGTCTTGCCATCGATCTGCGGCTTGGGGTCGCGCACGGTGATCTGGAAGGCGCAGCGGCCGTCCTGCAGGTGGCCGAAGTCGAGATTCGCGCCGTCGGCGACACCGGCTTCCTGCGCATCGTTCGGGCAACGGCCGAGTCGCTGATGCGCTTCGGTGACCTGCACTTCGATCGCTGCCGCGCGCATGTCGACCTGCTGTGCGACCTTGGAACGCACGACGTAGTCGTTGTACGCCGGGATCGCGATCGCGGCGAGGATGCCGATCATCGGTACCGCCAGTACGCCGACGACGATCAAGGCGATCAGGCACCCGGACATACCCTGCTTCTGCGGCGGCGCGGACCGGTAGGCAGTCGCGCCTGCACGCGCGGCGTGGGCGGAGTTGTAGCCATTCGAGGCGCCTGCATACGGCGTGGCACCGACGCCAGCTGCGGGGCCCGGTGGCAACGGCGGCGGCAGGCTCGCATCGGGCTTCACCGACAACAGGTCGAGCTCGTCGGCAACCTGCGCAAGCGGTTGCCATTCGCGCAGGCCTTCGCGCCAGACGAGCGTGTCCTGTTGGATGCGTCGATCGCGGTAACGCGCGCGCAGTTCGTCAGCCGACAGCGGGCCGACGCGACCCTGTCCCGGGTCGTGATAGAACCAATCCAAGGTATCCCCCGATACGTTCGCGGCCCTCCCCAGGGCCCGCGGCTAATGTACCGGTTCGGGCTCGTCGTCGAACATCTGCGTCTGCATCCAGGCGTACGCCGCCTCGCTGCCGGGCTGGTTGAACAGCACCATCAGCACGACCCACTTGAGGTCGTCGAGATCGATCGCGTCCTGCTCCAGTGCGAGCGCACGATCGAGCACGAGCTCGCGCTGCCCGGCGTCGACGACGCCGTGCTGCTCGAGGAACATCAGGAACCCGCGCGACTCGGCGTCGAGCTTCTCAAGCTCGGGCCCCGCGTACACGCGCACCGGCCCATTGGCGCGCGCCGGCTGCGCGACGGGGCGCGCCCGCGCGAGTTCGTCGAGCCAGTCGAAGGCCTTGTTGATCTCCGCCGGCGAGAAGCCCGCTTCCGTCAGCTCGCCGAGCAGGGCGCTGCTCTGCAGGGCATCGGGTCCGCCCGGCAGGACGGTGTCGTCGTCGAGGACGTGTTCGAAGAGGTAGAGCAGTACGTCGAGGATGTTTTCTTTCATGTCCCTCGGCCTGCGTCGCCTGGGCGACGCGGTGGGTCCGGAACCCCTATGCACGGGACCCGCAGAGGCCGGTTCGCGGTGCCGCCTACGCGACCCGGAAGAACCGACCGTGCTGCTGGGCCACGCGACCCTCCAGCTCCATGACGAGCAGCATGGAGGACAGCCGGGAGGGCGTCAATCCGGTGCGCTCGATGAGCCGGTCCATATCCGTGGGGTCGAAGCCGAGCGTTTTCCACAACAGATCGTGGTCGGATCCCTGCGGATAGCCGTGGTCGCTGGGCGGCGATTCAGGGTCTGTGACCACGTCCGCATCGAGCGCGACGCGATGCGCGGCGGCCTGTGCCCCGGCAGCGTCACCGAGTGCCTCGATGACGTCGCCGGGCGATTGCACCAGGGTGGCGCCGTCGCGGATCAGCCGATGACAGCCCCGGGCCAGCGGATTGCGGATCGAGCCGGGGATGGCGAAGACCTCACGGCCCGCATCGGCGGCAAGGCGCGCGGTGATCATGGCGCCTGAGCGCTCCGCCGCCTCGACCACGACCGTGCCGAGGCACAGCGCGGCCAGCAGGCGGTTGCGGCTGGGGAAATGCTCCTTGCGCGGGCCGGTGCCGGGCAGGTGCTCGCTGACCAGCACCCCGCACTCGGCGATGCGCGCGTGCAGCGATGTGTTCGACCGCGGATAGACCACGTCGGGACCGGTGCCGAGGACCGCGACCGTCGCGCCACCGACGTCTAGGGTGGCGACGTGTGCCGCCGCATCGATCCCCGCGGCCAGCCCGCTGCCGACGACGAAGCCGGCGCGCGCGAACGCACGCGCGAATTCCGCCGCATGTTCGCGGCCGCCCGGCGTGGGGCCGCGGCTGCCGACCACCGCGATCGCCGGGCGCCACAGCAGCGACGCGTCGCCCGCAACGAACAGCGCGAGCGGTGGGCTGGCCGCGTTGCGCAGGGCGGGCGGATAGTCGGGATCGGTCCAGCCGACGATGCGCTGATGGGGTTCGGCGAGCCACGCGCTGATCGCATCGAGCATGGACCCCTGCGGGCGTCGCAGCGTCGCGATCTGCGCCTCGCTCAAGCCGTGCGCTGTCCATCTTGCGGAGTCGGCGATTGCATGCGATGCCGTCGTCGCCGCTTCCAGCAGCGCACGCCGCGGCGCAAGGGGGCCGCCGGCGGCGACGAGGGTGGCGAGAGCGAGCGCGTCGTGCATCCCGCCAGCGTCGCCCTGAAACGACGACGGCGCCCTCAGGCGCCGTCGTGAACTGCTGTCGGAATTCTCCGAACGTTACTGCGTGGCGTCCGGATGCTTCAGTTCCTGACCGATCGCGGTCGGCCGGATGCCGTCCATGACCAGTGCGTAGCTGACCTTCTCGAAAGTGCGGAACACCATCACGTGGCTGGCGAACTCGTCCGGCAGGCGGACGTGATCACCGCGCGGGATGGTCTCTTCGCCGCGCTCGTCACCGACCAGCACGCGATCCGGCGTGAGGCTGCCGACGCGCCAGGTCGAGAAGACCGTGCCGTTGTCGATGCCGTCGCGCGAGCCGACCGACAGCGCGACGACGTCGCGCGGACCGCCATGGCTGACCTCGTCGGCCACCGCGAGCACCTGCGCGCGGCCGTACTCGAACTGCGCCTTCGGCGGGTGCGGGAAGAACTGCAGGTCGTACTCCTGCGCCGCGACCGGGATCAGGCGATCGCCGGCGCGCACTTCGCGGCCGACGCCATCGAGCACGAGCGTGGCGGTATCGACACCGCCACCGGCCGCGCGGCTGACCGTACCGGTCGCCAGCTGGCGCAGCTCGTAGCCGAGCAGCTCGCTGCCCTTGTCCGGCAGCACCGCCGACGTCCAGTAGTTCTCGAAGTCGATCAGATGATCGCCGCGGAAATCCAGGTCGTCCTTGTGCATCAGGTCGCAGCAGACGGTGCGGTCGAGGTGCGTGTAACGCACGGTCGGACGCACGACGGCCCAGCGCTGGCCCGGCTGCGCGTCGACACCGCGGATGTAGACGACCTGCTTGCCGACGGCGCGCAGATGGTCTTCCTCGATGCCCACCACGTAGGGCATGCCCTCGACGCTGTCGACGACGCGCAGGTTCTTGAGGAACGGTTCGACCTCGGCCAGCGGCACGCCGGTGATCGGCGCATCGGTGCGCGCGCCCGGCTGGACGGCGACACGGTCGAGATAGGCGAGCGAGATCACGTCACCCGGATAGATCAGGTGCGGATTGCGGATCTGCGGATTCGCCTGCCAGATCTCCGGCCACAGCCAGGGCTTCGCGAGGAAGCGACCCGCAATGTCCCACAGCGTGTCGCCACGCTTGACGGTGTAGGTGTCCGGATGGTCCGCCGATACAGCTGCGGCGGCAACGGTCAGCAGCGCGGCGGCAGCGACCGCGCGGAAGTTCTTCATCATGGCCATGGACCTGATTCCCCAGCAGGCGGAGCAGCCCCTTCCTTGAAGGGCGCTGGCACTATAGCCCACGCCGCCGCGACGGATGCAATGCCCGCGGAGCGGTAGAATGGCGTCCCGTCCTGCGGTTGTGACGGTGACCCCCATTTCCCGCGCGTCGACACACGACTGCGCTGCGTCGCCCGAACCGCCGGCGACGCCCCGGACTCCGCCATGGCCCTTCTCGAAATCCTCGAATTCCCCGATCCCCGCCTGCGCACGGTCGCCAAGCCCGTCGAGCCGGCCGAGGTCACCTCGCCTGCGTTCCAGAAGCGTCTCGACGACATGTTCGAGACGATGTACGAGGCGCCCGGCATCGGCCTGGCCGCCAGCCAGGTCGACGTCCACCAGCGCTTCATGGTCATCGACCTGTCCGAAGACCGCTCGGCGCCGCTGGTGTTCGTGAACCCGGAAATCCTGGAGCGCGACGGCGAGCAGGTCTATCAGGAAGGCTGCCTGTCGGTGCCGGACATCTTTGCCGACGTGACGCGCGCCAACTGGATCAAGGTGCGGGCGATCGGCCGCGACGGCCAGCCGTTCGAGATGGAAACCGACGGCCTGCTCGCGGTCTGCATCCAGCACGAGATGGACCACCTCGCCGGCAAGCTGTTCGTCGACTACCTCTCGCCGCTCAAGCGCGAGATGGTGCGCAAGAAGCTGGCCAAGCGTAAGCGCGCCTGAGAGCGTGGCGCGGCATCGGTCGCGCCCGCCGAGTTGCATGACCGACATACGAGACGCCGCGATCGTGGCGGCTCCGTCGCAGCGCGGTCGTTATCCTCCGCCGTCCCCCCTATTGCCACGACCCGCATGAGAATCGTCTTCGCCGGCACGCCCGAGTTCGCCGTTCCCGCCCTGCGCGCCGCCGCGCAGCGCGGTGAGGTGGTCGCCGTCTATACGCAGCCGGACCGTCCGGCGGGTCGCGGCCGCGAGCTGACGCCGTCGCCGGTCAAGAAAGAAGCGCTGCTGCGCGGCATTCCGGTGCTGCAGCCGGAGAACTTCAAAGCGGCGGTCTCGAAGGACGCGCTGCGCGCACTGCAGCCCGACGTGATGATCGTGGTCGCCTACGGCCTGATCCTGCCGCAGTCGGTACTCGACATCCCCCAGTACGGATGCTGGAACGTGCACGGGTCGCTGCTTCCACGCTGGCGCGGCGCCGCGCCGATCCAGCGCGCCATCGAAGCGGGTGACAGCGAAACCGGCGTCTGCCTGATGCAGATGGAAAGGGGTCTCGACACCGGCCCGGTGCTGCTTTCGCAGTCGATCCTGATCGGCGCCGATGAGACCGGCGGCCAGCTGCACGATCGTCTTGCCGAGCTCGGTGCGCAGGTGCTGCGCGACGGGCTCGGTCTGCTGCGCGCGGGCATGCGGCCGGTGCCGCAGCCGCAGCCGGAGGTCGGCGTCACCTACGCGCACAAGCTCGACAAGAGCGAAGCGAAGCTCGACTGGTCGCAGCCGGCGCAACTGCTCGCGAACAAGGTGCGCGCGTTCAATCCGTGGCCGATGGCCGAAGCGACGATCGCCGGCGAGCGCGTACGCCTGCACGGTGCGGTCGCGCTTTCCGAATCGACCTCCGCCGCACCGGGCACGCTGTTGCGCGCAGGACGCGAGGGTCTCGACATCGCCTCGGGTGACGGCGTGCTCCGCGTGCGCGTGCTGCAGCGCGAAGGTGGACGTGCGATCACCGCGGCCGATTTCCTCAACGCCCGCCAGGATCTGCGCGTCGCCTGACGCGCGTCCATGGCCGCACGCGACACCGTTTCCAAGAACGCGCCGGGCGTCGCGCCGCGCCTCGCCGCCGCACGCGTGCTCGATGCGGTGCTGCATCGGCATCGTTCGCTGCGTGCCGAACTGGGTCCCGCGCTGTCGACCCTCGCGGATCCTCGCGACCGCGCCCTGACCGAAGCGATCGTGCTCGCCGTGCTGCGCGCGCCGTCGCGTTATGGCGCCGCGCTCGATGCGTGGATGCCGAAACCGCTTCCGCGCCGCGACAGTGCGGTGCGCGCGCTGCTGATGGTCGGCCTGGCGCAGCTCGACCCGCTCGCGCTGCCGGCGCACGCGGCGGTCGCGGCGACGGTCGACGCCATGCGCGCGAGCGGGCAGGCGCATCGCGCGGGTCTCACCAACGCTCTTTTGCGACGCGCACAACGCGATGGCATCCCGACGGGCGATCCACGCGCGCACTGGCCGGACTGGCTGCGCACGCGCATCGAAGCGGACTGGCCGCACGACGTCGACGCGCTCTTCGACGCCAGCGCACAGATGCCGCCGATGTGGCTGCGTGTGAATCGTCAACGCATGGCGCGCGACGACTACCTCGCGCAACTCGCCGTGCTCGACATCGAAGCACTCGCGGACGAGGTGTTGCCGAATGCGTTGCGTCTGGCGCACGCGGTGCCCGTGGCGACGCTGCCGGGTTTCGATGCGGGCGTCGTCACCGTGCAGGACGCGTCCGCGCAGGCCGTCGCCGATGCACTCGCGCCGCCACCGGGCGCACGCGTGCTCGATGCCTGCGCCGCGCCGGGCGGCAAGACCACGCATTTGCTCGAGCGCGACGCCTCGCTCTCGGTCACCGCCCTCGATGTCGATGAGAAACGGCTGGCGCAGGTCGACAAGGCGATGCAGCGCCTCGGTTTCGACGGGCGCGCGCGCCTGATCAGCGCGGATGCGTCCGACGTCTCGGCGTGGTGGGACGGCGCGCCGTTCGATGCGGTGCTGCTCGACGCGCCGTGTTCGGCCACCGGCATCGTGCGACGCCAGCCCGACGTCGTTCTGCATCGTCGTGAGAGCGATCTCGACGCCTTGGTGGCGTTGCAGGCGAGGCTGCTCGACGCTTTGTGGACCACCGTCGCGCCCGGCGGAACGATGTTGTACGCGACGTGCTCGATCCTGCGCGACGAGAACGAACGTCAGGTCGAGGCATTCCTGAAGCGCGCACCCGATGCCATCGCCGAGCCGCTGGACGCGCGCTTCGGCCGCGAGAGCGGTGCAGGCCGCCAGGTGCTGCCCGGCGAGCGTGGTCGCGACGGATTCTTCTACGCGCGCCTCGCCAAGCGCGCCGCCTGACGGCGCGATGCGGCGTCGCCCGTATCATCGCCCGATGCTCAAGGCTGCCGAATCCCGCGAACGCTGGCTGTTCTGGCTCGTCGCCCTGCTCGTGCTCGGCGCGGGGCTCGGCCTGCGCGACCCGTGGCCTGCCGACGAACCACGTTTCGCGCTGGTCGCGAAGCAGATGGTGGACAGCCACCAGTGGTTGTTCCCGATGCGCGGCAACGAGCTCTATGCCGACAAGCCGCCGCTTTTCATGTGGCTGCAGGCGGTCGCGCTGACGCTGGTCGGCAACCTGCGCGTCGCGTTCCTGCTGCCGTCGTTGCTCGCCTCGCTCGGCACGTTGGCGCTCGTGCGCGATCTTGGTGCGCGCCTGTACGACCGTCGCGCCGGCGCCTGCGCCGCGTGGGCGCTGCTCTTCACCTTCGCCTTCACCTTCCAGGCGCGGCGCGCGCAGATCGATCCGCTCCTCGTGTTCTGGGTGACGCTGTCGATGTACGGCCTGATGCGCCACCTCGTGCGCGGACCCGACCTGCGCATGTGGTACCTCGGCTGGTTCGCCGCGGGACTCGGCGTCATCACCAAGGGCGTCGGCGTGATCGCGCTGCTGGTGCTGATCCCCGCCGCGGTGCTGCATGCGCGCGGCTGGCTGCAGGTCGGCGCGCAGGGCTGGCGACGTCCGGCGACATGGCTCGGCCCGCTGCTGTTGCTGTTGCCGATCGCGCTGTGGCTCGCACCGATGCTGTGGACGGTCGAGCACAGTCAGGATCCCGCGCTGCGCGACTACACCGATAACATCCTGTTGCGCCAGACCGCCAAGCGTTACGCCGATCCGTGGCATCACCGCCAGCCGATCTGGTACTTCCTCGTCGTCATCCTCACGCAGTGGTTGCCGGCGCTGCTCGCCCTGCCGTGGATGTGGCGCGGCTGGCGCGATGCACTGCGCGCGCGCGACGGCCGGCTCGCGCTGCTGCTCGCCTGGGTCGCGCTCGTCGTCGTGTTCTTCAGCCTCAGCGCGGGCAAGCGCGAGGTCTACATCCTGCCGGCCTTGCCGATGTTCTGCGTCGCGCTGGGTGCGTGGCTGCCCGACGCGATCGAGCACACGAACGCACGCCGCTTCGCGTTCGCGCTTGCGACTGCGCTGGTGGTCGCCGTGGGCGTCGCTGGCGCACTGGTCGTGTTCGGGCATCCGGGCTTCGAGCAACGTCTCGACGAAGCGCGCGGTCTCGTTGGCGGGGCGGATGCGCTCGGCTGGGTGATGCTTGCGGTCGCGATGTGGGGGATCGCGATGCTTCTCGCCTTCGGCGTGCGACGTGGTGTCACCGCGCTGCTCGGCACTCTCACCGGGCTGTGGCTGCTGGTCGGCCTCGCTGCGCAGCCCTTGCTCAACGACGCCAGTTCCGCCCGCGGCCTCATGCAGCGCGCCGCGGCGTCGATGCGGCCCAGCGACGAACTCGCGCTGGTCGCGTGGAAGGAGCAGAACCTGCTGATGGCCGACCGTCCCGCGCGCACGTTCGGCTTCACCCGTGATGTCGCGGGGCAATTGCACGACGCGCTCGCGTGGCAGCACCTCGACCCGACGCGGCGCTGGATCCTGATGGAAGACGACGCGCTCGTTCCCTGCATCGATCGCCGGCACGCGATTTTCGTCGGCCACAGCAACCGTCGCGAGTGGTGGCTGGTGCCGGCGTCCGCGCAGGACTGCCTGCGGTGACGACGGGCACGCCGTGGCTGAGCGTGCTGATCCCGGCGCGCAACGTCGCGCGCTGGTTGCCGGAGTCGCTGGATTCGATCCTGTCGCAGGCCGATGCAGGCGTCGAACTCGTACTGCTGGACGATGCATCGACCGACGACACCGGCCGGATCGCGCGTGACTACGCGACACGCGATCCGCGCATTCGCGCGCTGCACAACGCGACGGCCGTTGGTGTCGCGACGGGGCGCAATCGGCTGCTCGACGAAGCACGCGGTGACTACTGCTGGTTCGTGGATTCGGACGACGCGCTCGCGCGGGGCGCCATCGCCGCCTTGCGCGCGGTCGTCACGACATCGGCGCCGGATCTCGTCCTTTGCGATTACCGCACGCTGCACGCATCGGGTGGCCTCCATCCCGGCGACTGGCGCCGCCGCAGCACGTTCGAGGGTGGTGCCAACCAACTCGCCACGCCGGAATCGCGCTTGACCGGCCTGCTGCTCGCGGGCCAGCTGCACGTGTGGTCGAAGATCGCGACGCGGGCGTGCTGGTCACGCATCCGATTCGACGACGGCCGCGTGTTCGAGGACGTGGCGCCCAGTCTCGACCTGGCGATCTACGCCTCGACCACTCTGCGTGCGCCGCTGGGCTGGGTGCGCTACCGCCAGCGCGACAGCAGCCTGGTGCACACGATCGACGCGCGCACGCTGCACGACCGGCTGCACTCGCTCGACCAGGTCGCCGAGCGCACTGCGCAGGCACAGACGCGCGAGCTCATGCTCGCATCCGCCTATTACCGGGCGCGCGGATTCGCCTGGCTGGCCCGTCGCCTCGACGAAAGCGCGGCCGACGCATCCTTGCGGGACGCGGCCCGTCGTGCGTTCGATCGTCACTTTCCCGATCGCGGCGCCGGCATGCTCACGGCATGCCGCGTGCGCGGATGGCACCTGCGCGCACGACGCCTCGCCCGTGATCTTGCGCCGCTGCGCAGTTAGACGCGCCCCTCGCTCAGAGCACCAAACCCAGCAGGCGGTACTTCGTCCAGACGTATCGCGCGTGCAGCAGGTGGAAGCGCAGACCGGCGCGCCCGTCGATCACACCTCCGCGCAGGACCAGGTTCTTGACCAGGTACATGGCCGCGGCTGCGCCAGCGCGCACCACGCCAGCGCGCTTGCCGCGCGCCGAACGTTCCCGCGCCCACAGGCGCGCATAGCACTGCAGCTTCTGCCAGTACTCGGCTTCGCTGCGCGCAGTGTCGTGTTCGAGCACGATCGACGACGGGCGCACCCGCCAGCCTTTCACGTCCAGGTACTCATGAACAGGAACGTCGCCATGCCGCAGCGTCCGCCGGAACAGGCGATGCACCGGTTCGCGCGCGAAGCTGCCGGCGCGCATCGTGTGACCAAGGAAATGCGTACGACGCTGCAGCAGCCAGCAGTCGGCGGTTTCGATCTCGCCGTCGAACAGCTTGCGCACTTCGGCGATCGCCGGCGGCTCCAGCCATTCATCCGCGTCCAGCAGCAAGACCCAGGGTTGCATCGCGCGCTCGATTGCCGCGTTCTTCTGACGTGCGAAGCCGTCCCAGTCGCGATGTTCGACGCGTGCCCCGAGGCGACGCGCGATCTCCACCGTGGCGTCCGTCGAGCCCGAATCCAGCACGATGATCTCGTCGCAGAGCTCGCGCATGGAGGCGAGGCAGCGCTCGATGCGGTCCGCCTCGTTGCGGGTGATGACGACGCCGGACAGGGGCAGCGGTGCGGTCATGGACGGTCGCCGACGAGGTCGGGCCGAGTATAGGCGGCCAAAGCGTCGCGCTTTAGGCTGTGCCTGATCAAGGAGTTCCCAATGGCCGTCGAGCGACCCCTGCGCGTCATCCATTTCGTCACCGGTGGGTTTTCAGGCGGTGCGACGCAAGTGGCCATTGCCCTGGTCAACGCGCATCGCGCCGGTGACGCTATCGAGCCATTGCTGGTGCTGCGACGCAAGCGCCGTACCGATCCCGCGCGCATCGCCGAGCTGCGCAATGCCGGGGTACCGCTCGAGGTCGTGACCGGCGCCGCGCATATCGCGACCGTCCTGTCCCTCGCGCGCCTGTGCCGGCGCTGGAAGCCGGATGTGCTCGTCGCGCATGGCTTCTCCGAGCATTTGTGGGGCCGCTACGCTGGTCTACTCGCGCATGTTCCGGCGCTCGTGCACGTGGAGCACAACACGCGCGAGCGCTATACGCCGTGGCGACGCGCCCAGACGCGCTGGCTGGCGCAGCGCACCGCGCGCGTCGTCGGGTGTTCGGAGGGCGTGCGGCAGGTGCTGCTCGGGATGGGCATGCCGCCCGAGCGCACCATCGCGATCCCCAACGGCATCCGCGTGACGCCGTTCGTGCGCATCGACATGCTGCCGGTTCAGGCGCGCGTGCCGGGCATCGTCATGGTTGCGCGCTTCTCCAAGCAGAAGGACCACGCGACGCTGGTGCGTGCCGTCGCAATCCTGCGCGAACGCGGCCTCGCACCGCCGGTGATGTTTGCCGGCGCGGGCAAGCGAGCGCACCGCGAACCGGTCGAGAAGCTCGCACGTGAACTCGGCCTGGACGATCAGGTGCAGTTCCTCGGCCTGCACCGCGACGTGCCGGCGCTGCTGATGCGTCATCGCCTGTGCGTGCTGTCGACGCACTACGAAGGCATGCCGCTCGCGTTGATCGAGGGCATGGCCGCGGGGTGTGCGGTGATCGGCAGCGCCGTGCCCGGCGTGCGCGAGACGCTGCACGACGGCGTCGACGGGCGGCTGGTTCCGGAAGGCGATCCCGCCGCACTCGCCGACGTCATCGAACATCTTCTGCGCGACGATGCTGAAGCCGCGCGACTGGCGGCCGCCGCACGCGCCGCCGCGCTCACGCGTTACAGCCGCGAGCGCATGGCGGCGGACTACGAAACGATGCTGCTGGACGTCGCCGCCGAGGCCGGCGTTACTCGCTCAGCACGTAGCTGATCGTCACCTGCTTCGGCGCCTGCTTGAAACGCGTGGCGATGGCGTCGCGACTCAGGCGGGCGATCTGCTCGTTGCTCGGGCCCGGCGGGATGCCGTCGAACATCACGGTGACGTTGGTGAGCGTGCCGTTCGCCCCGTTGAAGCCCACCTGCGGCTTCTTGCCCACCGACTTCTCGAGATCGGCCGCGACCTCCTGCGAGTGCGTGAAGCCTTCCTTCATCGTGTCCACCGCGCCGCAGCCCGTGAGCGCGAGTGCGAGCACGGCCGATCCCCCTATCGCCCGCATGGCATTCCCCCTCGTCAGTAGCAGTCCGGCCAGTACGGATTGATGCCGTCGGGCTGGATCGAAAATCGCTTGTACGTCCACTGGTATTGCGCGAGATCGCGACGCGCGACCCGTTCGATCGCGTGATTGAGCGCGGCGACCGAGGTCGCGATGTCGCGATCGGCGACTGCTTCGTCGACAGGCTCGAGGTGCAGCGCGAAACGCGGCCCACGCGCATCCTCACCGATGCGTTCGCACCACGCGATCAGCACCGTCGCGCCGGTGCGTGCGGCAAGGCGGCCAAGCAGGCTCATCGTCAGCGCAGGACGGCCGAAAAAAGGTGCGAATTCGCCGTCGCCCTGCTTGGGTTGCTGGTCCGGCAGGATGCCGACCACGCCACCGCCCTGCAGCCACTTGAACAGCTGGCGTGCGCCCGCGGCCTCGGCGCGGATCTGCGTGACGCGCGAGGCGTCGCCATGCGCCGCACGCACACGCTGCAGGAAGGCGTCGCCGATCGCAGACTCCGGCGGTGCGTAAAGGATCGCCAGCGGTGTGCGCGACGCGAGCCACTGATTGAGCAGCTCCCAGTTGCCGTAGTGCGGGGCGACGACGATGACGCCGCGGCCCGCGGCGATCGCGGCGTCGAGCCGTTCGGCGCCGTGGTGCTCGACGATGTCCGCCAGGTTCCGGCTATGCGGCCGCGTCCAGAAACGGAGCGTCTCCAGCGCCTGGCGTGCGGTGACACGGACGACGTCGCGACGCAGCGCCTCGCGATCGGCCGGCGCGGCGTCCGGCTGGATCAGTTCGAGGTTGCGCAGGGTGATGCGCGATTCCCGGCTGTTGCGGCGAAGCGCTGCGGCCGCGATGGCATCACCGAGCGCGGCGAGCCAGCGCCACGGCAGGCGCGCGGCGGTGGCGGCGAGGGCGTAGAGGAGGGCGGCGAGCACGCGCGGCATCCGGCCAGTCTACGGGCCACGATGTTTTCGGCGGGGTGCACCCGTGCGTCTGCTAGCCTGACTGCATGCCTGCCGACCGTCGTCCATGCTCGCCCTGATCCAGCGCGTGACCCGCGCGGACGTGGAGGTGGACGGTGAAACGGTCGGGGCGATCGGTCCGGGCCTGCTCGCCCTGGTGGGCATCGAGCGGGGGGACGGCGAGGCGCAGGTCGCGCGGATGGCCCAGCGCCTGATCGGCTACCGGCTCTTCGAGGACGAGGGCGGGCGGATGAACCTCAGCCTGGCCCAGACCGGGGGCGGCCTGCTGCTGGTCAGCCAGTTCACCCTTGCGGCCGACACCTCGTCCGGCATGCGGGCCGGGTTCCAGACCGCCGCGGCGCCTGAAATCGCTGAACCCCTCTTCAACCGCCTGGTCGAAGCCTGTCGCACGGCGCATCCAACGGTGGAAACCGGTCGTTTCGGTGCCCATATGGTGGTGAGCCTGGCTAACGACGGCCCGGTCACCTTCCTGCTGCGGGCCTGACCCGCTCAGCCTCCGGCCGCTTTTCCGGTCCAGTCCGGCAGGTCGCGCTGGTATAATGCACGGTTCCCTCGACCCCTTTACTCAGGTGGCGCAGCCCATGGCCAACGAACGTCAGACCCAGGTGTCGGACATCAAGCAACTGATCAGCAAGGGTCTGGAGCAGGGCTACCTCACCTACGCCGAAGTCAACGATCACCTTCCCGACGACGTCGTCGATCCCGAACAGATCGAAGACATCATCGGCATGATCAACGGCATGGGCATCCAGGTGCATGAAATTGCACCGGACGCCGAGACCCTGCTGCTCGCGGGCGAAGCCAGCGGCAACCGCGAAGTCGACGAGACCGCCGCGGAAGAAGCCGCGGCCGCGCTGACCTCGCTCGACACCGAGGGTGGCCGCACCACCGACCCGGTGCGCATGTACATGCGCGAGATGGGCACGGTCGAACTGCTGACTCGCGAAGGCGAAATCGCCATCGCCAAGCGCATCGAGGAGGGCCTGTCGCAGGTCCAGGCCTCGCTCGCGTCGTTCCCGGGCACGATCGCCTGGATCCTCGGCGACTACGAGCTGCACAAGGGCGGCAAGAAGCGCCTCGCCGAAGTCGTGGTCGGGTTCCTCGACCAGATCGACGAGGTGCCGGAAGTGCCGCCGGTGGCCGAAGTCGCCGACGCCGACGCGGAGGATGAGGACGACGCGGACGTCGACGGCGATGACGCCGCCGAGGAAGCCGGCCCGACCGGCCCGGATCCGGTCGAAGTCGCCAATCGCATGGGCGCGCTCGCCGATCTGTACGGCAAGTTCGAGAAGTCGCACGCAAAGAACGGCGCGGATCACAAGTCGACCAAGAAGATCCGCGAGGAGATGGCGGAAATCTTCGTCACGCTCAAGCTGCCGCTCGGCCTGACCGACGCGCTGGTACGCAACCTGCGCGATTCCGTCGCGAAGGTGAAAGAGCACGAGCGTCGCATCCTCGACCTGTCCGTGCGCATCGCGAAGATGCCGCGCAAGGACTTCATCCGCGCGTGGGACGGCAACCAGACCAACCTCGAGTGGGTCGACGAGCTGCTCAAGCGCAAGCAGAAGTGGGCGTCGGCGCTGCGCGACGTCAAGGATCGCATCGTCTTCGAACAGCGGGCGACGATCGACGAAGAACAGCGCATGAAGGTCACGCTGGCGGAGCTGAAGGAAATCAGCCGCGCGATGGCCTACGGCGAAGCGAAGGCGCGCAAGGCGAAGAAGGAGATGGTCGAGGCCAACCTGCGCCTCGTGATCTCGATCGCGAAGAAGTACACGAACCGCGGCCTGCAGTTCCTCGACCTCATCCAGGAAGGCAACATCGGCCTGATGAAGGCGGTCGACAAGTTCGAATACCGCCGCGGTTACAAATTCTCGACGTACGCGACGTGGTGGATCCGCCAGGCGATCACCCGCTCGATCGCCGACCAGGCGCGCACCATCCGTATCCCGGTGCACATGATCGAGACGATCAACAAGCTCAACCGCATTTCCCGCCAGATGCTCCAGACCTACGGCCGCGAGGCCACGCCGGAAGAACTGGCGAAGGAAATGGACATGCCGGAGGACAAGATCCGGAAGGTCATGAAGATCGCGAAGGAGCCGATCTCCATGGAGACGCCGATCGGCGACGACGAGGATTCGCATCTCGGCGACTTCATCGAGGACACGAACGTCATGTCCCCGATCGATGCGACCACCGACATCAACCTGTCGGAGACGGTGCGCGACGTGCTCGCCAGCCTGACGCCGCGGGAGGCGAAGGTGCTGCGCATGCGCTTCGGCATCGACATGAACACCGACCACACGCTGGAAGAAGTCGGCAAGCAGTTCGACGTCACCCGCGAGCGCATCCGCCAGATCGAAGCGAAGGCCCTGCGCAAGCTGCGTCATCCGAGCCGTTCGGAACAGCTGCGGTCGTTCCTCGACATCGACTGATCGATCGCGTCATCGCAATGCGCACGAGCCCGCCGATTGGCGGGCTCGTCGTTTGTGCAGCCGCTACAGCCGCTCCGCTCCGCGCCTATAGCTCAACGGCTAGAGCGGAGGACTCAGAGTCCGCTGGCGAACACTTTCCGATTGGCGTCGAAGGCTGCAAAAGTCCTCAAATTTCCGGGTTTTTCTGGCCCGATTACATGGGAATTACACAGCTGTGCTGCCAGTGGATGCTGGTCGGCTTTGAATTCGGGTCGTTGGCGCTTCGAATCTCGCGAAGTTCACGGCCAACGCCGCCCAGACGGAGGTCAGCATAGCGCCGCGATCTGCTACAGCAGATCGCCCGACCCGCCCAAGACGTCCGACAAGTCCGTTTTCATCTGGCGCACGGCGAACTGCAGTTGGGGGGCAATACGCGCCATTCTTGCGTGACGTGTCTTACCGAGCGCTAACGACGCCGGATAGGAGCCGCCGGGTTGCCGACCACCGTCTCTCCCGCCGCCACGCTGCGGGTGACCACTGCCCCCATGCCGATGACCGCGCCGCGTCCGATCACCAGCGGCGCATCTTCACTGCCGTGTCGGATCATCGCGCCGGCGCCAACATAGACGTCATCCTCAATTACGACGCGGCCGTTGCAGTGCACATTCGGGGCGAAGGTGACGAAGTGTCCGATCTCGCAATCGTGGGCAACGTACGAGTAGAGGTTTGCGTGGAAGTGGCGCCCGATTCGAGCGTTTGCAGTCACCGTCGTGAAGGGGCAGAGGATGGCGCCCTCGCCGATGTCGTTGTGCGTGAGCGACAGATGGTCAACGGCAGCGATCGTGAACGGCCGCACTTCAGCGGCCGTCATCTGAGTATCGATCTTGCGGCGTAGTGCCGAGTCAGCTATGGCGCAGCTGTATCGCTTATCGCCGGGATGATTGAGGAACTCCGCTTCGCTGATCACCAGCTTCCCGTTGATACGGTCCGCGGAGCCGGCGGTCGTCACGAACACGAGTTCGTACTTGTCGAACCCCTGCGCCAGCATCTCGTCGGCGACCGGCATGACCTCTCGCGCAAAGCCACCCGCGCCCATGATCCCGAACAGCGTCATCGACTTTTCCCGGAACATTAGGATGCCAAGCCTATCCTAGAGCTGCGCGCAACTGCGTCAGGCACCCTTTGCGTCGCGTCGCCCGTTCGTCCGATGGCAGCGTTCGACCCCAGCTGCCTACAGCGTCGAGGTCAGAGCCACCGACGTAGATCGACCCGCTGACGCTGTGCAGAAAGAAGCCTGGATCGGCACTGTCGCTGAGCGTGGCAGATCCCGAAACGCCACTTGGGGCGACTGCGCCGCCATTGGCCTGGTTGAGCGACGAAGACTGGAAGGCATGCGTCACGACGAGGCGCTCTGAAGACGCATCTGCTGCGACCATCAATCGCGAGGCTGCGGCGCTTGCGCACATGCTTAGGACGGCCCTGAAGCTGCGGCAGCTCATCGATGTGACGGCGATTGACCAGTCACGGCAATTCGCGCGATGTGTCGAGGGCGCTGAGGTGCCGAGCAAATATCACGCCGCAGACGATGCGCCGCACTGTGGCTGCCAACGCGGCGCACGCAGGACTCGACGCCGCTACCATTCAAGCCATTGGCGGATGAAAGACGCGTGCAATGGCCGAGCGCTACACGCGCGCCGCCAATCTGGTCGATGCAGTGGACGCCCTGCAAGCTCGACTCGCTGGCGGAGTTACACCAAAATTGCGGCGGCGTCGGGCTCAAGTGGCCTGAAAGCGTTTACGGGCCTATAGCTCAACGGTTAGAGCAGGGGACTCATAATCCCTTGGTTCCAGGTTCGAATCCTGGTGGGCCCAGCTTCCTGCGTGTCGTGCTGCCTGCCCTTCGGGCGGTTCAATCGGCGGCCTGTCGAAACAAGAGCGCTCTGCGAATCAGGCATCGAGCGGCGCGCGAGCATGCAATTGTGGAGCGCGCGCAATGACGGCGCCGATGCCCACGCGAGACGGTGCAACTAAGGAATACCGCCCGCACGTTCGGTCACGCCACCTCCAGCACCTTCACTGCCGGCGCGGCGACAGCATCCGTACGCGTTTCGCCGTCGACTTCGGTTCCCGCGTCTGCTTCCATCGTGCAACCCTTCCGGTTCGGACACGACATCTGCATGTAGTCCGCATCGAAGTTCAGGCGTTCGACGAGGAAATCCACGAACACACGGATCTTGGGCGATTGCACGCGGCCCTTCGGGAACACGGCACTGCAGTCGTATTCGGGACCGGTCCAACCGGCGAGGACGTGGCGCACCAAGCCCTGTTCGACGAAGCCCTTGATGGTGATGTCGCTGGACAGCATCAGGCCTTCGCCACACAGCAGTGCGCCGGTGAGGAAGCCCGGATCGTTCGCGACCAGCACCGGATCGACGCGGTATTCGACGCTGCGCTCGCCATCGGACAGCGGCCAGATGTAGGTGCCGTTGCGGCGGAACTTCGAGAACGTCAGCGCACGATGGTGTTGCAGATCGTCGGGATGCAGCGGTTCGCCATGACGCTCGATGTAGGTCGGGCTCGCGTACACCTGAGAGCGGAACGAGGCGAGCTTGCGTGCGACGAGATTCGAATCGGGCAGGTTGCCGACGCGCAGCGCGACGTCGATCTCCTTGTCGATCAGGTCGAGCGATTCGTTGGTGAGGATCATCTCGACGCGCACTTCTGGATGCTGCGCGTGGAACTCGCCGAGCAGCGGCGCGATCCAGTTGATGCCGATGGAATACGGCGCGGTCACGCGCAGCCAACCGCGTGGCCCGTCCTGCAGCTGGCTCACCGCGCTTTCGGCCTCGTCGAGTTCGCGTGCGATGCGCTGGCAATGCTCGAAATAGACGTTGCCCGCTTCGGTGAGCCCGAGCTTGCGTGTCGTGCGATGCAGCAGCTGCGCGCCGAGGCGCGTTTCCAAGTCCTGAACCTTCCGGCTGACGGTGGTCTTCGGCAGCCGCAGGGCGCGCGCGGCGGAGATGAAACTGCCGTGCTCGACCACCTTCACGAACACCAGCGTGTCGTTGAGATCGCGGGACATGCGACGGCTCCTGGCTTCGGGGCGTGCAGGATGGCACGGCATGGGGTCGGGGACTGTCCCGATTCCGGGATAATTATTCCCCGAAGTTGTGGCTAATCAAATCCGGGACGGAGGTCTAGCCTGCGCAGCCTCTGATCCGACTGCCGCGCGATGACCACCCCCTTCACCTTCCGGCTGCTGACGACCGCCTTCGTGCTGGTCGGCGCCTTCGCCGTGCTGACGCTTGGCGCGACGCTGATCCGGCACGTCGCGACGCTGCACGGGGGGCTGGCGTTGCTGGGCTGGGCACTCGGGTTCGCCGTGCTCCTGCCGGTCGGCGTCGCCGTCGCGGCGATCGTGGGTGCATCGGGCCTGCATTGGCCGCATCGTCCGATCGTCCCGAATGCGGGCTTGAAAGTCCCGGGAGCGGGACAATGAGCGGGGCACTGCTCGTGCTCGGTGCCAGCGGGACGGTAGGCCGCGCGGTGGTGGATGCAGCGGTCGAAGCGGGCCGTGCAGTCATCGCCGTGGCCCGCGGCTGCAGCGGCCTGAAGGCGCTGGAGACGCGGCATCCGGCCGCCGACCTCACGCTGCTGCGCGCCTCGGTGTCGAACGACCGCGGCGCCGTCAAGCTGGTCGCCCAATTGAAGCGGCTTGGTCGACCCATCGACGGCGTCGTGGTCGCGCTCAAGGGCGGTTCCGACCGCGGACGCGTGCTCGACGACGGCATCGACGCGTTGCATCGGCGCATCGACGAAGACGTCGCCCCGCACATCGCCGCCGCGCGGCAGCTCCTGCCGTGGCTGGCGGAGCAGTCGTCCGGCCTGCGCTACGTCGTGATCGGCGGACCTGGCAGCACGACGCCGTGGGCGGGCTACGGCCACCGGTCGGTCGCCGCCGCCGCGCTGCGAATGCTGGTGCGTGTGCTGCACGAAGAGGCGCTCGCCACCGGCGTGCGCGTGCAGCTACTCGACGTCGCCGCACCCGCATGCACCGACCTCAATGCCGCCCATGCGTGCCCGCAATGGCCGCGCGTTCGCGCGATCGGCGAGCGTGCGGTGGCGCTCGCCACGGCGCCGCGCGGCGTGAACGTCGCGCCGGTCGTCGAGTTCGAACCCGCAAGGCGACCTTCGCCGCGCGCCGCGACTTCGCGTGATCCGGATATCGCCGACGCGCGCGTTCTCCTTGAATCACTCACCTCTCATCTACCCAAGGACTTCGATCGATGAGCCGACTGCATCTTCTTTCGCGAGGCGCCGCACTGGCGCTCGCCATCACGACGCTGCTCGTCGCCGCGGGCTGCAGCAGCCAAGCCGAGCCCGGCGCCGCCGCAATGCCACCCCCGCCCGAAGTCAGCGTGGCGCAGGTGCTGTCCAAACCCGTCGGGCAGTGGGACGACTTCACCGGCCGCGTGTCGGCCGTCGACACCGTCGAACTGCGACCGCGCGTGAGTGGTTACATCGATCGCGTCGCGTTCGCCGAAGGGCAGGAAGTCCATAAGGGCGACCTGCTGTTCGTGATCGATCCGCGTCGTTTCCAGGCGAACCTCGACCGCGCCCTCGCCGAACTTGAACGCGCGAGGAGCGAAGCCCGCCTCGCACAGGCACAGGACCGCCGCGCCGCCACGCTGGTCGAAGCGCAGGCGATTTCGCGCGAGGAGTTCGAAAGCCGCCGTGCCGCGAGTGCGCAGGGTTCGGCCGCGGTGCGCGCCGCCGAAGCCGTGGTGGAAGCGGCACGACTCGAACTGCAGTACACGCAGGTTCGTGCGCCGGTGTCGGGCCGCGTCGGACGCGCGCTCGTCACTCGCGGCAATCTCGCACAGGCCGATTCGACGTTGCTGACGACGGTCGTCTCCGTCGACCCGATGTACGTCTACTTCGATGCCGACGAGCAGGCGTTCCTGCGCTACAAGCGCCTCGAGCGCGAGGGGCAGGGCGGTGCGCAGAACACCGTGCGCGTCGCGCTCGCCGACGAAACGGGCTATCCGCACGAAGCCAAGCTCGACTTCGTCGACAACCAGGTCGACCCGCAGACCGGTTCGATCCGCGCGCGCGCCGTCGTCGAGAATCCCGATCGTCGATTTACGCCCGGCATGTTCGCTCGCGTGCAGCTGCAGGGCGGCGCGACGCAGAACGCGATGCTCGTCGACGACAAGGCGGTATTGACCGACCAGGACCGCAAGTACGTCTACGTGCTCGGCCCGCACAACGCTGCGACGCGCAAGGACATCACGGTCGGTCGTGTCGTCGACGGCCTTCGCGTGGTGACCGCGGGCTTGAAACCCGATGACCGCGTGATCGTGCACGGCGTGCAGAAGGTGTTCTTCCCCGGCATGCCGGTGGTGCCCAAGCCCATCGCGATGGGTGCACCGCCGCCGTCGCCGGCGCTCGCCGCCCGCTGACGTTTTTGCTCCGTCGTTCCACCCGCCGCTTGCGCGAAACCGCGCAGGCGCGGGGCCCCTCGGCCCGGATTTCCGCCAAGGAACCCACGCATGGACTTCTCACGCTTCTTCATCGACCGCCCGATCTTCGCCGCGGTGCTGTCGATCATCATCTTCGCCGCGGGCCTGATCGCGATCCCGCTGCTGCCCATCGGCGAATACCCCGAGGTGGTGCCGCCGTCGGTGGTCGTGCGCACGGTGTATCCGGGCGCGAACCCCAAAGTCATCGCCGAAACCGTCGCGACACCGCTCGAAGAGGCGATCAACGGCGTCGAGGACATGATGTACGTCAAGTCCGTCGCCGGTTCCGACGGCGTGCTGCAGATGACGGTGACGTTCCGCCCGGGCACCGATCCGGACGACGCAGCGGTCAAAGTGCAGAACCGCGTGAGCCAGGCGCTCGCGCGTCTGCCCGAAGATGTGCGCCGCCAGGGCGTGACGACGCAGAAGCAGTCGCCGACGTTCCTGATGGTGGTGCATCTCGTCTCGCCGGACGGCAAGTACGACTCGCTCTACCTGCGCAACTACGCGCGCCTGCACGTCAAGGACGAGCTGGCGAAGGTGCGCGGCGTCGGCGATGCGCAGATCTTCGGCGGCGGCGACTACGCGATGCGCGTGTGGCTCGATCCGGACAAGCTCGCGTCACGCGGGCTCACGGCCGGTGACGCAGTGCGTGCGATGCGCGAGCAGAACGTGCAGGTGTCCGCCGGCCAGATCGGCGCCGAGCCGATGCCGAACAGTGATTTCCTGACGCTGATCAATGCGCGCGGTCGCCTCTCCACCGCGGAGGAATTCGGCGACATCGTGCTCAAGAACGGCGAGGACGGTGAGCTCGTGCGCCTGGCCGACGTCGCACGCATCGAACTCGGTGCGGGCGACTACACGCTGCGCTCGCAGCTCGACGGCAAGAACGCGGTCGCCATCGGTATCTTCCAGGCACCGGGCGCGAATGCGCTCGACATCCGCGATCAGGTGATCGCGAAGATGGACGGGCTCGCGAAGACGTTCCCCGCCGGCATCGAGTACCGCTCGGTCTACGACACGACGGTCTTCGTGCGCGATTCGATCAAGGCAGTGGTGTCGACGCTGCTCGAAGCCGTCGCGCTCGTCGTGCTCGTCGTCATCCTGTTCCTTCAGACCTGGCGCGCCTCGATCATTCCGCTAATCGCGGTGCCGGTGTCGGTGGTCGGCACGTTCGCCGCGCTGCACCTGCTCGGCTTTTCGATCAACACGCTGACGTTGTTCGGCCTGGTGCTCGCAATCGGCATCGTGGTGGACGACGCGATCGTGGTGGTCGAGAACGTCGAACGCAACATCGAGGAAGGCCTGAGCCCGCTGGCGGCGGCGCATCAGGCGATGAAGGAAGTCTCCGGCCCGATCATCGCGATCGCGCTGGTGCTGTGCGCGGTGTTCGTGCCGATGGCGTTCCTGTCGGGCGTCACCGGTCAGTTCTACAAGCAGTTCGCGGTGACGATCGCCATCTCGACGGTGATCTCGGCAGTCAACTCGCTGACGCTGTCGCCGGCGCTCGCTGCGCGCCTGCTCAAGCCGCATGGCGCAGCGAAGGATGCCCCGACGCGCCTGATCGACCGTCTGTTCGGCTGGTTGTTCCGTCCTTTCAACCGCTTCTTCAACACCAGCTCGTCGCGCTACCAGGGCGCGGTGTCGAAGGCGCTCGGCCGTCGCGGCGCGGTGTTCGTGGTGTACGCGGTGCTGCTGGTCGCGACCGGCCTGATGTTCAAGACCGTGCCGCCGGGCTTCATCCCGACACAGGACAAGGGCTACCTGATCGCGGGCGTGAAACTGCCGGAAGGCGCGTCGATCGAGCGTACTGACGCGCTGCTGCGCAAGGTGACGGATATCGCCTCGCACGTCGAGGGCGTCGAACACACGATCAGCTTCCCGGGTCTCAACGCACTGCAGTTCACGAACACGCCGAACACGGGCGTGGCGTTCCTGTCGCTGGAGCCGTTCGGCAAGCGCCATCGCTCGGCGGCCGACATCAACGCGGAGATCAACCAGAAGATCGCCGGCCTGCAGGAGGGCTTCACCTTCTCGATGATGCCGCCGCCGATCCTCGGTCTCGGTAACGGCAACGGCTACCAGCTGTTCGTCGAGGATCGCTCGGGCGCCGGCTACGGCGCGCTGCAGAACGCGGTGCAGTCGCTGCAGGGCGCGGTGTCGCAGACGAAGGGCATGAGCTTCCCGATCACGAGCTACCAGGCGAACGTGCCGCAGCTCGATGCCGACGTCGATCGCGTCAAGGCGAAGGCGCAGGGCGTGCCGCTGACGGAGCTGTTCGAAACGTTGCAGACCTACCTCGGCAGCGCCTACGTCAACGACTTCAACCAGTTCGGCCGCACCTGGCAGGTGATCGCGCAGGCCGACGCGCCGTTCCGCGACAGCGTCGAGGACATCGCCAACCTGCGCACGCGCAACATCCGCGGCGAGATGGTGCCCGTTGGCTCGATGGTGACCGTGCACCAGACGTACGGCCCGGACCCGGTGCTGCGCTACAACGGTTACCCGGCCGCCGACCTCGCCGGTGAAGCCGATCCGCGCGTGCTGTCGTCGGCACAGGCGATGGACACGATGGCCGCGCTCGCCGGCAAGGTGCTGCCGCACGGCATGGACATCGAGTGGACCGACCTGAGCTATCAGCAGGCGAGCCAGGGCAACGCCGCGCTCGTCGTGTTCCCGCTCGCCGTGCTGCTCGCGTTCCTCGTGCTCGCCGCGCTCTACGAGAGCTGGACGCTCCCGCTCGCGGTGATCCTGATCGTGCCGATGACGCTGCTGTCCGCGCTGGTCGGCGTCTGGCTTACGCACGGCGACAACAACGTGTTCGTGCAGGTCGGCCTCGTCGTGCTGATGGGCCTCGCGTGCAAGAACGCGATCCTGATCGTCGAGTTCGCTCGTGAGCTCGAGCTGCAGGGCCGCGGCATCGTGCAGGCCGCGCTTGAAGCCTGCCGCCTGCGCCTGCGCCCGATCGTCATGACGTCGATCGCCTTCATCGCCGGCACCGTGCCGCTCGTGCTCTCGCACGGCGCGGGCGCCGAGGTGCGCGGCGCGACGGGCATCACCGTCTTCGCCGGAATGCTCGGCGTCACCCTGTTCGGCCTGTTCCTCACCCCCGTGTTCTACGTCGCCCTGCGCAAGCTCGTGACGCGCGATGCCGCGCCCGCTGCCGAAGCGATCGACGCAGAACCTCTTCCCGCCTGACCCCGGAGAATCGACATGACCGCTTCCAACACCCGCATCGCCCTCGTCACCGGCGCCACCCGCGGCCTCGGCCTCGAAACCGTCCGCCAGCTCGCGAGCGAAGGGCTGCACGTCCTGCTCGCCGGTCGCGATCACACGCGCGCCGTCGCCGCCGCGCTGCCGTTCAAGGCCGACGGCTTGTCCGTCGACGCCATCGAACTCGACGTCACCAACGCCGACAGCATCCGCAAGGCGGCGCAGGAGGTCGCCGACAAGTACGGCCATCTCGACGTGCTGGTGAACAACGCCGGCGTGTTCATCGACGACTTCAGCCTGCCGCCGTCGCAGCAGTCGCTGCGCACGTGGCGTGAGACGTTCGACACCAACCTGTTCGGCGTCATCGCGACGACGCAGGCGTTCCTTCCGCTGCTACGCGCCGCGCCGGCCGCGCGCATCGTCAACGTGTCGAGCCTGCTCGGCTCGCTGACGTCGCATACCGATCCGGCGTCGCCGATCTTCGACTTCAAGATGCCGGCGTACGACGCCTCCAAGAGCGCGCTCAACGCATGGACCGTGCACCTCGCCCACGAGCTACGCGACACGAAGATCAAGGTCAACGCGGTGCACCCGGGCTCGGTCAAGACCGACATGAACGCACAGGGCGAGCTCGACGTGCAGACCGGCGCGCGTACGAGCGTGGAGATGGCGCTGCTCGGCGCGGACGGCCCGAACGGTGGCTTCCATCATCTTGGCGAGGTGCTGCCGTGGTGATCAAACCCCTCGTCCTTGCGACGGCGATGGTGCTGCTGAGCGCATGCGCGGTCGGGCCGGACTTCGTCAGGCCGGATACACCGGCGCCGGCGCAGTTCGTGCGCGGCGACGCTCTCGATGCCGGCGCGCAGCCGGCATCGCCCGGCGACATGCGCGAGTTCTGGCGCCAAGTCGGCGATCCCGTGCTCGACACGCTCGTCGACGATGCGCTGGCCGCCAACAACGACCTGCGCGTTGCACTCGCCCACTACGACCGCGCGAACGCGTTGCTGCGCAATGCACGCTTCGACCAGCTGCCGACCATCACGGTGCAGGGTGACGCGCGCGAAACGCGCCTGCCCGCCGACGAAGCTGCGAATGGCGACCGCACCCGGAAGTCGTTCCAGGCGGGTGCGGTGGCGAGCTGGGAGCTCGACCTGTTCGGTCGCGTGCGTCGTGACGTCGAGGCCCAGCGCTCGGAAGCCTGGGCCGCGGCGGCCGACCACGATGCGCTGCAGGTGAGCGTCGTCGCCGAAGTCGTGCGCACCTATGTCGAGCTGCGCGGCCTGCAGGCGCGGCTCGCGGTCGCACATGCGAACGCCGACAACCAGGCCGACACGCTCCGCATCGTCGAAGTGCGGGCGAAGGCCGGTCGCGATACGGACTTCGATCTCGAGCGCGCGCGTGCGTTGCTCGACTCCACCGAGGCCCGAATCCCGGCGCTCGAAGCGGCAGAGGGCGTGGCGATGCATCGTCTGGCGGTGCTGACCGGACGAACGCCGGATGCGTTGATCGCGACACTGTCGGCGCCATCGTCGATTCCCGCGATTCGTGCACAGCTCGATGGCGAGACGCCGGCGTCGGTGCTGCGCCGCCGGCCGGATGTCACCGCTGCGGAGTACCGCTTGCACGCAGCGACTGCCCGCATCGGCGTCGCAACGGCCGATCTGTTCCCGCGGCTGACGCTCGGCGCCCTGCTGGGTTCACGCTCGGGCGAGGCGAACAGCCTGTTTACGGCCGGGCAGGGCGCGGGTCTGGCGGCGCTCGGCATCGATTGGTCGTTCCTCGATGTTGGACGCGTGCGTGCGCGCATCCGGGCCGCGGGTGCCGATGCCGATGCGGCACTCGCGCAGTACCAGCAGACCGTGTTGCTGGCGCTTGAAGAGACCGAAGACGCGTTGCTGCGACACGGCCGCGCGGCGGTGGAAACGGATCGACTTGCCGACGCTGCGCGGGCGAGCACGCGCGCTGCCGAACTCGCGCGACTTCGCTACCAAGCCGGTGCGTCCAATCTGCTCGAGGTGCTCGACGCCGATCGCGTGCGCCTGCAGGCCGAGGATGCGCTCGCCGATGCGGAAGGCCGGCGTGGCGAAACCGGTGTGGCGGTATTCCGCGCGCTGGCGGCGGGATGGCCCGAGCACCAGGTGTTGCGCGTCGGGCTGCAGAAGGGAGCGCCCTGACCAGCGGGCCGGCGCCTGCGGGTTCGCCGGCCTACGCCTCGGCTTGGACGCGGTCCGATCTTCTTCCGGGTTCGATGTCGCCGGTGTCCCCTGACCGGCGCTGATTTCGGCACGGGCCGTCGATTCGCCCGTCAGAAGCCCGCGTGACGCCTCAAGGCGGCAGAGCGCACTTTTCTTCCGCCGTCCTGCTGCGTGTCGTCGAGGATCGCACCGCCCCAAGCCTGCGTCGGACAGCCGCATCCGCACGATGACGATCGCCGCGGGAATGCGGTCGCGGTGGCGAACGAATTCGCGCGGCAGTACTTGCGCGCCTGGCCCGTGCTGAAGGCAGTCCTTTCGGACGCACGGCCCGGACGGCATGGATCAAGACCGCACGAGCGCCCGATGAGGTGCCGCCGATCGCGTCACGATGATGCACTCGCGCGTCGCCTCGACGCTGCCCGTTTCGACGACACGTGCGAGAAACCGGACGCGCTCATCGGTGCCGTCTTCACTCGCCTGCGCGCCCGTCGCGTCGTCTAATGCGGCAGGTTCACGACGGACAGCGCATGGACGGTTCGCGAAAGGACAGCGGCAACCGCGATCTCGGCAGCGGCGGTTTCGTCCGCGTGCGCGGCGCGCGCGAGCACAACCTCAAGGATGTCGATGTCGACGTGCCACGCGATGCACTCGTCGTGTTTGCCGGCGTGTCCGGCTCCGGCAAGTCGTCGCTGGCGTTCGGCACACTGTATGCGGAAGCGCAACGGCGCTATTTCGAATCGGTGGCGCCGTACGCGCGCCGGTTGATCGACCAGGTCGGCGTGCCCGACGTCGACGCCATCGACGGCCTGCCGCCGGCGGTCGCATTGCAGCAGCAGCGCGGCGTCGCCAGCGCGCGTTCGACCGTGGGCAGCGTGACCACGCTCTCGAGCTTGGTACGGATGATGTATTCGCGCGCCGGCACCTATCCGCGCGGGCAGCCCATGCTCTATGCGGAGGACTTTTCGCCGAACACGCCGCAGGGCGCGTGCCCGCATTGCCACGGACTGGGCTACGTCTACGACGTGACCGAAACCGCGATGGTGCCGGACCCGACGCTCTCCATCCGCGACCGCGCGATCGCGTCGTGGCCGCCGGCATGGCACGGCCAGAACCTGCGCGACATCCTGGTCACGCTCGGCTACGACGTCGACCGGCCATGGAAGGATCTGCCCAAGAAGGATCGCGACTGGATCCTGTTCACCGAGGAGACGCCGACCGTACCGGTCTATGCCGGCTTCAGCCCCGCGGAAACGCGTGCGGCATTGAAGAAGAAACTCGAACCGGCGTACATGGGCACGTTCACCGGCGCGCGCCGCTACGTACTGCACACGTTCACGACCACGCAGAGCGCGTTGATGAAGCGGCGTGTCGCCCGCTTCCTCCAGGGCACGCTGTGCCCGGTCTGCAAAGGCAAGCGCCTGAAGCGCGAAGCGCTGTCGGTGACGTTCGCCGGGTTCGACATCGGCGAGCTGTCGCAACTGTCGTTCGACCGCCTGGCCGAGGTGCTCCGTCCGGTCGCAGAGGGTGGGGCGCCGCCAGCCGCCGCCGGCGATGCCGACGCCCGCGGCGCGGCCGCCACGAAGCGCGACCGCGCGAAGCGCGCGGCTGCGGGCGCATCCGCGCACAACGCGGCCCCGGATGTACACCGCACGCCCGCGATGTCGGAAGAAAAACGCCTCGCCGCGCAACGCATCGCGTCCGATCTCGTCGCCCGCATCGGCACGCTGCAGAACCTCGGCCTCGATTATCTGGCGATGGATCGCGCCACGCCCACGCTGTCGCCCGGCGAGCTGCAGCGCCTGCGCCTCGCGACGCAGATCCGCTCCAACCTGTTCGGCGTCGTCTATGTGCTGGACGAGCCGACCGCCGGCCTGCATCCGGCCGACAGCGAAGCGCTGTTCGACGCCCTCATGCATCTGCGCGACGTCGGCAATTCGCTGTTCGTGGTCGAGCACGACCTGGAAATGATGCGGCGCGCCGACTGGCTCGTGGACGTTGGCCCCGGCGCCGGCGAGCGCGGTGGCGAGGTGCTCTACAGCGGGCCGCCGGACGCGCTGCGCGAGGTCGCGTCGTCGCAGACTGCGCGCTATCTGTTCGACGACACGCCCGCACCGCAGATGCGGACACCGCGCGAGCCGACGGGCTGGCTGGAACTGAAGGACGTGCACCGCAACAACCTGCACGGCATCGGTGCACGCATTCCACTCGGTGTGCTCACCGCGGTCACCGGCGTGTCGGGATCGGGCAAGTCCAGCCTGATCAGCCAGGCCTTGGTGGAACTGGTTTCCGGCCACTTGGGTCACGAGCCCGAAGACGACGAACCCGATCCCGAGGCCGGTCCCAGCGTCGTGCAACGCACGCACGGGCACCTTGCGGGCGACGTCGACGCCGTGCGGCGCCTGGTGCGCGTCGACCAGAAGCCGATCGGGCGCACGCCGCGATCGAACCTCGCCACCTACACCGGCCTGTTCGATCACGTGCGCAAGCTGTTCGCCGCGACGCCGGACGCGCGACGTCGTCGCTACGACGTCGGGCGCTTTTCGTTCAACGTCGCGAAAGGCCGCTGCGAAACCTGCGAAGGCGAAGGCTTCGTCAGTGTCGAACTTCTGTTCATGCCCAGCGTCTATGCGCCGTGTCCGACCTGCCATGGCACGCGCTACAACGAGGCGACGCTGACGGTGAAGTGGAACGGCCGCAACATCGCGGAGGTGCTCGCCTTGAATGTCGACGAAGCCTGCACGTTCTTCGCGGACGAACCAGCAGTGCTGCGTCCGCTGGAAACGCTACGCGACATCGGCCTCGGCTACCTGCGCCTCGGGCAGCCGGCGACCGAGCTGTCGGGCGGCGAAGCGCAGCGCATCAAGCTGGCGACCGAACTGCAGCGCAGCCAGCGCGGCCGCGGGCTCTACGTGCTCGACGAACCGACCACCGGCCTGCACGCCGCGGATGTCGACCGCCTGATGGTGCATCTGCACAGCCTCGTCGACGCCGGCAACACCGTGGTGCTGGTCGAACACGAGATGCGAGTGGTCGCGCACAGTGACTGGGTCATCGATGTCGGGCCCGGCGCCGGGGAGAACGGCGGACGCATCGTGGCCTGCGGTGCACCGGACGTCGTCGCGACGTCGAAGGACAGCCGCACCGCGCGCTATCTCGCGAAGGCGCTCGGCGGCTGAGGCGTCGCCTCAACCGATGACGAGCATGTCGGAAATGAGCTGCGCGGCGAACTCGCGCGGCACCACGGCGCCGTGCGCGCGCCGCAACGGGCAGCCGAGGCGGCGCGACCACCGTGCCTCGTCGAGTCCGGCGCGCCCCACACGCATGCACTGCGCGAGTGCGCGTGCATCATCGATGTCGGCGTGGACGAGCAGCTGCCCGTTCTCGCGCCGGTACACGTCGACGAACACGCGTTCGACCGCGCGGGGCTTGCACTTCGCCAGCATGGCGTTGAGGTCATTCATCGCCGATCTCGGCCAGGCAGGACGCTTCGGCCAGCGCGTCCCAGTCCGGCTCGCGGATGGAGGCGTAGCCGTGCTGCCGGAGCGTTTGGCCAACGCCGGGTACGAAGTCGTGGAGGGCGATGTCGCATACGCCGGCGAACCGCAGGCTGCCATGGTCGAGGCAGGCTGCTGGCGGCCGCTGGTACGCGGGAACGATCACCAGCGCACGGTCGGTGCGCCGGAAGACGAGAAATTGCATGTTGGATCCAACCGAGTGCCGTGAATGGCGCGGAATCCGCTGAGCGCGGAGCGATCTCGGTTGCCGACCGGGAGGGCTTTGGAACATCCCACGTGGTAGAAGCGCCCGGGAATTGGGTCGCAGGGCGCTGTGCCGCCTCCGGCGGTCATTGCGTCGCGCGAGAGAAGCAGGACGCGAGTGCAAGGTACGCATCACTCGATGACGGCAACGGCACAGCGGCTGTGGCCGCCCGCTGCGCGTGCACATCGATGGACCGCGACGTCATCCGATCGCCGACCGCGGGATAGGCGGATTTACGGGGCGCCAACGCATCACCGGGAAACTCGGATCCTTCCGTCGTGCCCATGTCCATGCCCAAGGCCGCGACCCTGCTGGTGATTCGCCATGCGGAGAAATCCGGGGACAGGCATGACGTCGGTTTGACGCCGGCCGGCATGGCGCGTGCGCAGGCCTACGTGGCGTATTTCCAGAACCTTGCCTCGGGCGCGTCGCGACTGCCGCCACCGGCCTGGTTGATCGCCGCCGCCGATGCGCGCGACAGCCGTCGCTCGCGCCTCACGCTCGAGCCGCTGGCGGCCGCACTCGGCCTCGACATCGATGCACGCCTTGCCGACACCGCCTATCGCGCGCTGGCCGAACGCCTGCATACCGATCCACGGTACGACCACGCGACGATCCTGATCTGCTGGACGCACAAGAAACTGCGCGGACTTGCGAAGGCGCTCGGTGCGCCCGACACGCTGTTGCCCGACAAGTGGCCGGACGAGGTGTTCGACTGGCTGCTGCGGTTCGACTACGACGTCACCGGCGCGCTGACGGCGGCGAGCCTCATCCCGCAGCGACTCATGTATGGCGACAGCGACGATTAGCGAGGCACGTGTTTTCCGGCGCCACGCGTCTCCCCACGCGCTAGTGAAGGCTGACCACCTTGACCGCCGACGCCACCTCGTCGGCGGTGTAGCGCGTGTCGCCGGACACGTACCGGGCGTAGAGCGCGTCCCAGTCGACCTTCGGCGCAACCTCGTCGAGTGACGCACGGATGTCCGACCACGTGTACGCCCGTGCGCCGCGGTCCGTCTTTCGCCAGAGCGCAGCGAACACGTCGTCCATGCGGCGGTGTCCGCCCGTCGACTGGCGGATCAACGCATCCCAGCTGAGTGCGACGAGCGCGCCGCCGCTGTAGAGCGGCGGCCCCTTGTGCGTTCCCGGCGTGTCGAGTGGTGTCTGCAGGCGTCCCGCGGTACGCAGGTGCTCTGCGAAGGTCGCAGCGAATTCGGTGCTGGACACGGCGTCGGTCTGGCGGAGCGTCGTCGCCGCCATGTATTCGGTGAATCCTTCCTGGAACCATTGGCTGGACGCGTAGTCCGCGCCGCGCAGGCGCCAGCCGTTCCAGTAATGGAAGACTTCGTGCGCGAGCCGGCCCTGCCACGCCATCGCGTTTTCGCGGGTCCCGTCCAGCAACGCGTTCATTGCGAAGCTCGCCCGGAACGATTCACCGCCGGTGTCGTTCTGTGGCAGCAGGATCACGAGGTAAGGCGGGCGCCGTGGCAGCGGCATCGACTGGACGTATCGACGCAATGCGTCCTGCAGCGTGCGCCGGACGGTGCTTTCGCGGTCGCGCCACACGCCGAAGGTCAGCACGTGCAGGTCGACGTCCTTCGTCGACCAACGCGGAATGGTTCGGTCGGAGAAGGCGATCAGGTTGTCCGTCAGATCGTCATTCGAGGGCACCATGAACGTGGCGCGCGTGATCGGCGACCACGGCGTCTCGACGTGCCATCCGCGCGGGAGCGCGAACGTCACGCGCGCCGCACCCGTGCCTTGGCGGGTGATGAACAGCGAACGGCCGACGAGGGCGACGGCGTTCGCGTCGCGGAACATCGCTTCCCGCGGTGCAGGCCAGCCGGCTTTGCGCAGGCTGTCGTAATCGACGTCGTATTCAATGGTCAACGCGCCGCTGCACGCCGGTGCCAGTTGCCATCCCGCGCTTCCTTTCGCCACGAACGTGCAGGCGTCGCCGGCCTGGTTCCGAACCGTCAGGTTGCGCACGAGTGCCGGCCAGCCGCCGCTGGCGACGGGCTCCGCATCGCCGGGCCACGACTGCGCCATGCCGAGACGGTCGTCGCCCGTCGGAAGCTGCGCGTTGACGTGAATCCGCACGTCGTCGGCGCGCGGCCACGATACCGAGTACGTCCCCGCCGCCGAAGAGGCGAACGCTGGGGAAATGCAGATGCCGAGGACGAGGGCGAGAACGGCGTTTCGCATGCGGATGGCCTTCGGAAACAGTGTCCAAGAATGCCTCAGTCCATCCGTAATCCATGGCCACGACTCGTCGTCCCATTGCGCCGCCACCGCATCGCACGACATCAGTCCAGCCCGGCCAGGTCCCGCGTGACACGCGCCGCACTGCGCGCGTCGTCGGTGTGCCTGCGTTTCGTTCCCGACCACAGCGGCGTGAAGTCATCGCGTCCCCGCGCTTCGGCGTACGCGCGAAGGGGTGCGAGCGCTTGCGACGCCCAGGGGAATGCGGGCGGCAGGTTGGAGAGTGGACCGAGCTCGCGCATCAGGCGATTGGCGAGTCCGCGCGCCGCGCGGCCGCTGAAGAGGTTGGTGAGAGTCGTTTCCCGGCTGGCGTCGCGCAGTGCGGCGCGGTGCACGGTGCTCGTCGTCGCCTCCGGGCACAGCAGGTAGGCCGTGCCGACCTGCACGGCGGCGGCACCCGCGTCGAGCATGCGTTCGACGTCGCTGCGCTCTGCAATTCCGCCCGCGGCGATGACCGGAACGTGCAGGTGGGAGGCGAGCGCTTGGACGAGCACCTCCGTGGACGGTTGCAGCGCCAGATCGGACGTCAGGAAATGGCCGCGATGACCGCCGGCTTCGATGCCCTGCGCGATGACGGCGTCCGCACCGTGGTGCTGCAGCCAGCGTCCTTCTTCGAGTGTCGTGGCAGACGCCAGCACGACCGCACCCCATGCCTTGATGCGTGCAAGAAGTTCCGGCGCAGGCAGGCCGAAGTGGAAGCTCATGACGCGCGGGCGGTACCGTTCGAGTTGATCGACCGTCGCGGTATCGATCGGACGACGCGCGCCGGCGGTGCTCGGCGACGGCATGTCGAGGTCGAATTCGCGGTAGTAGGGGGCGAGCGCGTCACGCCAGCGCTGTTCCTGCGATGGGTCCGGCGCGGTCATCGCGTGGCAGAAGAAGTTGAGGTTGATCGGCGCGTCGAGTGTCGCGAAGCGCTCGAGCGCCGTGTCCAGTTGCGTGGAGCCCAGCAGTGCGCAGGGCATCGAACCGAGTGCGCCGGCGTTGGCGGCAGCGATCGCCAGCGTTTCATCCTGCACGCCTGCCATCGGCGCCTGGATGACCGGCAGCTCGACACCGAGCATGTCCTGAAGACGTGACATCGCCGTGGCCGTGGGGAACGGATGTGCAGTCTATGCCGCACGTCCACCCGTTGCGTCACCACGAAAAAAGCCCGGCTGGGGCCGGGCTTTTCGGTTGCGACGTGAATTGGCTTTACGCCGCCTGTCGATACACGAGGTCGAAGCGATCGAGGTTCATCACCTTCGTCCACGCAGCCACGAAGTCCCGGATGAAATCCGCTTCGCCGTCGCTCGCGGCATAGAACTCGGCCAGCGCGCGCAACTGCGCGTTCGAGCCGAAGATCAGGTCGACGAGGGTGGCGGTCCAACGCAATTCACCCGAGGCGCGATCGCGGCCTTCGAACACGCCGGCATCGGACTCCGATGGCTTCCAGGCGGTGCGCATGTCGAGCAGGTGGGTGAAGAAATCCGTCGACAGCGTGCCGGGGCGCTGGGTGAACACGCCGTGCGGCGTGTGGCCGGTGTTCGCGTCCAGCGCGCGCAGGCCGCCGACCAGTACCGTCATTTCCGGTGCGGTAAGCATCAGCAGATTGGCGCGATCGATCAGCGCGGCGGGGGCAAACGCCTGCGTGTCGGGACGCGCGTAGTTGCGGAAGCCATCGGCGGCGGGCTCAAGCACCTCGAACGAATCGACATCGGTCTGTTCGAGCGTCGCGTCCATGCGGCCCGGTGCGAACGGCACGGTGACGTCGTGTCCCCCCTTGCGTGCCGCGGCTTCCACCGCTGCGCTGCCACCGAGCACGATGAGGTCCGCCAGCGACACCTTCTTGCCACCCGACGCTGCGCCGTTGAAATCGCGCTGGATCGATTCCAGCGTCGACAGCACCTTCGCGAGTTCGGCCGGTTCGTTCGCGGGCCAGTCCTTCTGCGGTGCGAGGCGAATGCGTGCGCCGTTGGCGCCGCCGCGCAGGTCGCTGCCACGGAACGTCGATGCGGATCCCCAGGCGGTTTTCACCAGCTGCGGGATCGACAGCCCGGAATCGAGCAGGCGCTCCTTCAGCGACGCGATGTCGTTCGCATCGATCAGCGGATGGTCGACGGCGGGAATCGGGTCCTGCCAGATCAGGTCTTCCTTCGGCACCAGCTTGCCGAGATAACGCACCTTCGGGCCCATGTCGCGATGCGTGAGCTTGAACCACGCGCGCGCGAACGCGTCGGCGAACTTCGCGGGATTGGCCATGTAGTCGCGCGAGATCTTTTCGTAGATCGGATCGAAGCGCATCGCGAGGTCGGCGGTCGTCATCATCGGCTGATGGAACTTGCCGGGGATGTGCGCGTCGGGCACGTTGCGATTGGCATCGCCCTTGGGCTTCCACTGGTGCGCGCCAGCCGGGCTCTTGGTGAGTTCCCACTCGTTGCCGAACAGCGTCTCGAAATATTCCATGTCCCATCGCGTCGGCGTCGCGGTCCACGCGCCTTCGAGGCCGCTGGTGATCGTGTGTGCGCCGATGCCGGATTCGAACGAGCTGCGCCAGCCCAGACCGAGTTCTTCGACATTCGCACCTTCCGGCTCCTTGCCGACATGCGATGCGGGCCCCGCGCCGTGGCACTTGCCGAACGTGTGACCGCCCGCCACGAGCGCGACAGTCTCTTCGTCGTTCATCGCCATGCGACCGAAGGTGTCGCGGATGTCACGGCCGGAGCCGACCGGATCGGGAACGCCATTCGGGCCTTCGGGGTTCACGTAGATCAGGCCCATCTGCACGGCCGCCAGCGGATGCGCGAGTTCGCGTTCGCCGCTGTAGCGCTCGTCGCCGAGCCAGGTGGATTCCGGGCCCCAGTCGATCGGCAGCGGCTCCCACACGTCCTCGCGTCCACCGCCGAAGCCGAAGATGGGCCCGCCCATGGATTCGATCGCGACGTTGCCGGCGAGGATCATGAGATCGGCCCACGACAGGCGCTTGCCGTACTTCTGCTTGATCGGCCACAGCAGGCGGCGCGCCTTGTCGAGGTTGCCGTTGTCGGGCCACGAATTGAGCGGCGCAAAGCGTTGTTCGCCCGAACGCGCGCCGCCGCGGCCGTCGAAGATGCGATACGTGCCGGCGGCGTGCCAGGCCATGCGGATGAAGAACGGACCGTAGTGACCGTAATCGGCGGGCCACCAGGGTTGCGAGTCGGTCATCAGGTCGCGCAGATCCTTCACGACGGCATCGAGATCGAGCTTGCGGAACTCCGCCTTGTAGTCGAAGCCCTCGACCATCGGGTCGGAGAGATTGGCGTGCTGGTGCAGCACATCCAGGTTCAACTGGTCGGGCCACCACGCGGCGTTGTTGCGCGTCGGCTTGCGGTGATGCGCGACCGGGCACTTCGCTTCGACGTTCATTGCGGCTCATCTCCTGTGGCGTTGCACGAAGGCATGCCGGGGGGCCGGCACGTGGGGAGTTCGGCGATGCGCGATGTCGCGGCGTCATCGGCTTCGACGCGCCGTGGCGCGCCGCAGGATGCGCCGCGCGAAAGAAGCGCCGCGTCATCGATCTGCTAAACCTAGGCCGCTTGCGCCCATTTCGAAAATCGAATGTTCCGATCGCTCCCATAGCGGCGAGCTATGCGCGTGAAGCGGGTCATGGCGCGTCGGCAACCCCGTCTTGTGCGAGACCTCGCTACAGATCGGCCGCAAGCGGTGGTTCCGAGCGGCGGTGATCTCCAGCAGCCCGCCGCCGCTTCGTTGCGCAGTGCAGCACGGCGCTATGCGGTCCGCGCGAACCGTGCACGAGCGTCGCCACCGGCGACCGGCGCGTCCGCTTGCCGGGCGCTCAAGGCTCGCTGGCGTCACACGAAGCTCAAGCGAACGTTCTCGCGTGGCCTGCCGGTGACGTCGTTCGACACATGCACGACGTCGACCCGTCACACGCATACGGCAGCCGGTATCGGCATGATGCGGCGAGACGCGAGGGCGGGGAGGCCGTCGCGACGAACGAAAGGACGGGCATGACGTCACTGGGACTCGGTCGTTCGAGGATGGTGTGGTTCGCGGTCGCGCTGGTCGTGGCGGCGGTCGCCGTGCCGGTCGTGCTGTCCTTGTTGCTGGCGCGGGAACAGGCGCGCGTGGACCAGGCGCGGCGCGCGTCGATCTACGCCAGCGACGTGCTGCGCCGGAGTGACGACGCGGGCGACCAGATCGGCGCGGCGTTCCGTCGACTCGCGGCCACCCCGGATGTCGCGTCCTGCGGCCCGGCCGTGCACGCCGTGCTGCAGGGTATCGACGTCGGCTCGAGTTATATCCAGCTGATCGGCCTGGTGCGCGGCGACGCGATCTATTGCTCGTCGTACGGGCTGCACGATCCGCCGATCGCGCTGGGGCCGGTCGACTACGTGTCCGCCACGCGCGCGCGCGTCCGCCAGAACGTACAACTCGATTTCGCGGCCCCGCAGCGCTTCATCGTGATCGACAACGGACGGTTCGCGGCGGTGGTGCACAAGTCGCTGCCGGTCGACTCGACGGTGGTCGAGCCGGGCGTGTCGCTTGCCGTGGCGTCGGTGTCGACGGGCCGCGTGCTGGCGACCCGCGGGCGGTTCGACCGTGCGTGGATGCACGACGCGGCCGCTCTGGCCCCCGGCGCGCATCGCACGTTCAACGTGCGCGGACGCACCATCGCGCAGTACCGTTCGAGGAACTACGACGTGATGGCGATCGCGTCACTGGATGCGGGCAACTACAACGGCGCGCTCATCCGCATGGCGCGCGTGCTGGTGCCGATCGGCCTCGCGCTCGGCCTGGTGCTGGCGTACACGACGCACCACCTCGCGCGCCAGCAGATGTCGGCGGCCGCGGCGATCCGCTCCGGTCTTGTGCGCAACGAGTTCCACGTCGTCTACCAGCCGATCGTGCGTCTATCGGATCGGCGCTGGGTCGGCGCCGAAGTGCTGCTGCGCTGGCGACGCCCGGACGGCAGCCTGGTGCGGCCGGATCTGTTCATTCCGGTGGCGGAGGAGGCCGGACTGATTTCGGCGATCACCGAGCGCGTGATCGAACTCGTCGAGCCGACGCTCGCGCAGCTGGCGGCGCGCGAGGACGGCTTCTTCCTGTCGATCAACTTCTCGCCCCAGGACATGCATCGCGAAGGCACGCTGGATCTGCTGCGCGAGTTGCTGCGGCGCACCGGCGTCCAACCGAAGCAGGTGCACGTGGAGGTCACCGAGCGCGCCTTCGCGAACACGCTCAGCGCGCGCGACATGGTGCGGCGCATGCGCGACCTCGGGCTGCTGGTCGCCATCGATGATTTCGGTACCGGCTATTCCAGCCTGGCCGAACTCACCACGTTCGAACTCGACGCCCTGAAGATCGACAAGGCCTTCGTCGACACGGTGGGCAGTGACGCGGTGACCAGCCACGTCGCGTTCCACATCGTCGAGATGGCGCGCGGGTTGTCGCTTGGCATGGTCGCCGAAGGCGTCGAACAGGAAGGACAGGCCGCGATTCTCCTGAGCTGGCGCGTGCCGTTCGGTCAGGGCTGGCTCTTCTCGCGGCCGCTGCCCGCCGACGAACTGCTGGCGCGACTACCGGGCGTGGTCGACGTCGATACGTCGGCCATGGCGTCCTGACGCGCGATCAGTGCAGCGCGTTGCCGGGCGCGCCGAAGGCGAAACCCTGCGCGAATCGCACGCCCGCCTCACGCAGTGCCTGCGCCTCCATCGCGGTTTCCACGCCTTCCGCCACCACGGCCACGCCGGTGCGCATCGCGAACGCCATCATGCCGGCGACCAGTGCCTGTTTCGCCGGGTCGCGATCGACGTCGCGGGTCAGGCTCATGTCGAGCTTGGCGATGTCGGGGGCGAGCTGCAGCACGTGGCGCAGGCTGGAATAGCCCGCGCCGACGTCGTCGATCGCGATGCGTACGCCCGCATTGCGCAGCCGCGTCGCCGCGTCGATCACGGGCAGATAGTCGTCGACCGCCGCGTGCTCGGTGATCTCGATGACGAGACGTGAGGGATCGACGCGCGCGATCGCGTCGGCGAAATCCGCGTGTGCCACGGTGTCCGGCGATGCGTTGAGCGACAGGAAAGTGTCGCGCGGCAGCCGCTGCAGCAGCGGCAGCGCATTGCGCACCGACGCGAGTTCGAGATCGATGCCGAGGCCGACGGCGTGCGCCTCATGGAACCAGACGTCCGGCGTCGCGTGGACGGGCAGGTCGAAGCGGGCGAGGGCCTCGGCGCCGATCGCGCGCCCGCCGTCCAGCGGCACGATCGGCTGCATCACCATGCGCGGGCCTCCTGCGCGCAGCACTGCATGGACGGCCTCGTGCCGCTGCATGCGCAGATCGTGCGCGCGCAGCGACTCGCCGAGTTCATCGCCGACCAGTGCGGCGAGGAAATGCATGAAGCCGAGATCGCGGGCGCGGTGATCGGGTTCGGGCGGGAAGTTGATGCAGCAGAGCGTACCGAGCACGCGACCGTCGCGCAGCGTGACCGGCACGCCCATGTAGGACTCGATGCCGAGACGCTCGGTAAGCGGGATGTCGCGCGTGCGCACATCGACGCGGGCGTCGTAGATGACCTCGGGCAGCCGACCCTGCAACACGCGATGGCAGTACGTGTCCTCCAGCTCGAAGCGCGCGCCGACGGGCAGTCCCGCGGCCGCGGCGGGGCCGGCCGTCGCCCGCACGACCTCGGCCTCGGCGACCTCGGCCACGAAGCTCACATGCGCGTTGAGGTAGTCGCGCGCCGATGCGGCGATGCGCTGCAGGAAGGCCGTCGCGGCGTGGTCCAGATGCGCGAGCGGCGACGGAGGTGCATTCGTGTCCATGCGAAGGCCCGGCCGGCGTGTCAGGACGCGGCGGACGCCGCGCCCCGGGTGTGACCGTCTCCGGAGGGCCGTGGCGATTGCGTGAACCGGCCGTGGCCGCCTGGTGCCCGTGGGCAGTCGATTCCATCGGCGCGACGCCGTGCTGCATCGCAGCGGCACGGGTGGCGGTGGCTTCGCCGGGGACGAAGCCGGCTGACACGCGAAACCACGACATCTCGGGTTTTCGTGCGCTAGAAACGGCGTCCGATCGAGTTTGAGGACGCCGTTCGTCGGAAAGCGCGTACGCCGTCACGAAAGTAGCGCCGACCGCCCCGACCATCGCGCGCCAGGACTTCCTGCGCATGGATGCGGACCTCCTCCTCCCGGACTCCCCTTCATGACCCGATCCGCCCTCGTCGCCGCGCTCGCGCTCGCCGTGGCCTCCGCCGCGTCCGCCACCGATTTCGGCCACCCCGATCACTACGAGTTCGACGCTTCGATCGCCGCGCCCTTCCGCGCGCAGGCGGGACGCTTCCCGATCCAGCTGCACTTCGACTACCCGGGCGCGGGCGATCGCACCGCCGCAGCGTGGACGCTCGACGTGGTCGCGCCGAACGGCCAGGTCGTCGCCAGCGACCGCGGCCTGACCAAGCTCGGCGGCCGTCATGTCGTGGTGCCGGCGACGTGGAACGGCGGCCTGCAGCGGGGCGGTGCCGCGGCGGCGGGGTACTACACGCTGCGCCTGCGCGCGGTGCCGACCGTCGTCGACGCCGCCGACACGCGTCCGATCGCGGCGCGCATCGACGAGGCCTTCCGCCTGTTCGGCGACGAAACCGTCGAACAGAGCTACGACGTGCAGGTCGGCAGCGTCGCGCCGGCACGCATGACCGCGCGCGTTCCGCTGCGGGTGGGTGCGCAGTCGGCCGCCGCGCCGTCGCAGTCGCTGGTCGCGCAGGCGGTGCCGGCCACCGGCGGCCTCGGTTACACCGTGTACTACGGCAACCTGCACAGCCAGACCAACCACAGCGACGGCGGCACGCCTCTGGCGTCGTGCAGCGGTGCGGAAAACCCGCAGGCGGGCACCATGGGTCCGACCGACGCCTACACCATGATGCAGAACCAGGCGCACGGCGACTTCCTGCTCACGTCCGAACACAACCACATGTTCGACGGTTCGACGGGCACGAACGCGAGCGCGAACCCCACCACTGCGATCAATCTGTTCAAGAGCGGCCTGACGCTGGCGAGCAACTACCGGGCCGCGCATCCCACCTTCCTCGCGCTGTACGGGCTGGAGTGGGGCGTCATCAGCAACGGCGGCCACCTCAACCTGCTCAACGTCGACGCGCTCGCCGAGTGGGAGACGAATTCGTCGGGCCAGCTGATCGGCGAAGTGAACACGCCCAAGAGCGACTACCCCGCGCTGTACTCGACCATGAAGTCGCGCGGCTGGATCGGCATGTTCAACCACCCGGCCACGAGCGGGCAGTTCCTCGTCAACGGCACCCCGCTGGGCTACGACCCCAACGGCGCGCAGGTCATGGTGCTGGCCGAAGTGCTGAACTCGTCGGCGTTCTCGACCAACACCACCGAAACCGAAACCGGCCGCAGCAGCTACCAGGGCGCGTGGAACATCCTGCTCGAGCGCGGCTACAAGGTCGCGCCGGCCAGCGACCAGGACAACCACTGCGCGAACTGGGGCCTGTCGTTCACCAACCGCACCGGCGTGCTGCTCGCCAACGGCGCGACGCTCAACACCACGAACTTCTACGACGCGCTGAAGGCCCGCCGCACGTTCGCGACGGAAGACCGCACCGGCCAGCTCGTGCTCACCGCGAACGGCCACGTGATGGGCGAGTCGTTCAACAACAGCGGCGCGCTCACGCTCACCGCCAACTACGCGAGCACCAGCGGCCAGACCGCGCAGCGCGTGCAGTTCTTCGAAGGCGTGCCGGGTCGCAACGGCACGGTGACGCAGCTTTTCGAAGGCAGCGACACGACCACGATTACCCCGGCCACGGGCGACCACTTCTACTACGCGCAGATCACGCAGGCGAACGGCCTGCGCCTGTGGTCGGCGCCGGTGTGGGTGACGCAGGGCACGGGCGGCGGCGACACCACCGCGCCGACCGCGACCGCGTCCGAATCCGGCACCAGCGGCACGATCACGCTGTCGGCCACCGCGTCCGACAACGTCGGCGTGTCGAAGGTGGAGTTCTACGTCGACGGCAGCCTCAAGGGCAGCGACACGACCTCGCCGTATTCGACGACGCTGGATTCCACCACGCTCGCGAACGGCAGCCATACGCTCGTCGCCAAGGCCTACGACGCCGCCGGCAACGTCGGCACATCGTCGAGCGTGGCTTTCAGCGTGAGCAACACCACCGGCGACACCACCGCGCCGACGGTGAGCGCATCGGAATCCGGCACGAGCGGCACGATCACACTATCGGCGAGCGCATCGGACAACGTGGGCGTGTCGAAGGTGGAGTTCTACGTCGACGGCACGCTGAAGGGCAACGACACGACCTCGCCGTATTCGATGACGCTGGATTCGACGACGCTCACCAACGGCTCGCACACGCTGACCGCGAAGGCCTACGACGCGGCGGGCAACGTGGGCACATCGACCGGCGTCGGCTTCTCCGTCAGCAACAGCACGACCGCGACCGAGCTGATCAAGAACGGCGGCTTCGAGTCCGGCACCACGTCGTGGTCGGCCACGAGCGGCGACATCACCAGCAGCAGCACCTACGCGGCGCACGGCGGCACCTACAAGCTGTGGCTCAACGGCTACGGTTCGGCCAGTACCGACTACGGCTACCAGACGATCACCATCCCGTCGACGGCGACCACCGTGACGCTTTCGTTCTGGCTGCGCGTGGTCAGCGACGAGACGACGACCACGACCGCCTACGACACCGTCAAGGCGCAGCTGCGCAACAGCAGCAACACCGTGCTGACCACGCTCGCCACGTACTCGAACCTCAACAAGGGGTCGACCTACGTGCAGAAGACGTTCGACGTCTCGAGCTACCGCGGCCAGACCGTGCGCGTGTACTTCGAAGGCGTGGAGGGCTCGCAGGTGGCGACGTCGTTCCTGATCGACGACATCTCGGTGCAGTCGAAGTAAGTTTCACGCGTCACGTGTGCCACCGACGCCCCGCTTGTCCGGGGCGTCGTGCTTTGGCGGGCGGACGCATCGACGCGAACGCGACAGCGGGACAGCGAGAGTCGGCTGTCCCCCGATCGAGAACACTCGCCATGGAAGCAACTGCCCCACGCGACGTCGCGATGGACGACTGCATCGCGAACTGCACCGACTGCCACGCCCGCTGCGTCGAGACGCTGCGGCACTGCCTCGAACGCGGCGGCCAGCACGCATCGCCCGACCATCTCACGCTCATGGCGACCTGCGCCGACATCTGCCGCACCAGCGCCGACGCGATGCTGCGCGGCGCTGACGTGCACGTGTACACCTGCCGGGCCTGCGCGGAGATCTGCCGTCGGTGTGCCGAATCCTGCGAACGCATCGCCGACGACGCCACGATGCGCCGCTGCGCGGAGGCCTGCCGGCGCTGCGCGGAGTCGTGTGCCCGCATGGCTGCCTGAGGCCGCTATAGTCCGCCTCCCGTCGCACCGGAAACGCGCCTTGGATCTGCCCGAACGCATCGAGAAGGAAACCGGCGATTCGCCGCGCTGGTCGGTGATCTGGCTGCACGGCCTAGGCGCGGACGGCACCGACTTTGTGCCGCTGGTGCCGGAACTCGTGCGTCCGCAGTGGCCGGCGATCCGCTTCGTGTTCCCGCACGCGCCCGTGCAGCCGGTCACGATCAACGGCGGCATGCGCATGCGCTCCTGGTACGACATCGTGAGCTTCGATCTCACCGGTCGCGCGGATGCGAAGGGTGTCGACGAATCGGTCGCGCGCGTCGAAGCACTGATCGCGCTCGAGATCGAGCGCGGTGTGCCCGCATCGCGCATCGTGCTGGCCGGGTTCTCGCAGGGCGGCGCGGTGACGCTGGCCGCGGGCCTGCGTCGCACCGAGCCGCTGGCGGGGCTGGTCGCGCTGTCGACCTACCTGCCGCTGGGCACGGATGCACTCGCACGGCTGGACGAGACGCCCGTCGCCGCGCGCGCGCAGCCCGTGTTCGTCGCGCATGGTCGCCAGGATCCGGTGGTGCCCTACGCCGCGGGCGAGGACGCCGCGCGCCGCCTGCGCGCGCTGGGCTTCGCCGTGGACTTCCATGCCTACCCGATGCAGCACCAGGTCTGCCTCGAGGAAATCGACGCCCTGCGCGGGTGGTTCGACCGCGTTCTGGCGACGGATTCAGAAAACCGCTGACGCGCATCTTCCACGGACGCTCGGGAACGCTACTATCAGTCCCGGGGGTATCGGCGGAGGGGTACGTGGATACGCTGAATGTAGTGGTTGCCGAGGACGAGCCGTTGGCTCGCGACCGCCTGCGCGCGCTGCTCGAAGAGCAGCCCGGCGTGCAGGTCGTCGCGACGGCGGCGGACGGCACACAGGCGCTGCAGGCTTGCGCCGAACATCATCCGGACCTGGTCCTGCTTGACGTGTCGATGCCGGGCATGGACGGACTGGAAACCGCGCGCCATCTCGCCGCAAGCGAGCCGCGCCCGGCCGTGATCTTCTGCACGGCGTACGACGCGCATGCGGTGTCGGCGTTCGAAGCCGAGGCGCTGGATTACCTGGTGAAGCCGGTGCGTCCGGAGCGCCTTGCGGCCGCGCTGGATCGCGTGCGCCGGCTGACGTCGGTGCGCACCAACGGCGATGGCTCGTCGCGCAAGCGCACGCACCTGTGCGCGCGCCTGCGCGGCTCGCTGCGTTTGATCCCGATCGACGACATCCACTACCTCCAGGCGGAGGAGAAGTACGTCGTCGTGCACCACGCGCGTGGCGAGGACCTCATCGAGGAATCGCTGCGCTCGCTGGAGATCGAGTTCGGCGACCGCTTCGTACGCATCCACCGCAACTGCCTGGTCGCGCGTCACGAGCTGGTCGAACTCAAGCGCAGCCCGGATGGTCACGTCCAGGCGGTGCTGCGCCACGGCCGGCAACCGCTGGAAGTCAGCCGACGCTGCGTGGCCTCGCTGCGGGAGCGCCTCGCGCACCTGTGACCGACCACCGCGCAACGCGGCGCCTCGACCCCGCCGCCGCCGAAGCCGCGGCGGAACACGTGATGACCCTGCATCGCCTCCAGCAGGAGGCGGATACCCACGCAGCCGCGCAGAACCGGGGCATTGCACGCGTCTTCCTCGTGCTGATCGGGGCGATGGCCGGCGGCGTCTGCGGCGCGATGATGGGCGCGATGCGGCACCACCCGGTGGCCGGCGCGCTGTTGCTCGGTCTCGCCGGTGCGATGCTCGGGCTGATCCAGAGCCGCCCGCGCTGACGCAGCGACGGTTGGGCCGCGACGCCCGATCCGCGACAATGCCGCGATGACTTCGTCCACGCCCGGCGTGCTCCGCATCGCCACCCGTAAGAGCCCGCTCGCGCTGTGGCAGACCGAACACGTCGCCGAGCGCCTGCGCGCCGCGCATCCCGGCCTGACCGTCGAACTCGTGCCGATGAGCACGCGCGGCGATGAAGTGCTCGACCGCTCGCTGGCCGCGATCGGCGGCAAGGGCCTGTTCCTCAAGGAACTCGAGCTCGCGATGCTGCGCGGCGAGGCCGACTGCGCGGTGCATTCGCTCAAGGACGTGCCGATGGAGCTGGAGCCGGGCTTCGCACTGCCGGCGATCCTGACCCGCGCGGACTATGCGGACGCTTTCGTCAGCAGTCGTTTCGACGACATCGACGCGTTGCCGGAAGGCGCCGTCGTCGGCACGTCGTCGCTGCGCCGTCAGGCCCAGCTGCGCGCGCGCCGCCCCGACCTGGTTCTGCGCGATCTGCGCGGCAACGTGAACACGCGTCTCGCCAAACTCGACGCCGGCGACTACGACGCGATCGTGCTCGCCTGTGCAGGCCTGCAGCGCCTCGGCTTCGACTACCGCATCCGTGCGCGTCTCGCCGCACCCGATTGGCTGCCCGCCCCGGCGCAGGGTGCGATCGCGATCGAATGCCGCAGCGACGATGCCGTGACGTTCGCGCTGTTCGATGCGTTGAACGATGCGGCCACGCGCGCCTGCGTCGACGCCGAGCGCGCGATGAACCGCGCATTGCACGGCAGCTGCCATGTGCCCGTCGCAGCATTCGCCACGCTGGACGGAACACGCATGCACCTCGAAGGCCTGGTGGGTTCCGCGATCGATGGCCGCCACGTGCGCGCGTCGGCCGACGGCGGCATCGACACGCCGGAGGCGCTCGGCGAACTCGTTGCGCGCGAACTGCTCGCGCGCGGCGCTGCGGACCTGATCGCGGCGTCGGCGGAACCGGACACAGGGCCGTTCGTGTCGTGATGTGATCGGGAGACGCGGCTTGATCGCGCGTCCCGGACCAGCACGACGGCGTCAGCCCGGTGCTGCCAGCAGGTTGGCGTCGCGGACCAGGCGCCACTGGCGATCGACGTCGCGGCGGAACACCGACATCGCGTAGCCGCTGCGTTCGGTGGCGTCACCTGCGCCCAGCGACGCAACGCGAACTGACAGGTGCGTGACCGCAATGGCGAGATCGCCGGAGACCTGCACCTCGCGCACGTCGCCCGTCGAGGTAATGCGATGCGTCTCCAGCAATCCGCGCAGACCGGCCTCGAACACGCGACGACCCTTCATGGGTTCGCGGCCCGGGACGAGGAATTCCGCATCGTCGGCCATCAGCGAGGCGACGGCGTCCACGTCGCCGGCGGCCGTCGCCTCATGCCAGCGCTGGATGAGCGCGCGGATCGCCTGTTCGTCGGAGGTCATCGCACTGCTCCTGTCAGAAGGGGGCGGCGGCTCAATAGAGTCACGCGCACGGCTCAGTAGTACTGCGATACCACGTGGCGCGCTTCGGCGAAGAACAGCCAGCGCTCGACGAACGCACCGGCCAGCACCGATAGCGTCGCGATGATCAGCAACGCACTCGACGCCGCCGGCAGCATCCACGAGATCGCGAGCGCGAGGGCCGGCAGCGTCGCGAATGCGATCATCGCGATCGCCCGCAGCACCGCCGCATGCTTGCGGGCGAGCACGAAGACCATCTCGCGCGTCACGAAGTTGCCTTCGGTGTGCGGGCGCTCGAACACGCTGACCTCGCGCGCCGGCAGGCCGATCGCGTCACCGCGCGTGACGGGCAGCGGCGTGGTGTCGATCGCGGACCAGTAGCGGGCCTTGAGGAGCGCCAGCGCGCCCAGGCCGATGATCGTGAGCAGCAGCGTCATTCGCGACGGCGTCGCGCCAAAGATCGCGCGCAGTGCGAGGAATGCGAGACCGCCGGAAACCCCGGAGAACAGCACGTACACCGCGGGTACGCTGCGATGCGTCCACGCCGGAATCGGCTTGAGCGACGCGTAGATCATCGACGTGCAGTACACCGTGGCGAGCGCGCCGACGACCACCAGCCCGGCGGCCGCCGCCAGCACAATGCCGCTGGCCAGCGAAGCGCTGCCGAGGTCGATCGCGAAAAGACGCGGCGCGAATGCGGCGATGAGCAGCAGCGCCGGTACGAAGGTCGCGAGCGACACGACGCCTTCGCGCGACAGCCACGACGACCGCCACTGCGAGAACGCTCGCCATGCGCGCAGCGGTTTGCCTAGATGACCGACCGAACAGAGCAGGCCGACCGTCGACGTCAGCACGCCGAGCACGAGCGCGGCGAGCAACGCACGCGGTGACGTGCCGATCAGCGCGGCGACACCGCTCCACGCCAGCAGGCCGTAGCCGAGGCCCGAGAGCGTGGTGAAGAAGATGACGGAGAGGGCAGGGTGCATGTCAGCGTCGGTGCAAGTCAGTCGGAGCGGCGCAGGCGTCGATGGAGTCGATCAACGCGACAGCACGCGATCGAGCCAGCGCAACACCGGCGGCAACGCCTTCGCGTCGAGGGCCTCGGCAGGCGCGGGTGACGTCGCCGCCGCGCGACGCGGCCGCGGCGGCAGGTATTTGTTGGTCGGCTTGTAACCAAGGGACGCCATCAGGTCGACGCCGCCGCGTTCGGCGACCAGCTTCGACACCTTCGACTCGGGATCGGCGAGATCACCGAAGTGACGGGCGCGCGTCGGGCAGGCCTGCACGCAGGCCGGTTGGCGCTCAGCTTCCGGCAGGTTCTCGTTGTAGATGCGGTCGATGCACAGGGTGCATTTCTTCATCACGCCTTCGACGCTGCTGTACTCGCGCGCGCCGTACGGGCAGGCCCAGGAGCACAGCTTGCAGCCGATGCACTTGCTCTCGTCGACCAGCACGATGCCGTCTTCCGCGCGCTTGTAGCTCGCGCCGGTCGGGCAGACGGTGACGCACGCAGGCTCCTCGCAGTGCAGGCAGGAGCGCGGGAAGTGCAGCGTCATCGCCGGCTGCGCGGCTTCGGCGGCGATCGACATGGAGCCGCAGGCGCGCTTCGCGAGGGCCGCGTCCGCGCTGTCGGGGTGCGCCGGCTGCGCGCGCGCGGCGTCGAGACTGACGCTGCGGTCGAAATCGCCGAGATGGCCGGCGTCGCGCATCGACGTATCGGATTCCGACGGCGCAGCAAGCGGCGCGTCGTCGACCAGCACTGCCGCCAGCTCGTAGCTGTGCACGCGGTTGAACCACACACCGGTCGGCGCATCGCCGTAGGGCTTCTCATCCGGCAAAGGCGCGGCGAATCCGCCAGCGTTCCACTCCTTGCAGCTCACCGCACAGGCATGGCAGCCGACGCAGGTATCGAGGTCGATGACCAGCCCGAGCTTCTTGGGCGTCGGCGGCGGCAGCATGGTCACCGGCGACGTCCTCCGCGGGCGAGTCCGACGCCGACCAGGAAGATCGCGAACGGGATCAGGAAGCTCGGCGCGACCACGCGCATGAGATCGCCGACATCGCGCGCATCGGCGACATTGCCGAACGGCTCGATCACGCCGTAGCCGAGCAGGATGATGAGCAGGAAGCCCAGCGCGACGAGCGCGTAACCGATGATCTTGCGCGGTGTCATGAGGCCTCGCGGGTGTCGCGTTCGCGGCGGAATTCGGCGCCGTAGCGCAACGGCGAATCATCGACCGGTGCGTGTGGCAGGGATGCGAACTGTGGATGTGACAGCGCGTCGTGCGACGCGGAGGGCGCGATGCGCACACGCAGGTCGAACCACGCGGCCTGGCCGGTGACCGGGTCGGCGTTGGCGTAGTCGCCGCGCGGCGTGATGTCGGAAATCAGGTGGTTCATCAGGAAGCCCTTGGTGGCTTCCGGCGTGTCCTTCGGCAGCTTCCATGCGCCGCGACGCTTGCCGATCGCGTTCCACGTCCACACCGTGTCGGGCTGCACGTTCGACGCGGTGCGCGCCTGCACGGTGATGGTGCCGTGGTGCGAGGTGACGTCGATCCAGTCCTCGTCCTTGATGCCGTGCTGCGACGCGGTGTGCGGATGCAGGTAGAGGTAATTGCGCGACGCGATCTGCCGCAGCCACGCGTTCTGCGAATGCCAGGCGTGGTACATGAACATCGGCCGCTGGGTGATCGCGCTCAGCGGGAAATCGCGTGCCGCGGCGTCGCCGAGTTCCGCGTGTTCGAATGGCTCGTACCAGATCGGCAGCGGATCGAAATAGGTGGCGACGCGTTCGCGATGCTCCGCCGGCGGCACGTGCGCGCCATGCCCCTGCGCGGCGAGACGGAACTTCTGCAGCGTCTCCGAATAGAGCTGCTGCACGATGGGTTGCGTGCTGCCGACGAAGCCCATCGCCTGCGCCCATTCCAGATAGCCGCGGTTGGCCATCTTGTAGAAGCGCGCGTGTTCGGGAATCTCGCTGCGCCAGAAGCCGCCATTCGCGATATAGGCGTCGAGCTGCGAGGGGTTGGGGGCGCCCTTGGCTTCCAGCGTGCCGTCCGCACCGCGCCAGCCGGCGAGCAGGCCGACGCCCGGCGCGCGTTCGTGACGGACGATGTAGTCGGCGTAGTCGCGGTATTTCGACGAACCGTCTTCATTGACCAGGCCGGGCAGGCCGAGCCGCGCGCCGAGTTCGATCAGCACGCTCTGGAAGCCGCGCACGTCGCGCGGGCGATCGTCGGCGTCGTGCTGCGTGGCGGGATCGAACAGCGGATGACGGATCGCATCGGCGGCACCGTCCGCGTCGGAGATCGGGCGGTCGAGCAGCGAGATCGAATCGAAGCGCTCGAGATAGGTCGTGTCGGGAAACACGAGATCGGCATAGGCGACCGTTTCCGACGAGAACGCGTCGGCGTAGATGATGTGCGGGATGCGGTACTCGCCGGCCTCGTCCTTGTCGGTGAGCCAGCCGATCGTCTCCGCGGTGTTCATCGACGAGTTCCAGCCCATGTTCGCCATGAACATCATCAGCGTGTCGATCTTGTAAGGCTCGCCGGCCCACGCATTGCGGATGACGGTGTGCATCATCCCGTGCGCGGCCAGCGGATAGCCCCACGAGAACGCGTGGTCGATGCGGCGCGGCTGGCCGTGTTCGTCGACGACGAGATCTTCCGGCCCGTGCACGAAGCCGAGCGGTGCGGCGTCGAGCACGCCATTGGCCTGGCGGGTGCGCCCCGGGCGGTTCGGTGGCGGAATCGGTTTCGGGAACGGTGGCTGATAGCGGAACGAGCCCGGCGTATCCACCGCGCCGAGCAGCAGCTGCAGCACGTGCAGCGCGCGGCAGGTGTGGAAGCCGTTGCTGTGCGCGCTGATGCCGCGCATCGCATGCATCGACACCGGGCGGCCGACCATCTCCTTGTGTTCGCGGCCCCACGCATCCGTCCACGCGACCGGCAGGCGGATCTCGTGGTCGAACGCGTTCTCGGCGAGCTCGCGCGCGATGCGGCGGATGGTGTCGGCCGGAATGCCGCACCGCTCGCTCACCGCATCAGGCGAGTAATGCGCGTCGAGATAGCGCTCGGCGAGCAGGTGGAACGATGGCACCGCGGTGCGGCCATCGGCCAGCGTGTACTCGCCGACGACCGCGGGCTGCACGTCGATCGCATTCGCGTCGACCGGCGATGACGTCGCGCGATCGAAGCACAGCGTGCGACCGTCGGCATCGCGCGCAAACAGGCCGTCATCGGGCGCGCCCGGATCGTGGATCACCAGCCAGTGCGCATTCGTGTAGCGCACGAGGTAGTCGAGGTCGATGCGGTCGGTGCGCAGCAGCTCGTGGATCAGCGCGAACGCGAACAGGCCGTCGGTGCCGGGGCGGATGCCGATCCACTCGTCGGCGATCGCGCCATAGCCCGTGCGCACCGGATTGACCGAGACGATCTTCGCGCCCGTGCCTTTGAGGTGGCCCAGGCCGAGCTTGATCGGGTTGGAGTCGTGGTCCTCGGCGACGCCCCAGAGCATCAGGTAGCGCGTGCGCTCCCAGTCGGGCTCGCCGAATTCCCAGAAGCTGCCGCCGAGCGTGTAGAGCCCGCCCGCTGCCATGTTCACCGAGCAGAAGCCGCCGTGCGCGGCGTAGTTCACCGTGCCGAACTGCTGCGCCCACCAGCCGGTGAGGGCCTGGCTCTGGTCGCGGCCGGTGAAGAAGGCGAGCTCGTCCGGATTGCGTTCGCGGATGGGCTTGAGCCAGGACGTCGCGAGGTCGAGCGCCTCGTCCCACGAGATTTCCTTGAACTCGCCCGAGCCGCGCTCGCCCACCCGCAGCAGCGGCCGTGACAGCCGCGCCGGCGAGTAGTGCTGCATGATCCCCGCCGAGCCCTTGGCGCACAGCACGCCCTTGTTGACCGGGTGCTCGGGGTTGCCCTGGATGTACCGGATCCGACCGTCCTGCAGCCACACCTTGATACCGCAGCGGCAGGCGCACATGTAGCAGGTGGTGGTGCGGACCTCGTCGCCCGGTGTCGGGGAGGTATCGATCACCGGTTCGGAAGGGCCTCGCATCGCGACATTGTGCCCGAGAGCCGGTGCGTCCCCGCCGCACTGCTTCACACCCCGCGCCCGCCGCTACGCCGAGACTGCGCCGTCCCGGCCCTAGCCGCTGACCTGCGCGCGGTGCCATCCTTAGTCGCAGCCGGCTCCGAGATTGATCCCTGATGGAACGCATCGAACGCATCCACGCCCTGCACCGCATCCTCAGCGCCTCGCGCTATCCGGTGACGGTGCAGCGCCTGCAGGAAGAGCTGCAGTGCTCGCGCGCCACCGTTTACCGCGACCTCGCCTACCTGCGCGACTACCTGATGGCGCCCGTCGTCGGCAATGGCGAGGCCGGCTTCCGTTACGACCATAGCGACGGCACGCGCTTCGAGCTGCCGGGCCTGTGGCTGTCGTCGGAAGAACTCTATTCGCTGCTCGCCGCCCAGCAGTTGCTGGTGCGCTCGGGCGGCGGCGTGCTGTCGAACGCGCTGGCGCCACTGCAGCAGCGCATCGAGAAGCTGCTCGGCGAGCACGCGGGTGGGCGCCGCGTGCCGGTCGAGCGTATCCGCGTCATCCCGCATCGCCGTCGTCGGCTGGATGAAGCGAGCTTCCGCAACGTCGCCACCGCGGTGCTCGACCGTCGCCAGCTGGTGTTCGACTATCGCGCGCGTTCGACCGACGAGAAGACCCGTCGCACCGTCTCGCCGCAGCGCCTCACCCATTACCGCGAGAACTGGTACCTCGATGCCTGGGACCACGAGCGCGAAGCGCTGCGCAGTTTCGCGGTCGATCGTGTGCAGAGCGCCAAGGTCTCTGACGAGCCCGCCAAGGACGTGCCGGACGAGGAACTGGATCGCCAGCTGTCGTCGAGCTACGGCATCTTCAGCGGCGCACCGAAGGGCTGGGCGACGATCCTGTTCTCGCCCAAGTCCGCACGCTGGGTCGCCGACGAGCACTGGCATTCGCAGCAGCAGGGCCGGTTCCTGCCGGACGGGCGCTACGAGCTCAAGGTGCCGTACAGCAACGAGCGCGAGCTGCTCATGGACGTCATGCATTACGGCGCCGACGCCGAGATCGTCGAGCCCGCGGCGTTGCGCCAGCAGGCGATCACGCACCTCGAATTGTCACTGGGCAAGTACGGGCGCTGAGTCGACGGGCGCGGCGATGCGTTCGCGTCGGGACCGCTTCGAAGCAGCCGTCCGTCGGTCCCGCGCCGGGCATCGCAGCCCGTGAGATGAGCGGCCGCGATGGTGGACTCCTGTCCACCACCGACCGCCGTCATGTCGACCGAAGCCCGCGCTCCGCTGTCCGTTCTCGACGAAATTCTCTGCACCCTGCTCGCCGTGGGCACGGTGCTGGTGGTGCTGTTGCCGGCGGCGCGGGGCGACTCGGCGCTGGGGTGGCTGCCGATGTGGCTGATCGGCATGCCGGCGGTCGCGTGGTGGGCGTTGCATGGATTCGCGTGGCCGCGGCGCGCGATGGTGGACGAGCCGGTCGTCGTTGCGGCGACGACGCGACGCTCCGCACCACAGGCGCGACGTCGCGTGCGTCCCGCACCACGCAGCGAGATCCGCCGCGCGGCGTGACCTTCGCGCGTCGGCCGCATCCGGCGGCTGTGCTAGCGTCCGGGCTTTCCCGAAACCGCCCGACGCGATGACACGACGTACGACCGGAGCCCTTCTCGCCACCGTACTGGCCACCGCGGGCGCCGCGAGCGCGCAGGAGGCCGCCGTGCAGCAAACCCCCGATCCCTATCTCTGGCTCGAAGACGTTACCGGCGACCGCGCGCTCGCCTGGGTGCGCGAGCACAACGCAAAGACCGAAGCCGAACTCGCGACGACCACGCGCTTCCATTCATTGGAGACGCAGATCCGCGCCATCCTCGATTCGGACGCGAAGATCCCCGCGGTCGAGAAGATCGGCCCGTACTACTACAACTTCTGGAAGGACGCGCAGCACGAACGCGGCGTCTGGCGCCGGACCACGCTCGAGGAATACCGCAAGCCGCACCCGCAATGGGAGACGGTGCTCGACGTCGACGCGCTCAACGCGAAGGAAAACGCGAAGTGGGTCTTCCACGGCGCGAACTGCCTGAAGCCGGACTACGTGCGTTGCCTCATCGCGCTGTCGAATGGCGGTTCGGATGCCGACGTCACGCGCGAGTTCGACCTGTCGACCAAGTCCTTCGTCGAAGGCGGCTTTTTCCGTCCTGAAGCGAAGGGCGGCCTGGACTGGATCGATCGCGACCACGTCTACGTCTACACCGACTTCGGTCCCGGCTCGATGACGCCGTCGGGTTATCCGCGCATCGCCAAGGAATGGACGCGCGGCACGCCGCTGGCGTCGGCGACCACGGTGTACGAAGGCACCAACGACGACATGTACATCGCGGCGCTACACGACAGCACGCCTGGCTTCGAGCGCGACTTCGTCAGCCGCACGATCGCCTTCTACAACGACGAGCTCTACCTGCGCGACAAGGACGGCACGCTCGCGAAGATCGATGCGCCGAACTCCGCGCAAAAGCACGTGCACCGCGAATGGCTCGCGCTCGAACTGCGCGAGCCGTACACCGTCAACGAAAAAACGTACAAGGCCGGCAGCCTGATCGCCACGAAGTTCGACGACTTCATGGCCGGCAAGCGCGACTTCGAAGTGCTGTTCGAGCCGGACGAGCACACCTCGCTCGCCGGCGTGACGTGGACGCGCCACTACGCCGTGCTCAACGTGCTCGACGACGTCAAGAATCGGCTCAGCGTGCTCACGCCGACCGCGAACGGCTGGTCGCGCACGCCGTTCACCGGCGCACCCGCGTTCGGCACGCTCGGCGTCACCGCGGTCGATCCGGACGAGAGCGATGCGGTGTGGCTGACGGCGACCGATTACCTCACGCCGACCACGCTCTCGCTCGCGACGCTCGGTCAGCAGCCCGAAGTGCTGAAGACGATGCCGACGTTCTTCGATGCGACGAAGGACGTCATCGAACAGCACTTCGCGACGTCGAAGGACGGCACGAAAGTCCCGTACTTCATCGTCCGCCCGAAGGACCTCAAGCTCGACGGCGCCGCGCCGACGCTGCTCTACGGCTACGGCGGTTTCGAGATCTCGCTGACACCCGCGTATTCCGGCAGCGTCGGCAAGGGCTGGCTGGAGCAGGGCGGTGTCTACGTCGTCGCCAACATCCGCGGCGGCGGCGAGTACGGCCCGCGTTGGCACCAGGCCGCGCTGAAGGCGAATCGTCACAAGGCCTACGAGGATTTCGCGGCGGTCGCGCAGGACCTCATCGCACGCAAGATCACGTCGCCCAAGCACCTCGGCATCCAGGGCGGCAGCAACGGCGGCCTGCTGATGGGCAACATGCTCACGCAGTATCCGGAACTGTTCGGTGCGGTCGTCGTGCAGGTGCCGCTGCTCGACATGAAGCGCTACAGCCATCTGCTCGCCGGCGCGTCGTGGATGGCCGAATACGGCGATCCGGACACGTCGGACTGGGACTTCATCCAGCACTTCTCGCCGTACCACCTGTTCGACCCGGCGAAGACGTATCCGCCCACGCTGTTCATGACCTCCACGCGCGACGATCGCGTGCATCCGGCGCATGCGCGCAAGATGGCCGCGAAGATGCTCGATGCCGGCAAGAACGTGCGCTACTACGAGAACATCGAAGGCGGCCACGGCGGCGCGGCGGACAACGCGCAGCTCGCGCACATGAATGCGCTCGCCTACACGTTCCTGTGGTCGACACTGGGCGGCAAATGACCGCCCGCCGTCATTCCGCATGACCATACGGCCGCCTTCGGGCGGCCTTGTCTTTCCCTTGCCGAACGGATCCGCACAATGCGCGCCATCCTGACGCTTCTGACCCTCGCGATCATGACCACCACCTCAAACGCCGCTTCGCTTCCCACACCGCCCGACGTCGCCAGGAAGCCGCATACGGTCAAGGCGCCGTTCGGCGCCGAGCGCAGCGACGAGTACTACTGGCTGCGCGACGACACGCGCAAGAACCCGGAGATGCTCGCGTATCTCAACGCCGAGAACGCCTATGTCGATGCGATGATGCATCGGCTCAAGCCCGTCGAAGACCGGCTGTACGACGAGATCGTGGGCCGCATCAAGCAGGACGACAGCTCGGTGCCGTTCCGCCACAAGGGCTACTGGTACTACTCGCGCTTCGAGGCGGGCAAGGACTATCCCGTGCATGCGCGACGCCGCGACGCGGCGGGCGTGACTGCGCTGTCGATCCAGCAGGCGAACGACGCCGCCGACTTCAAGGACGAGCAGGTCCTGCTCGACGTCAACGCGCTCGCCTCCGGCAAGGACTACTACAGCGTCGGCGTCTACGAAGTCAGCCAGGACAACCGCCTGCTCGCGTACGCCGACGACGCGGTGGGCCGCCGCCAGTACGTGATTCGCTTCAAGAACCTCGAGACGGGCGAGATCTATCCGGAGGCGATCGAAGGCGCCTCGGCCGACATCGTCTGGGCCGACGACAACCGCACCGTCTTCTACATCGAGAACGATCCCGAGACGCTGCTGACCAAGCGCGTCAAGAAGCACGTGCTCGGAACGCCCGTCGCGCAGGATCCGGTCGTCTACGAGGAAGAGGACGACAGCTTCTACATGGGCCTCGATCGCACGCGCGACGATCGGTTCATCTGCATCTCGATGAGCAGCACCGTTTCCGATGAGATGCGCTGCGCACCCGCGGCGGACCCGAAGGACTTCTTCGTGTTCGCCCCGCGCGAGCGCGATGTCGAATACAGCGCCGACCACTACGGCGGCCGCTGGGTGATCCGCACGAACGAGAACGGCGCCAAGAACTTCAAGGTCATGACCGCCGACACTGAAACGCGCGAGCGCAAAGCGTGGAAGCCGTGGATCGAGACCAGCGACGACGTCTTCATCGACGGCTTCGAGCTGTTCCGCGACTTCACCGTGATCGCCGAGCGTTCCGACGGCCTCGAACGCCTGCGCGTGCTCAAGGCCGACGGCGCGCAGGAGTACGTCAAGGCCGACGAGCCGGCGTACAGCATGGGCCTGTCGACGAACGCCGAGCCCGAAAGCGAGTGGCTGCGCTACACCTACACCTCGCTGACCACGCCGACGACGACGTACGAAGTCAACACGCGCACCAACGAGCGCAACCTGCTCAAGCAGCAGCCGGTGATCGGTTACGACGCATCGAAGTACGTCACCGAGCGCGTGTGGGCGACGGCGCGCGATGGCACCAGGATTCCGGTGTCACTCGTCTACAGGAGGGGCTTCAAGAAGGATGGCACCGCCGCGCTGCTGCAGTACGGCTACGGCAGCTACGGCGCGTCGATGGATCCCGGATTCAATCTGCCGGTGGTGAGCCTGCTCGATCGTGGCGTCGTGTACGCCATCGCGCACATCCGCGGCGGTGAGGAGATGGGGCGTCGCTGGTACGAGGCAGGCAAGCTGTTCAACAAGAAGAACACGTTCACCGACTTCATCGACGTCACCGACGTGCTGGTGAAGGAAGGCTACGCGGCGAAGGATCGCGTCGCTGCGTACGGCGGCAGCGCGGGTGGCCTGCTGATGGGCGCGATCTCGAACATGGCGCCCGACAAGTACCGCCTCATCCTGTCGCAGGTGCCGTTCGTGGACGTGGTGACGACGATGCTCGATCCCACCATCCCGCTCACCACCAACGAATACGACGAGTGGGGCAACCCGGGGAAGAAGGACTTCTACGACTACATGCTCACGTACTCGCCGTACGACAACCTGTCGAAGCAGGCCTATCCCGCGATGTTCGTCGGCACCGGGCTGTGGGATTCGCAGGTGCAGTACTGGGAGCCGGCGAAGTACGTGGCGCGCCTACGCGATCTCGACACGTCGAACAATCCCATCCTGTTCCGCACGAACATGGACGCCGGCCACGGCGGCAAGTCGGGGCGCTTCCGCCGTTATCGCGAACTCGCCGAGATGTACGCCTTCGCGCTGGATCAGCTCGGCGTGGCCGACACCACAACGCACGCGAAGTAAAACGGCGCGCCGGCCCTGCGGCGCGGCGTAGCGGGGCGACACGGTCGAAATGACGATGCTTCCGGACCGCTTCGCGCGGCGTACGCCGGGGCGGAGCCTGTTCGGATGCGAACGTCCCGACGTGCGGTCGTCAGCGTGATCCACGCGATGGCAGGGTGGCGGCACGGCCGGAACCGACCCGGCACGCGGAGCCCGCGATGTCGAACGTGTCCTGGCGTCCCCTCGTACTCGGCGGCCTGCTCGCCGGCCTGCTCGACCTCACCTTCGCCTTCTGCTTCGCTGGTGCCTACGGCAAGAGCCCGGTCTTCGTGATGCAGACCATCGCCAGCGGCTGGCTCGGCAATGCGGCGTACGACGGCGGCACGACGGCGGCTGCGCTCGGCTTCGTCTCCCACTTCGCACTCGCGCTGCTGTGGGCCGTGCTGTTCCTGCTCGCGGCACGGCGCATGCCGGCGCTGGTCGACCATCCGGTGGTCGCGGGCATCGCATTCGGCATCGTCGTGTTCCTGGTGATGCGGCTCGCGGTGCTGCCGCTCTCGGCGTATCCGCGCCCGGTGGTATTCAAGCCGCTGTCGACGGTGCTCGATCTGGCCTCGCACACGCTGCTGTTCGGCGTGCCGATCGCGGTCGGCGCGCGGCATGCGCTCCGCGGCGGGCGCGCGGTCGGCGCCACCGCGCCGGCGTGAGCGCGGGGCTATCGCGGCCTCGCGCTACACTCGCCGCATGAAGCCCCGAATCCTCGTCGTCTCCCTCCTTTCCCTCGGTCTTGCCGCCTGCGGCAACAAGGGTCCGCTCGTGCTCCCGACCGCGCCGCCGCCGGAACAGGCGCCGCCCGCGGAGTCGCCGCCGGCCACGCCACCGACGCCGGAAACGCTGAACGACCAGCAGAGCGCGACCCCGCCCGAGGGAGCGGCCAGCGACGCCGGCAACACCACGCCGCCGCCGTCGAGCCCGCCACCGACGCCGTAAGGCCATGCGCTTCACCAAGATGCACGGCGCGGGCAACGACTTCGTCGTGCTCGACCTGCGCGACGGCCGCGACGCGCCCTCGCCAGCGCTGTGCCGCGCGCTCGCCGACCGCCACAGCGGCGTCGGTTGCGACCAGATCCTGACCATCGAACGCGCGGACGACGTGTCCGTCGTCGCGCGCTACGGCATCTTCAACGCCGACGGCAGTCGCGCCGGGCAGTGCGGCAACGGCGCGCGCTGCGTCGCCGCGTGGCTGCGTCGCGATGCGGCGTCCCGCGGCACGTTGCTGCCGGAGCGTTTCGACGTCACCAGTCCCGCCGGTCGCCACGCCGTCGAGTTCGTCGGCGACGATCGCGTGCGCCTCGACATGGGCCAGCCGCGCTTCGCGCCCGCCGACGTGCCGCTCGCCGGCTTCGATGCCGCGGACGAGTACGCGCTCCACATCGACGGCCGCGACGTGCACTTTTCCGCCGCGTCGATGGGCAACCCGCATGCGGTGATCCGCGTCGACGACGTCGACACCGCGCCGGTCGACACGCTCGGGCCCGCCTTGCAGCGCGATGACGCGTTCCCGGACTCGGTGAACGTCGGCTTCGTGCAGGTCGTCGATCGCTCGCACCTGCGCCTGCGCGTCTACGAGCGCGGCGTCGGCGAAACGCTCGCGTGTGGCAGCGGCGCCTGCGCGGCCGCCGTCACTGCCATGCGCCGCGGCTGGGTCGAGCGCGCGGTCGATGTCGCGCTGCCGGGCGGCACGCTGCGCATCGAATGGCCGTCCGACGACGCGAGCGTCGCGATGACCGGCCCGACCGCATTCGTTTTCGAAGGAGATTGGCTCGAATGACCGACACCACCGAAAAGCTCGGCGCGCACGAAGTCGCGACGTGGCTGCGGCGTCATCCCGAATTCCTGCGGCAGTTCCCGGACCTCGCCGCATCGCTCGTCGTCCCGCGCGAATCGGGCCCGGCGGCGTCGCTGGCGAGCTACCAGCTCGAAGTGCTGCGCGAAAAGAACCGCGAACTCACGCGCCGCCTGCAGGAGCTGTTCGCGAACGCCCAGGAGAACGAGCGCCTGTCGGTGCGCATCCACCAGCTGACGATCGCGCTGATGCGCCAGACCACCGCGATGGACACGCTGCGGGCGATGGCGGCGTCGCTGGCGGAAGATTTCAGCGGCGACCTGGTGCGCATCGTGCTGCTCAAGCCCATCGACGGCATCGAGCCGGCGGAATGGTTGGACGTGATCGGCCCCGGCGACATGCGCTTCAAGCCGTTCGCCGATTTCCTCACCAGCGGCGATCCGCTGTGCGGCCGCCTGCAGCCGGCCAAGCAGGACGTGCTGTACGGCGATCGCGTCGACGATGCGCAGTCCACCGCACTGTTCGCGGCGCAGGGGCTTGCGATGGTCGCCGTGGGCAGCCGCGACGCCAATCGTTTCTATCCCGGCATGGGCACGCTGTTCCTGCGCATGATGGGCGAATCGCTGGGCGCGGCGCTGTCGAGGTATGTCGACTGACGCCGCCACCGCGGGCGTCGCGCTGCCGGCGTCCGTCGATGCGTTCCTCGCGCACCTCGCGGGCGAACGCCAGGTGTCCGTGCACACGTCGGATGCCTACCGTCGCGACCTGACGTCGCTGAGCGCCTGGGCGACTGCGAAGAACGCCGCCGTCGATGCACTCGACGGCGAACACCTGCGTGCCTTCATCGCCGACGAACACCGTCGCGGCTGTTCGCCGAAGACGCTGCAACGTCGCCTGTCGGCCTGCCGCAGCTTCTACGGCTGGATGCTGCGCCACGGCCGCATCGCCGCGAATCCCGTGGCAGGGCTTCGCGCGCCGAAAGCGCCACGCAAACTGCCGCGCGTGCTCGATCCCGACGAGGCGAAGACGCTGGTCGAAACGCCGGTCGATGCACCGCTGGGCCTGCGGGACCGTGCGCTGCTGGAGCTGTTCTACTCGTCGGGCCTGCGCGTGTCCGAGCTGTGTGGCTTGCGGTGGGCGCAGATCGATCTCGACGATGGGCTCGTCACCGTCCACGGCAAGGGTCGCCGCGAGCGCACCGTGCCAATCGGCTCACACGCACGCGTAGCGCTGGTTGAATGGCGCGCGTCGACCGCGGCCAAGAACGAGGACGCCGTGTTCCCCGGTCGCGGCGGCGCGCCCATCACGCCGCGTGCCGTGCAGCTGCGCGTGCGCCAGCTCGCCGAACGTCAAGGGCTGTTCAAGCAGGTGCATCCGCACATGCTGCGGCACTCGTTCGCAAGCCACATCCTGGAATCGTCGGGCGATCTTCGCGGCGTCCAGGAACTGCTCGGCCACGCCGACCTGTCCACCACGCAGATCTACACGCACCTCGATTACCAGCACCTGGCCAAGGTCTACGACGCCGCGCATCCGCGCGCGCGCCGGCGCAAGGTGACGGAATCCGACGACGGCGCTTGAACGCCGCGCGGGCGACCCTCATGTCGGGTGAATGCCGGCGCCGCCGGTTCCCGGAGCCCGCATGGATCCCTCCCAGAATCCCCACGTCTTCCACGCCACGACCATCCTGTCGGTGCGTCGCGATGGTCACGTTGCCGTCGGTGGCGACGGCCAGGTCACCCTCGGCAACACCGTGATGAAGGCGAACGCGCGCAAGGTGCGCCGCCTCGGTCGCGACGGGCAGGTGCTCGCCGGTTTCGCCGGTGCGGCGGCCGATGCATTCACCTTGTTCGAACTCTTCGAATCCAAGCTGGAGAAGCACGGCCAGCTCACGCGCGCGGCCGTTGAAATGGCGAAGGACTGGCGGACGGAGCGCCGTCTCGGAAAGCTCGAAGCGCTGCTCTGCGTCGCCGACAAGGAAACCTCGCTGATCGTCTCCGGTACGGGCGACGTGATCGAACCCGAGGACGGCATCGTCGCGATCGGGTCCGGCGGCGCCTATGCGCTCTCGGCTGCGCGTGCATTGATCGCGCATACCTCGCTCGACGCGCGCACGATCGTCACGGAAGCACTGAACATCGCCGGCGACGTCTGCATCTACACCAACCGCAACATCGTGGTCGAAGAGATCTGAGCGCAGCGCGCCGATCGTCGCCCCTTCCTCGAATATCCCCATGCCCCTGAAGCCTGATACCACCAGCGCCACCATGACTCCGCGCGAAATCGTGCAGGAGCTCGACCGCCACATCGTCGGCCAGCACGACGCCAAGCGCGCGGTCGCCATCGCGCTGCGCAATCGCTGGCGTCGCATGCAGCTCGATCCCGAACTGCGCGACGAAGTGATGCCCAAGAACATTCTCATGATCGGCCCGACCGGCGTCGGCAAGACCGAGATCGCGCGCCGCCTGGCCACGCTCGCGAACGCGCCGTTCGTGAAGGTGGAAGCCACGCGCTTCACCGAGGTTGGCTACGTCGGCAAGGACGTCGAGCAGATCGTTCGCGATCTCGTGGACACCGCAGTCAAGATGTACCGCGAGCAGGCCAAGACGCGCGTCCGCACACAGGCGGAAGAGCGTGCGGAAGACCGCATTCTCGACGCGCTGCTCCCGCGACGCGAGAAGGGCCCGGTGTTCGGATTCGAGGACACGCAGGCGCATGCCGACGACGCGGAAGAACTGAAGAAGTACGAGGCCACGCGCACGAAACTGCGCAAGCAGCTGCGCACCGGCGCACTCGATGAGCGCGAGATCGAGATCGATACCGCGGTGAACGTCGGCGTCGACATCATGGCGCCGCCGGGCATGGAGGAGATGGGCCAGCAGCTGCGGCAGATGTTCTCGCAGGTGGCGGGCGCGAAGACGCACCGCCGCAGCCTCAGCATCGCGACGGCGCGCTCGCAGCTGATCGAGGAAGAGGCGGGCAAGCTGGTCAACGAGGACGATGTGCGCGAGGCGGCGATCGAGGCCTGCGAGCAGCATGGCATCGTCTTCATCGACGAGATCGACAAGATCGCCAAGCGCGGCGAGTCCGGCATCACCGGTGGCGACGTTTCGCGCGAGGGCGTGCAGCGCGACCTGCTGCCCCTGGTCGAAGGTTCGACCGTGTCCACGAAGTACGGCTCGATCAACACCGACCACATTCTCTTCATTGCCTCCGGCGCGTTCCATCTGGCGAAACCGAGCGACCTCATTCCCGAACTGCAGGGTCGCTTTCCGATCCGCGTGGAGCTCTCGTCGCTGAGCAAGGACGACTTCGTAAAGATCCTGACCGAGCCGCGCGCCTCGCTGACCACGCAGTACATCGAGCTCATGCGCACCGAAGGCGTCAGCCTGGTGTTCACCGCTGACGCGGTCGAACGCCTCGCCGAACTCGCCGCACTCGTCAACGAACGCCAGGAAAACATCGGTGCGCGACGCCTGCACACGGTGCTGGAACGCCTGCTCGACACGTTGAGTTTCGAAGCGCCGGATCGTGACGGGCAGGCGGTGACGATCGACCGCGCGTACGTCGACGCGCATCTCGGTGAACTGGTGAAGGACCCCGACCTGTCGCGCTACATCCTCTGAGTCGCGTTCGGCGACGTCGCCGCCGGCGTCGCTGCGAGGCGGCGCTGCGTGTCGGCCTGAAGTTGCGCGCGCGCGGCGGCCTGCAGCGCGGCGACTGGGACGGTCTCGGGTGAGGCGCCGAGCCGCGTGCGCAGATCCTCGATCACGCGTCGATTCGCGTAGTTGTGCGGCGCGTTGGTGTCGTCGCCCTGCGAGGTCAGGAAGTAGTGCAGACGCCGCTCACGCACCGTGTCGGCCATCGCGAGCTCGACCAGCTTGGCGCGGTATTCGAGTTCCCAGTTGGCGAGGTTCCTGAAGCGCTGCTTGTCGGCGAAGTGCTGCGCTTCGTGCGCGAGGAACACGACGCGGAAGTCCTCGCCGTCGACGCCGCCGTCGTACAGCGGCAGCACGGCGAAGAGCTTCGTGTCGGTGGTCCAGCCGCCGTTCGAACCGCGATCGCAGCGCGCGAAGGACGACCAGCCGTAGCTCGCGAAATCGCTCAACAGGTCGACGTCGACCGGTTGCGGGCCGTCGGGCAGTGGCACGACGAACGGGCGCGTCTCCTGCGCGTGCCACAGCATGAGTTCGCGCAGCGGCGGCGTGACGCCGAGCTGTGCGTGCCAGCCGTGTGCGGCGAGCGTCTGCTCGACGAGCGGTTCGATGTCGTCGAGTGTCGGCGCCGCCTTGGCGTCGACTTTCAGCTGTTTGCGCAGATGGGCGAGCAGGCCGCTCTCCGCTTTCGCGCGCTGCGCTGGCTCGCGCAGCGCCGCCCACCAGTAGCGCTGGTAGCTGCCGAGCACCTGGCGCACGGCTATGTCATCGATCGACGTCGAGGCAGGCGCCGGTGGCGGCGTCGCGCCGAAGCGCCCTTGCAGGCATTGCCGATACGCGAGTTCCTTGCCGCTCCATTGCGCGTCCGGCACGGCGGCGAGCGCAGCGAGCGCGCGCGGGCCGTCGCCTTCGAACATGGCGGCGCTGGAGGCGTCGATCGCCGCCTGCGGAGTCGATGGCCCGCCGGCATGCAATGGCGCGGCGAGGGCGAGCAGTGCGGTCAACAGGCAGGCGGGACGGGCCATGGGTGCGCGGTGTGGCGGACGAGGCCCCATCCCATCACGCCGGATCCAGCGCGTCTTGAACGCAGTTGAGGTGGCGTCGCAACGCGGCAGGCGCGAGCCCGGTTTCCTGACGGCAGACGCGGGTGAAATGCGGCTGGTCGGCGAAACCCGCGTCCACCGCGACATCGGACAGCGGCCGGTCACTCCGCAATAGCGTGAGCGCGCGCTGCCAGCGGATCTCGCGACGCAGGCGCTGCGGGGACAGTCCGTAGCTGGCGGCGATTGCACGACTCGCGTGCGCTGGGGTGATGTCGAGCGCCGTCGTGATCTCGCCGATCGCCAGTGCGTCGTCGCGCAGGCGTTCGACGAATTCCGCCTGCCAGTCGGGCAGCGCGACGCCGGCATCGTCGACGCGCGTGCAGCTCGCGAGCAGCGCGGTGACCTCCTGCGGCGCGCGCTCGAACACCGCGCAGGCCTCGGCGAGCGAGGGCGTGCGGAATACGCTGGTCACCGCGTCGCGCGGCATCGGCGCATTGAGCACGCGCGCACCGTGTCGACCGAAGCGGTTGCCGTGCGCCTGCAGCGCGGGATGCACGACGATCAGGCCCGGCTCGCAGCGTCGCGGCCCGTCGAGTCCGATCTCGACGTGATCGCCCTGGCGCACCAGCGCCGCGTATGCGCCCGCGTGGCGATGCACCGGCAGCCCGGTGCCGGGCGCATGGCACGTCTCGAGGTGCGGCGTCGGATGCATCGCGGGGCCTGGCCGGTGGCGTGGATGCGCCGGCGCCAGCGTAGCGTCAGGGGGGCGCCAGCGGATCCAGCTTTCGCAACCGGCTGACCATCGGCAGCACGAACCACAGCGTGGAGAACACCGCGAACACCACCGACGCGACGGCCAGCCCGACGCTGTGCCCGTCGATGAGGCGGCCGACCAGGTAGGCGTCGATCACCAGCGCAGCCATCAGCAGCGGCATGCCTGCCATCAGCAGACGCGTGGACAGGCGCAGGAAGTGTGCGGTGACGCGGTCCGGCGCAGTGAGGCGGTGGTAGGCGGCGGGCGTCATGATCAGCGCGATCGACAGCGCGACGAGCACGATGGACGCAAGGTGCAGTTGTTTCTCGGCGGCGGTGAGCGCGGTGTCGAAGCGCTCGCTGAACACGGCGATGAGCTGGAAGCCGAACAGCGCCTGCACGCCCGGCAGGACCATGCGGCATTCCTCGATCAGATGATCGGCGGCTTTGACCAGCGACAGTTCTTCAGCGCCTTCGAGGCGGCGTACGGTGGACATGAACGAACCTCCCGCCGCGAGCATGGCCGGCGCGGCGTAGCGGCCGTGTCAGCGCACCACCGGGCGCGACCGGCCGGATGCGATAATCCCCGCATGAGCGAAGACCCGCGTCCCGGCACCACCCATTTCGGCTATCGCGACGTGCCCGTCGGCGAGAAGCAGAAGCTCGTCCGCGACGTGTTCTCGTCGGTGGCGTCGAAGTACGACGTCATGAACGACCTCATGTCGCTCGGCATCCACCGGCTGTGGAAGCGCTACTTCGTGGCGACCGCGCAGGTGAAGCGCGGCGACCGCGTGCTGGATCTTGCTGGCGGCACCGGCGACATCGCGGTGCTGCTCAAGGATCGCGTGGGCGATGCGGGCGAGGTGGTGGTCGGCGACATCAATGGCGACATGCTGCGCGTCGGCCGTGATCGCCTGACGGATCGTGGCCTCGTGCGCGGCCTCGACTGGGTGCAGTGCAACGCGCAGGCGCTGCCGTTCCCGGACAACAGCTTTGACCTCGTGACGATCGCCTTCGGCCTGCGCAACGTCACGGACAAGGACGCCGGCCTGCGCGAGATGCATCGCGTGCTGCGCCCGGGCGGGCAGGCGCGCGTGCTGGAGTTCTCGCAGGTCACGGCCGACTGGTTCCGCCCGATCTACGACTTCCACTCGTTCAACGTGCTGCCCAAGCTCGGCGCCATGATCGCGGGGGACGAAGGCAGCTACCGCTATCTCGCCGAGAGCATTCGCAAGCACCCGCCGCAGCGCGAGCTGCAGTCGATGATGGATGCCGCCGGTTTCGTGCGCACGCAGTACCGCAACATGTCGGCCGGCATCGTCGCCATCCATACGGGCTACAAGGCCTGACGGTGGCATCGCTGCGATAAGCCGGTCGGCGCCAAAAAAAAGAGCCGCCTCGAAGGGCGGCTCTTTCGTTATGCGACCTGTCGAAACTTACGGCTGCCAGCCGTAGCTCATCTTGACGAACACGCCGCGCTGGCTGGCGAACATGCTCGGGTTGTCGTCGTCGAGGAAACCGCCGACGGTGCCGCCCGCGAACAGCGCCGTGCGCGGATTGACCTTGTACGAGTAGATCAGCTGCGCGCCGACGTCGCGGGCGTGGCGGTTGACCGGATTGACGTACAGCGCGGGATCCTTGTCGACGTTGCTGCCCTGCACGGCGATGCGCAGGCGTTGGCGCGGATCGAACTGCCAGCCGAAGCGTAGGTCGAACACCGTGGCTTCGAACGCCGTGCCGCCGTCGCGACGCAGGCTCTGCTGGAACACGTCGGCATTGATGCTGAGCCCGCGACCGAACGAGAAGTTGCCGAAGACATCGATGTAGCGGCCCTGGCCGCGCTTGGATGCCGCGAGGTCGATCTGCGGACCGACGCGGAAATTCGCGCCGACCTGCACACCCGAGCGCGGCGTCATGTTGCCGAACAGGTTGACGTAGGACTCGTCGAACAGCTGGCCGTTCCAGAACCGCGCGCGCGTCAGGCCGTGGATGCCGAAGTTGCTCTGCCACGGGCCGTTGGCCTGCAGCTGTGCTTCGAGTTCACGCTCGAGCAGCTGGCCGTCGAAGCGGTGGGTGATGTCGAAGTCGGAATACAACTGCACCTTGGTGAGCTTCGAGCCGTCGTCGAAGAACCAGTTGTAGCCGCCGCCGAGCAGCGACTTGTCGTAGCCGACCTGCCCGATGAAGCCGAGATCCGCACGGAAGCCCGGGTCGATCTGCTCGTGCCAGGTGTTCATGAACCAGTTGCGGCTGTCGTACGCATACTCGCCGCGCCACGCGTTGCCCTTCGGCCGGGTGTCGTCGACGTCGAACGACAACGGGTAGTCCGACTCGCTGCGCAGGAACTGCGCGGTCACCGTGTGGTTACCCTTCTGCCAGCGTCCGTCGACACCGGCGACGTCGTTGCTGTAGCCGTCGCCATGACGCGCGGTGGCGATGACGCCAAGGCTGGTGCTGGCGTTGAGGTCGTGGCGGTAGCGGCCGACGAACACGTTGTTCGACTGCTCGAAGATATCGAAGCTCGAGCCGAGCACGCCCGGCTTGAGCAGCTGCGTCACCGAATCCTTTGCGAGGAACGCGCCGTACGCGCCACTGCCGGTGCGGCCGGTGGTGCGCACGCCGAAATCCGGATCGGCGATCTGGCGCGTGTAGAGCACCTGGAACGGCGTGTTGAAGTAGTCCGCGCCCTCCATGAAGAAGGGGCGCTTTTCGGGCTGGTACAGCGCGAAGTTGCTGGTGAGGTCGAGCTGCGCCTGGTCGGATTCGACCTGCGAGAAATCGGGATTGATCGTCGCGTTGAGCGTCAGGTTGGGCGAAGGCGCCCACGACACGTCCACGCCCGGCTCCACCTGCACGCCGTCGCCATGCCAGGTGCCGTTGCGCGAGTCGCGCGACTGCGCGTCGGTGATCGTGAGCGTCGGCACGATCTCGAGGTTGCGGCCCTGCTGCGCATCCTCCATGCCCTCGATCTTCGCGGTGTGGCAGAGCAGGCAGTTGCCGCCGCGCGGCACCTTCACGTTGGACAGCTGGTGGCGGATGTTACGCGGGTAGTTGCGGAAGGCGATCACGCCCCAGCGGCGCGGACCCGGCGCGCCACTGAAGCGCAGCGTCGAGAACGGAATGCGGATCTCGACGTCGTAACCGGTATCGGTAATGCGGCCGGCGCTGGTCCACAGGCCGTCCCACGAGTCGTCCTCGTTGCTTGTCGCTTCCTCGCGGATCAGGTCCATCTGGATGCCGAGCGGATTGACGAAGAACTCGTAGTTGCGACGGTGATCGTCGAACGTGTCGAGCATGATGCCGACGAAGTCGTCCTTGTAGGCCGCGTCGCGATCGGTGAGGTGCGCGCGGATTTCCTTCGGGTTGTCCTCGGCGTGGAAGGCGAGGTAGACGGCGTCGCGCGTCGTCGCCATGCGCATGGTGGTGCGCACCGGTGCGGGCGTGTTGTCGGCCGGCGAGATCTCGTAGGCGAGGTCGATCGGAACGGCCTGCGACCACGCGGCGTCGTCGAGCTTGCCGTCGATGACGATCTCGCCCTCGATGTGCGGAATGCGCGTGGCCTCCTGCGCGTACACGGGCGAGGCGAGCAGGGTCGCGGCGAGGGCAAGGGCGAGGCGGTGTCGGGTCATCGGGCGTGTCGGATTGGACGTCGTGCAGCAGATGCGGCGCGGCGGGCGCGGGTTTAGGCCGCGCCGCCATGACCGATGGCACGTGCGACGTCGCAGGTGGGAAGCGGGAGGCCGGCGAGGATGCGTGAACGCGTCAGCACCCGGCCCGTGCCGGAAGTCGGGCCAACCTGCGACGGGCTGCGCAGTACACTCGCCGCGACCACCGACCGGGCCCCAACCATGCGACCGATCTCCTATCTCACTCTTGCCACGCTCGGCCTCGCGCTCACCGGCGCGCTGCTGGCCGCGGGCTGCAATCGCGACACCGCGAACGTCCCGGCCAAGTCGGCCGCGAACACGCCACCGCCCGCGCCGGCCGCCGTCACGGGCCTCGACGAGCATTCCTACGCCGAGCCCGACAAGGTCAAGACCAAGGACCTCGCGCTCGAGCTGCATGTCGACTTCGACAAGAAGGAGCTGTCGGGCAGCGCGACCTACACGCTGGACTGGCTCGATCCCAAGTGGGGCAAGCTGGTGCTCGACACCCGCGACATCACCGTCGAGAAGGTGGTCGGCGAGCGTGCCGACGGCAATTGGCGCGACCTGACCTTCGTACAGGCGCCGGCCGACAAAATCCTCGGCAGCGCGCTCACCATCGCGGTGCCGGAGCGCAACAAGCGCATCCGCATCACGTATCACACGTCGCCGAACGCGTCGGGCCTGCAGTGGCTCACGCCGGAGATGACCGAGGGAAAGAAGACGCCCTTCATGTTCAGCCAGTCCCAGCAGATCCACGCGCGTTCGTGGGTGCCGCTGCAGGACACGACGATGGTGCGCTTCACCTACACCGCGCACGTGACCTCGCCGAAGGACGTGATGGTGCTGATGAGCGCCAACAACGATCCGAAGGCGGTGCGCGATGGCGACTACTCGTTCGAGATGCCGCAGGCGATTCCGTCGTACCTGCTCGCGATCGCCGCGGGCGACCTCGTGTTCAAGCCGACCGGGCCGCGCTCGGGCGTCTGGGCGGAACCGACGATGGCGCCGAAGGCCGCCAACGAGTTCTCGGACACCGAGAAGATGATGGAGACGGCCGAGAAGCTGTACGGCCCGTACCGCTGGGGCCGCTACGACATCCTGGTGCTGCCGCCGTCGTTCCCGTACGGCGGCATGGAAAACCCGCGCCTGACCTTCGCCACGCCGACCGCGATCACCGGCGACAAGTCGCTGGTCTCGCTGATCGCGCACGAGCTCGCGCATAGCTGGTCGGGCAATCTCGTCACCTTCGCGCGTTCGCGTGATGCGTGGCTCAACGAAGGGTTCACCACCTACGTCGAGATGCGCATCGTCGAGGAGCTCTACGGCAAGGAGCGCGCCGACATGGAGAAGATCGTCGCGCGCAACGAGCTGAAGGAAGAGTTCACCAACGAGAACCTCGACCGTCAGCCGCTCGCCGTCAAGGCCGGCGTGCTGAAGGATCCGGACGACAACCTCACCGGCACCGTCTACACCAAGGGTGCGTGGTTCGCCGAGTTCCTGGAAACGCGCTTCGGTCGTGCGACGTTCGACGCATTCCTGCGCGGCTACTTCGACCACTTCGCGTTCCAGTCGATCACTACCGAACAGTTCGCCGAGTACGCGAAGGCCAATCTGCTGGACAAGTATCCGGGCAAGGTCACGCAGGCCGAGTTCGATGCGTGGCTCAACGAGTCGGGCATTCCGGCGACCGCGCCGCAAGTGACCAGCCCGCGCTTCGATGCGGTCGACGCCGTGCGCAAGGCCTACCTCGACACCGGCAAGCTCCCCGATGCCGCCACCGTCTCGAAGTGGACGACGTACGAGTACGTGCACTTCATCGAAGGCCTGCCGCAGACGATGAAGCCGGAACAGCTAGCCGCGCTCGACAGCGTGTTCCACTTCACCGGCACGCCGAACGGCGAGATCGCGCAGCGCTGGTATCCGCTCGCCGTGCGCAGCGGCTATACGCAGGCGAATGAGGCGATCGCCGAGTTCCTCGGCCGCGTCGGCCGTCGCAAGCTGATCATGCCGACCTACGGCGAGCTGGTGAAAACGCCGCAGGGCCTGCAGCTGGCCGAGCAGATCTACGCCAAGGCCAAGGCGGGCTACCACCCGATCACGTCGGGTTCGGTCGAACAGGTGATCGCGGACGCGAAGGCGGGCAAGACGAAGGACTGACGCCCCGTCGCGCCCGACACGAAGGCCGTCGACCGCGAGGTCGGCGGCCTTTGCGTATCCGCGATTCAGATAGGCCGCCGTAACGTCGCAAGGCCGGCACGTGCCGGAGAGGAGCTGCGTATGCATCGTGTCGTGCTTGTCGCCCTGCTGTCCGTCCTCGCGTCCACCGCCTGGGCTGCGCCGCCGCCCGCCGCGCAGCACGAGATCGCGCAACTGTTCGACGCGCTCGAGCATTCCGGCTGCCGCTTCAATCGCAACGGCAGCTGGTACGACGCCAAGGCCGCGCGCGATCACCTGCAGGACAAGTACGACTACCTCGTGCGTCGCGATGCGATCCACAGCACCGAAGGTTTCATCGACCTCGCCGCGTCGAAGAGTTCGATGAGCGGACGCGCCTATCTCGTGCAGTGTCCGGGCACCGCCGAAATGCCAAGCGCGACGTGGTTCCGTCGCCTCCTCGCGGGCCTGCGCGCCAAGCGCTGAGGCGACGACACGCGTTCGCGCGGCAGGCTGCTATCGTCCGTCTCCCCGTCGAGGAGACCGTCCGATGCATCGCCTGCGCGTCTTTCCGCCCGTAGTCGTTCTGCTGCTCGCCGGGTGCGGCGGCGCTACCTCGCCCGATCCGAACGCCGCGGCCAAGCTGAAAGCACAACAGGACGCTGCGGCGTCAGCCGATCTCGGCAGGCAGCTCGACTCGCAACTCTCCGCGCAGAACTGGACGCTCGCACGCGCCACCTGCGACGTCCTCGCGTTCCGCTTCCCGCAGAGCGACGAGGCCAAGCACTTCGCGACGCAGTGCGCGGATGCGAAGTCCAAAGCGGGCGAGCAGGCCGAGTCGGCGCGACTCAAGGGCCTGTGGACGTACCAGACCACGCCGGTCGGCAAGGGCAAGCAGCTCAATGCGTCGGTCTATTCGAAGAATGCGATCGACACGGGCGCCGCGCAGACGCATGTGCGCCTGATCTTCCGCGACCACCCGTCGTGGGGCCGCAGCAGTTACCTCGTGCTGGAGAACGGCGACTTCGACTGCTACAGCGGTTGCACGCTGAAGATGAAGGTCGACGGCAAGCCGCGCACGATGGCGGGTAGCCGCCCCAAGACCGACGAAGCCATCGCGATGTTCATCAAGGACCAGCGCGCGCTCTGGCGCACCGTGCGTAGCGCGAAGACGATCGAGATCACCGTGCCGCTGAAGGGCGCCGCGCCGCAGACCGCGGTGTTCGAGGTCGGCGGCCTCGATCCGTCCAGCATGCCGGGCTGGTGATCCGTCGTTCGCGATCACGACCATGGAAATGAAAAGAGCCCGCAATCGCGGGCTCTTTTCATTTCGAGATGCTGACGGTCAGCGCGCTTGCGGCACGTAGCGCGTCTGCACGTGATGGAAGGTGACTGTGCCCATGGTGTGGTCGCCCTCCATTTCCATCTCGTTGTCGAGCGCGATGCGGCAGCTCGTCTCGATCTTGCCCGACACACCGTATGTGCGACGGACGTAGGCTTCGAAATCGCGGGCCTGCGGCGTGTCGTCGAGGCTGGCGAACAGCGGATCCTGGTCCGCCGGCAGGTCGTACGGGAACGTTGCGGAGTGGTAGAAATTCACCGAGTCGACCACCGTCAGACACCGTCCGGCCGCATGTGCGGCGGGCGCGACACCGATGGCGAGGAGTGCGAGCGCAGCGATGCTTTTCACGCGTGTGCTCCAACCGGTCACAGCGCGTAACCGAACTGGTCACGGAACTCGGCGGCGAATTCGTCGTAGGTGAACTTCTGGTTCTGCGTGCCCGGATGACCGACCTTGAGCGCGCCCATCAGCGACGCCATGCGGCCGCAGGTGGGCAGGTCCATGTTGTTCATCAGGCCGAAGATCAGTCCCGCGCGGTACGCATCACCGCAACCCGTCGGGTCGACCACCGCACGCTCGCGCGCCGGCGGAATCTCGTGGCACTCGCCCTGCGTGTGGATCTGCGAACCGCGCGGACCGCGCGTCGTGATGTACGCACGCACCTTCGATGCGATCGTCGCTTCGTCCCAGCCCGTGCGTTCCTGCAGCAGGTTCGACTCGTAGTCGTTGACGACGACGTAGTCGGCCTGTTCGATGAAGTGGCGGAACTCGTCGCCGTTGAACAGCGGCATCGCCTGGCCCGGATCGAAGATGAAGGGAATGCCGCACTCGGCGAATTCCTTCGCGTTCTGCAACATGCCTTCGTAGCCGTCCGGCGCGACGATGCCGAGCGTGACGCCCTTGACGTCGCGCACGTGGTTGTCGTGCGACCGGCTCATCGCGCCCGGATGGAACGCGGTGATCTGGTTGTTGTCGAGATCGGTGGTGATGAAGCACTGCGGCGTGAACATGTCCTCGATCACGCGGATGTGGTCGAGGCGGATGCCACACTTTTCCAGATGCGCGCGATACGGCGCAAAGTCCTGGCCGACCACCGCCATCGGGATGCCGTCACCGCCGATGAGGTTGAGGTTGTAGGCGATGTTGCCGGCGCAGCCGCCGAACTCGCGGCGCATGCGCGGGACCAGGAACGACACATTCAGGATGTGCACCTTGTCCGGCAGGATGTGGTTCTTGAACTGGTCCGGGAACACCATGATGGTGTCGTAGGCCAGCGAGCCGCAGATCAAGGCTGACATCGAATACGTCCCCAAGCAGAAGTCGCCGCTCCCAGCGCGGCGCGGCGCGTAGGGTAGCGGTTGGGCCCCCGGGACGGCCAGCCGGGACGGTTTCAGCCCGGCACTGAACCGTGACCACCGCCGCTGTGTGACCCGGTGCGGCAGAAAGCGCCGTGAACGGCCGGTGATTCCTTGCCCCCGGGGGTGGCGTTGCTAGGCTGGCGACCCTCGCGCGCCTGTTCCGGCGCAGCCCCTCGCGCCTCCCTATTTCCGGGCCATTCCCCCGATGTTGAAGAAGTTTCGCGGCATTTTCTCCAACGACCTGTCCATCGACCTGGGCACGGCCAACACCCTCATCTATGTGCGCGGTCAGGGCATCGTCCTGAACGAGCCGTCGGTCGTGGCGGTCCGTCAGGACCGCATGGTCGGCTCGAACCGCTCCGTGGCCGCCGTCGGCGCCGAGGCCAAGCAGATGCTCGGCCGCACGCCGGGCCACATCACGACCATCCGACCGATGAAGGACGGCGTCATCGCCGATTTCACCTACACGGAAGAGATGCTCAAGTACTTCATCCGCAAGGTGCACAAGTCGCGCTTCCTGCGTCCCAGCCCGCGCGTGCTGGTGTGCGTGCCGGCAGGCAGCACCCAGGTCGAGCGCCGCGCGATCAAGGAGTCGGCGGAAGAAGCCGGCGCGCGCGACGTCTACCTGATCGAGGAACCGATGGCCGCCGCGATCGGCGCCGGCATGCCGGTGACCGAGGCGCGCGGCTCGATGGTGGTCGACATCGGCGGCGGCACGACTGAGGTCGCGGTCATCGCGCTCAACGGCGTGGTCTACGCGCAGTCGGTCCGCATTGGCGGCGACCGTTTCGACGAGGCGATCATCAATTACGTGCGCCGCCACTACGGCACGCTGATCGGTGAGGCCACCGCCGAGCGCATCAAGATGACGATCGGTTGCGCGTATCCGCAGCAGGACGTGCGCACGATGGAAGTCTCCGGCCGCAACCTCGCCGAAGGCGTGCCGAAGATGATCACGATCAGCAGCAACGAAGTGCTGGAAGCGCTGCGCGAGCCGCTGGGCGGCATCGTCGCGGCGATCCGCCTCGCGCTCGAGCAGACCCCGCCGGAGCTGTGCGCCGACGTCGCCGAACGCGGCATCGTGCTCACCGGTGGCGGCGCGCTGCTGCGCGATATCGATCGCCTGATCAGCGAGGAAACCGGCCTGCACGTGCAGGTGGCGGATGATCCGCTGACCTGCGTGGCGCGCGGCGGTGGGCGTGCGCTCGAGCTGGTCGACATGCACGGCAACGAGTTCTTCGCGCCCGAATAACTGCTGCGACGGGGCGCGGCGATCGCGATCGACGCCAGCGCCCCGCAACGCGGACGCGCCCGTCGCGTCCGCAGGGATCGCGACCTCCACCTTCGATCCGACACCTCCCGCCCGTGCCCGCACCCTCTGCTCCCGCCCGACTCGGGGATGCCGCCGGAACGCTGCGTCTGCTCGCCTATCTGGCCGCGGGAGTCGTGCTTGCCGTGGCCGATCATCGCGGTGGCTGGATGCACCAGCTGCGCCAGCAGGTCGGCATCGTCGCCGAGCCGGTGCGCGCGGTGGCTGGTCTTCCCGGCCGCATCACCGACACGACGGTCGACAACGTCGCCACCGTCGCGCAGCTCGCGCATCGCAACGACCAGCTGCGGCGTGAGTTGCTGATCTCGCAGGCGCGGGTCGCGCGCCTCTCCACCGTCATCGCCGACAACGCGCGCCTGCGTGCGCTGCTCGACGCAGCGCAGCGCGGCGGCCTCGACGTGCAGCTCGCGCCCATCCTCGACGTCGACCTCGATCCCACGCACCAGCGCGTCGTGCTCGACGCGGGTGCGCGCGACGCCGTGCGCGAAGGCCAGAGCGTGATCGACGCCTACGGGCTGCTCGGCCAGGTCACGCACGTCGGCACTATCCATTCCGACGTGCTGCTGATCACCGACCCCGACCACGCGGTGCCGGTCGCGGTGGCGCGCAACGGCGTACGCCTGGTCGCGTACGGCACGGGCCGGAGCGATCTTCTCTCGCTCGCGAACATTCCGCTGTCCAGCGACATCAAGGTCGGCGACACCATCGTCACGTCCGGTCTCGGCGGTCGCTTCCCGCCGGGCTTCCCGGTCGGCCGCATCATCGCGCTGCGTCCGGACGAGAGCCGCGCCTTCCTCGAAGGCGACGTGCGCCCGGCGGCGCAGCTCGATCGCGGTCGCGAAGTGCTGCTGCTGCGCACGAACCGCATCAGCCTGCCACCGCCGCCGCTGCCGCCGCAGGCAGTGACGGGCGTACCGGGTTCGGTCGGTATCGCGGGCGAGGAGGGCGTGCCGGTGACGCAGGCACCGACGGCGACCCCTGCGAATACCGCGACTTCGAACAAGACGCCTGCGCCCGCCTCGCCGCAGCGCGCCGCGGCGTCGACCACGTCGAAAACGCCAAACGCAGCGTCGTCCCAACCTGCGGCGCCGCCGGCCGCACCGAGCCCGACCGGCACGACGCCAGCGAATCCGCCGTCGCCGTCGACACCGCCGGAGGGCCGCTGATGCGCGCGTATCCGCGGTGGATCGTCTACGTCAGCCTCGCGATCGCGCTGCTGCTCGGCCTGTTGCCGCTGCCGGTCGCCATCGCGCCGCTGCGTCCGTTCTGGATCGCGCTGGTGCTCGCGTACTGGCTGATCGAGGATCCGGATCGCGTCGGTCTTGGTTTCGCCTTCATCGTCGGGCTGGTGGGCGATCTGGTCTACGGCGGACTGCTCGGCGAACAGGCGATCCGGCTCGTCATCCTTGCCTTCATCGTTCAGCGCTTCCGCGCGCGCCTGCGGTTCTTCCCGCTGTCGCAGCAGGCGCTCACGCTGGGTGCGTTGCTGCTCAACGACCGCATCGTCAGTGCCGGCCTGCACCTCGCGCTCGGTGAACCGACGGTGCCCTCCGCGTACTGGTTGTCGCCGCTCACCGGCATGCTGCTGTGGCCGCCGGTGTTCCTCGTGCTCGATGCGGTGCGCCTGGGCGCGTGGCGGCGACGCCGATGAAATCGCGCATGTCCGCCGGCCTGCGTCGCACACGCCGCATGAAGAATGCCGGAGCGGAGGCGGCGCAGTTTCGCGGACGCGCGTTCGTCGCGATGTTCTGCATCTTCGTCGCGCTGCTCGGCCTGGGCGGCTGGTACTTCCGCCTGCAGGTGCTGCAGCACGACGACTTCGTCACGCGCTCCGAAGCCAACCGCATCAAGCTGCAGCCGATCGTGCCGGGCCGCGGCCTGATCTACGACCGCAAGGGCCGCATCCTCGCCGACAACGTGCCCGCATGGCGCCTCGACGTGACGCCGAGCGAAGCGGGCGACATGACGAAGTGGCTGCCCAGCATCGCGCGCATCATCGAGCTGGCGCCCGAGGATATCGAGCGTTTCGACAATGCACGCAAGGGCTCGCGCGGCTTCAAGCCGATCACGCTGAAGATGCGCCTGAGCGAGGAGGAGGCCGCGCGCTTTGCGGTCGATCGATGGCGGTATCCGGGCATCGAACTGGTTTCGTATCTCAACCGCCGCTATCCGTACGGCGAACTCACCGCGCACGTCATCGGCTACGTCGGCCGCGTCGACGAAGCCGATGCGAAGAACCTCGGCCCGGGCTTCGATGCGCTCACCCACGTCGGCAAGACCGGGCTCGAGCGGTCGTACGAGGAACAGCTGCGCGGCAAGATCGGCTACGAGAAGGTCGAGACGAACGTCGAAGGGCGTCCGCTGCGCACCGTGGGCCGTGTGCCCGCGCAGCCCGGCACTGACCTTCGCTTGTCGATCGATATCGACCTGCAGCAGGCGATGGTCACCGCGTTCGGCGACATGGACGGCGCGGCGGTGGCGGTGGATCCGCGCACCGGTGACGTGCTCGCGATGGTGTCGCTGCCGTCCTACGACGCGAACCTGTTCGTCAACGGCATCTCGCACAAGAACTACAAGGCGCTGACGACCAATCCGTCGCGCCCGCTGTTCAATCGCCCGGTGCTCGGTGGCGGCCCGCCGGGTTCGACGATCAAGCCGCTGTTCGGTCTCGCGGGGCTCGACAGCGGATTGCGCACACCGGAGTCGGCGGTGTTCTCCACCGGCGAATTCCATATTCCCGGCCAGAGGCGTGGCTATCGCGACGCCCACGGCGCCGCGGGTTGGACCGATCTGAAGAAGTCGATCGCGCAGTCGGTCAATTTCTACTACTACAAGCTCGCGTTCGACATGGGCATCACCAAGTTCGATGCCTACATGCGCAAGTTCGGCTTCGGCCAGAAGTCGGGCATCGACCTGTCGGGCGAGAACATCGGCATCGTGCCGTCGCCGGAATGGAAGGCCAAGCGCAGCAAGGACCCGTGGTTTGCCGGTGAAACGGTGATCGCCGGCATCGGCCAGGGCTACTGGGTGGCGACGGTGCTGCAGCTCGCGCGCGGCACGGCCGCAATTGCCAACGGCGGCGCGCTGAATCCGCTGCACCTGGTGATGTCGAAGCGCGAGGGCTACAACGGCCCGTGGGTGCCGACGCCGCATCCGCCGGGCGCGCGCATCACCGACAGTGAGGCGCACATGCGCGCAGTGCAGGAAGGCATGATCGCGACCGTGCACGGCGGCGGCACGGCGACCAACATCGCGCGCGGTGCGACCTACCTCATGGCGGGCAAGACCGGTACCGCGCAGAAGGTCGGTCGCCAGGGCGGTCGCAACGTCGATCCGCATGCGCTGCCGTACAACCTGCGCCACCAGGCGCTGTTCATCGCCTACGCGCCCGCCGACAACCCGCGCATCGCGATCGCGGTGTCGGTGGAGCACGGCGGCTTCGGTGCGTCGTCTGCGGCGCCGATCGCGCGCAAGGTGTTCGACGCGTGGCTCACCGGCACGATGCCGACGCCGGATCCCGACGTGAAGCGCTCGCCGCAGGGCGGCGCGGCGCTCGACTATGTGCCGGAATCGGAAATCCCTGCGCCGGCGAAGCCCGCCAGCGCACCGTCGAAGACGACGCCAGCGCCCGTGCCCGAACCCGACGACGAAGAACCCGCGCCGGCATCGCCCGAGCCGCTGCCGACCGGCAAGCCTGTGGCCGATGCTCGCGGTGAAGCCGCCGCGCGCAAGGCGCTCGCGGTGCTGAAGACGCTGCAGGGCGGCGCGCAATGATCCTGCTGCGCTGGCTGTACGACATGGGGCAGCGCTTCACGCGCACGCTCGACCTGCCGCTGCTCGGCGCGCTGCTCGGCCTGATGGTCATCGGCATGGCGGTGATCTACAGCGCCGGCGACGGCTCGATGCGCATGGTGATGGCGCGCGGCGCGCACTACGGCCTCGGCCTCGGCGCGATGTGGGCGATCTCGCGCATCCCGGTGAACCAGCTGCGCAACTGGACGCCGTATCTCTACGCCGCGTCGATCGTGCCGCTGTTCATCGTGCTCCTCGTCGGCAGCGGCAAGCACGGCAACCTGTGGATCAACCTCGGCGTCTTCTACTTCCAGCCGTCGGAAGTGCTGAAGCTCAGCCTGCCCATGATGGTCGCGTGGTACCTCAACCGGCGTCCGCTGCCGCCGAATCTGAAGGTAACGATCGTCGCCGGGACGATCATCGCGGTGCCCACCCTGCTCATCCTCAAGCAGCCCGACTTCGGCACAGCGATGCTCGTCGCATTGAGCGGCGCGTTCGTGCTGTATCTCGCGGGTCTGTCGTGGTGGTGGTTCGTTGCTGCAGGAGCCGGCGTCGCCAGCGTCGCGCCCGTGGCGTGGTTCTTCCTGCTGCGGCCCTACCAGAAGGACCGCATCCTCACCTTCCTCAATCCGGAATCCGATCCGCTGGGCGCCGGCTGGAACATCATCCAGTCGAAGATCGCGATCGGTGCGGGCGGCCTCACCGGCAAGGGCTGGATGCACGGTTCGCAGTCGCATCTGAACTACCTGCCCGAACACACCACGGACTTCGTGTTCGCGGTGCTCAGTGAGGAGTTCGGTTGGATCGGCGTGATCACCGTGATCGCGCTGTACCTCTTCGTGATCGGCCGCTGTCTGTGGATCGCAGTCGAAGCGCGCGACGGCTATTCGCGCCTCATCGCGGGCGCGCTCGCGATGGCGTTCTGCGTCTACGTGATCGTCAATGGCGGCATGATCGCCGGCCTCTTGCCCGTGGTCGGCGTGCCGATGCCGCTGCTGAGCTATGGCGGCACCTCGGCGGTGTCGCTGCTCGCCGGCCTCGGTGTCGTGATGGCGGTCAAGGCCCATCGCCCCACCTACGGGCGTTGAGGGTTTTCCGGGGTTGCCGCCCCGGACGCGATGAGGGAAGGTGGGCGCGGACTTGACAGGGGAAGTCCGTCCTCAGCCATCGAAAGGAACTCGTATGACCGCTCAACGTCATCGCCTCGCACAGGCGATCGTCGCCGTGCTGGCCGTCGCCGCGCTGCCCGCGTTCGCACAGGACGCCGCGTCGACCACCGACACGTCCGCCAAGCAACTCGACACGGTGCAGGTGACCGGCTCGCGCGTGCGCGGCCGCACCGCCGCCGACACCGCCGCACCGGTCGACGTCATCCGCCGCGAGGAACTCGAAGCCACCGGCGCGCAGGAAATCGGCCAGATCCTGCAGATGCTCGAGCCGAGCTTCAATTTCTCGCGCACCACGGTGTCGGACGGCACCGACATCCTGCGTCCCGCGACATTGCGCGCACTCGGTCCCGACCAGGTGCTGGTGCTCGTCAACGGCAAGCGCCGTCATCAGCAGGCACTGGTCAACGTGCAGCAGACGATCGGCCGCGGTTCGGCCGGTACCGACATCAATGCGATTCCGCTCGGCGCGGTCGATCACATCGAAGTGCTGCGCGACGGTGCAGCGGCGCAGTACGGCTCCGATGCGATCGCGGGCGTGATCAACATCATCCTGCGCAAGCAGACCGACCACACCGACGTATCGGTGCAAGCGGGCCAGACCTACAAGGGCGATGGCGAGCTGTTCTCGCTGTCGGCGAACACCGGCGTGAAGCTCGGTGCGGACGGCTACCTCAACCTCACGGGCGAATACCGCGATCGCGGCGAAACCAATCGCGCGGGCCCCGACGAATTGCGCGTGAATCCGCCGCGTGTCACCCAGCATCTCGGCGATGCGGAAGCCAAGGATGCGTACTTCTGGCTCAACGGCGGCCTGCCGATCGGCGCCGGCGAGCTGTACTGGTTCGGCGGGCTCTCGCATCGCAAGGGCAGCTCATTCGGCTTCTTCCGCACCGCGGGCGACAACCGCACCGTGCCGGCCTATTACCCGGACGGTTTCCTGCCCAACATCCGCACCACCGTCGACGACACCTCGCTCGCGGTCGGCTATCGCGCGCCGCTTGCGGGTACGTGGGATTGGGACATCTCGGTCAACCGCGGCCGCAGCAAGTTCGGTTTCCACGAATCCAACTCGGTCAACGTGAGCTGGTACTACGAGCCGCTCGGCACCGGCATCTATGCCGACTCGCCGCGCGAAGCCGATACCGGCACGCTGCAAGCCGACCAGACCACGTTCAACCTCGACTTCACCGGCAGCGTCGATGGCATCGGCGGGCGTCCGCTGTATCTGGCCACCGGCTACGAATGGCGCAGCGACGACTACCGCATCACGCCCGGCGATCCTGTGTCGTACACCTATGGCCGCACCAACAACCGCTCGATCGTCATCCGCGGCCAGACCGGCGACATCGCGCAGCCCGGCATGCAGGGCTTCCCCGGCTTCTCGCCGAACGAAGCGGTCGACGACGGGCGCCACAGCCAGGCGATCTACTTCGACGCGGAAACGAATGTCGCCGAGCACTTCCTGCTTGCCGGCGCCGTGCGCTACGAGGACTACAGCGACTTCGGCAAGACCACCACCGGCAAGCTGTCGATGCGCTGGGATGCGTCGCCGCAGTTCGCATTGCGCGGCACGCTGGAAACCGGCTTCCGCGCGCCCGGCGTGCAGCAGCTCTTCTACAGCCAGCGCTCCACCAACCTCAATTCCGCCGGCGTGCTCACCGACACACTCACCGCGCGGCAGAACAGCGACGTGACTCGCGCGTTCGGCATCGAACCGCTGAAGGAGGAGACGTCGAAGAGCGGCAGCCTCGGCTTCGTGTGGAAGCCGACTGATCGCTTCTCGCTGACGATGGACGTGTTCCGCATCGACATCGACGATCGCATCATCTTCTCGTCGAACATCCAGCCGGAATCGGTCGGCACCGACGGCCAGCCCTGCAATGCGACCAACAGCAACTGCCCGATCCACGCCATCCTGGATCCGATCGGCGTCGGCCAGGTGCTGTTCTTCACCAACGCAATCGATACCAAGACCGAGGGCGTCGACTTCGTCGCCAACCACGACACGCTGTTCGCGAGCGGCGCCAAGCTCAACCTGTCGGCATTGGTGCACTTCAACCGCACGGAGGTGACCGATCGCCGTTCGCAGTCGCCGATCCTGTCGCCGACGCAGCTGTTCGACGACACGCAGGTCACGCTGATCGAGGAAGGCCAGCCGCGCGCGCACCATGTGCTGCAGGCGCTGTACGACCAGGGCAAGTGGGAGTGGATGTCGCGAGCGAACTACTTCGGCTCGGTCGCCGGTGAAGGCTTCACACCCGGTATCAAGCAGAAGTGGGGCGGGAAGTGGCTGTTCGACGCCAGCGTGCGGTATCGCTTCAATCCGGGGCTCAGCCTGACGGTCGGTGCCGACAACATCTTCGATACCTATCCGGACAAATGGGATCGCAATGGGGGCTTCCCGTTCCCGCAGTTGGGTTTCACGTATGGGTGGGAGACGTTGCCGTTCGGCATGAATGGTGGGAGCTGTTACGCGCGGCTTGATTGGCGGTTCTGAGCGCCGTGATGCGGCATGGAACGGGCGGCTTCGGCCGCCCGTTTTCTTCTATCTGCGCGGATTCAACGCTTCTTGCCGGTCGCCTCGGCAATCACATCGATGCGCGCGCGGCGTAGGGCTTCGCCGAGTGCGGGGCCCTCCAGCCCGTCGCGTGCGACTGCATCCGCGCGCACCGCACGCGCGGCCTCTAGGGCCCGCATCAGACCTTCGCGCGGCGGATAAGGCTCGCTCTCGAGGCCGAGGCGTCCGCGCTTATCCGCTTCGCACGCGAGCGCAAGCTGTTCGATGCGCGCAGGCTGACGAAAACCGTCGCAGCGCTGCAGCAGGTCGTGCACCGTCGTCGCGCGCAGGTCGTCGAAGCGGTGCACGTTGAGGTGTTCGCGGCAGACCATCGTGGCCAGCTGACGGTGCGCGGTCGGGACCTTGAGTCGATCGCAGAGCGCGCGCAGCGGGGCGAGGCCGGCATGTTCGTGGCCGATGTGCTTGGGCAGCACGTCGTCGGGCGTCAGTGCCTTGCCGAGGTCGTGCGTCAGCGCAGCGAAGCCGATGACGTCGTCGCCCGGCGCGAGTGTCGCGGCCATGTCGCAGACCATTTCGACGTGCACGCCGGCGTCGACTTCGGGGTGGTACTCGGCGCGCTGCGGTACGCCGTAGAGCGCTTCGACTTCCGGCAGGATCGCCGCGAGCGCGTTGGCATCGTGCAGCGTGCGCAGGAATGCGGACGGTCTGGCGCTGGCGACCGAGCGACGCAGTTCCTGCCAGACGCGTTCGGGGGTGAGGTCGGCGAGTTCGCCGGACTCCGCCATCTGCCGCATTAACGCCATCGTTTCGGGCGCGACGGTGAAGCCGAGCGGCGCGAGGCGCGCCATGAAACGTGCCGCACGCAACACGCGCAGCGGGTCCTCGACGAACGCGGGGCCCACGTGGCGCAGCACGCGCGCGTTCAGATCATCGACACCGCGCAACGGATCGACGATGTCACCGAGCGAACCGTCCTCGCGCACTTCGCGTGCGATCGCGTTGATCGTGAAATCGCGACGCTCGAGATCCTGCTCCAGTGTCACCGACGGATCGGCGTCGACCACGAAGCCGCGGTAACCGCGGCCGCTCTTGCGTTCGGTGCGCGCGAGTGCGTACTCCTCGCCGGACTGCGGATGCAGGAACACCGGGAAATCGCGGCCCACCGGCCTGTAGCCGGCGTCGAGCATCTGCTGTGGCGTGGCGCCGACGACGACGAAGTCGCGATCGCCGGGCTCGGCGCCCAGCAGCGGATCGCGCACGGCGCCGCCGACGAGGTAGACCTTCATGCTCAGCGCGTGGCCTGCGCGAGGATGGCGATGATGTCGCGTGCGCCCGGGCCGCGGCCGAGCGCGCGCGTGATCGGTTCGGCCTGGCTCGACACCCAGATGCGCAGGTCACTGTCGAGATCGAAGTGGCCGGCGGTCTCGACCGAATACATCACGATCGCGCGATACGGAATGCTGAGGTAGCTCGTCTTCTTGCCGGTGACGCCCTGCTTGTCGACGATGATCATGCGGCGATCGGTGAACACGATCAGGTCGCGCACGAAACCGAAGGCGCGCTGCAGCGCCTCACCGGGGGCGAGCAGCGGACCGAATTCGTCGTGCAGGTCGGCGATGTCCTTCTCGCCGGCGTGGCCCATCAACGTGTCGAGCAGTCCCATGGCAGTCGCTCCGTGTCCGAAGGCGACAAGGATGCCTCAGCTGCGACGCGATTTCGGCGGCATCGGCTGCGGCGTCGCCGGCGTGGTCGCGAGCGGGCAGGAGAACGACGTGCGCTGTCCGCCGAAGTTGCCGCGCAGGCGATCACTCACGCGCAGCGCCCCGCCGGTCATGCGCCAGTCGTAGAGCACGCTGAAGGCGAGCACGCGGGCGACGTAGTCGCGCGTTTCCTTGTAGGTGATCGTCTCGATCCAGAAATCCGGATCCATGCCGGGCCGCTGCGACTTCCAGCGGGCGAGCGGTGCGGGGCCCGCGTTGTAGCCGGCGAGCGTGTAGTACGGACGACCCTCGCCGTAACCGTCGAGCAGCTGGCGCAGGTAGGCGGTACCGAGAATGATGCTGGTGTCCGGATCGTAGAGGCTGGACTCGCCCGTCCACGGCACGCCGATGCGCGCGGCGGTCGCGGCGCCCGTCGACGGAATCAGCTGCATCAGGCCGATCGCGTTCGCGCCGGAGCGCGCCTTCGGATTGAACACGCTTTCGGCGCGGATCTCCGCCGCCACCCACGCCGCGTCGAGGCCGTTCTTCTGCGCTTCGCGACGGATCGTCGCTTCGTGGTGAATCGGAAAGCGCAACGTGTAGAGGCGCAGCTCTTCCGGATTCTCCTTGCCCAGCGAGAACACCGCGCGATCGAACCAGCCGTGCTGCTGCGCGAGTTCGATCGCGGTGATGCGACGCGTGGCGTCGAAGCGCGTGAGCGCGTCATTCCATTCCGCCGTCGCCCAGCCCGCGCGGTCGATGTCCCACAGCGCGAGCGATCGCTGCAGCGCGGGATCGGCGGCGACGGACGCGCGCACGCTCGGTGAGTCGCCGGGAATCCACGGGCACAACGTATAGGCCTGGCCGAGACGGTCGGCGGCGAGGAAGCCGTGGAATTCCGGCTTCGACGCGGCGGCGCGATACAGTCGTTGTGCGCCGTCGCGATCGCCCTGCAGTTCGGACAGTCGGGCTTCGAAGTACTGCCAGCGCGAGTCGTCGCGCTGTGGCGATGGCATCGTGCGGATCGCGGCGAGCGCGCCGGCCCAGTCCGAACGCGCCATCGCCTCGCGCGCACGCCATTCGCGTAGACGGTCGTCGTATGCGGAGGCCGGCACCGCAGCGAGGCGCTGCGCGGATTCGGGTTCGTACGACGAGGCCGTCCACAGCGCGGCCTGGTACAGCACGCGACCCCGCTCGACGTCGGTAAAGCCCAATGCCGGGCCGAACTTGTCGAGCTGCGCCTGTGCATCGCGCGGCACCGACTTCGCGTAGCGGGCAAGTCCATACGAGGCGATGCGGCGGCTGCGGTCGGTCTTGGGCCAGCTCAGCGCACGATCGTTGAGAGCTTCGACGAACGACGCGTAGTCGTTGCCGAGTGCGGCTTCGTCGGCCGGCAACCCGCGCGCGGCCGTGCGCATCACCGCGGGTTGCCAGGCTTCCGCGGCCTTTTCGAGGCGCTCCCAGCGCAGGGCGGGCGTGAGGCCGCCGCGTGCATCGAGGGCGGCGAACACCGGGTCGCATTGCGATGGCAACGACTCCGATGCTTCGCGCCAGATGGTCTGCGCCTGTTGCGTCCACTGCGCGTCGGTGCGACCGAGTGCGGCCTTCGCCTGCAGGCCGCTGCAACGCAGGCCCACGTCCTTGAGCGTGGGCTTCCACGCCGCATCGACCGCGGCCCAGTCCTGACGCCGCGTGGCTTCGGCAATCCACTGCGCGCGGAATGCCTCACCGACCGCTTGCCCGCCGTAGCGCTGCAGGAAGCTGTCGGCGCGTGCGCGGTCGAGCGATGCAAGGTCACGTCGCAACGCCGCGTATTCGATCCAGCCGTACAGCGGATGCCGTGCGAGATCGGCGTACGCCGCTGCGTCGAAGGTGCCGGCCTCCGCCGCCGCGAGCGCCTCGCGCACGCGCGCGAGCTGCGGATCGGGACGCGCCGCGGAGGCAACCGCTGCGGTGGGTGCGATCGGCGTCGCCGGCCCGGCCGCCTTCGCATCGGGCGGCGGCATCTGCGCACACGCGGGCAGCGCGGCGGCGAATGCGAGGACGAGAAGCGACGACAGCGGCAGGGGACGGAGACGGCGCATGGGCCCGACTATAGCGACGCTGTCTGAATCGTCCGTACGCACCGGCTTCACGACACACAACTGGCGATGCGTCGCCCGCTTCGGCACGCTGCGCGCTTTGCATACGGAGTACGCGATGCCGCTGGAGTGGCTGCTGTTCCTTGCGCTGGGCGTCGTCGCCGGCGTGCTTGCGGGATTGCTCGGCGTCGGTGGCGGGCTGGTATTGGTCGCTTCGCTGGCATGGCTGTTGCCGCAACTCGGCATCCCCGAACAGTTCGCGATGCAGGCGGCGCTCGCGAGTTCGCTGGCGAGCATCGTGCTGACCGCTGCGGCGTCGGCCCGTGCGCACGCGCGGCGCGGTGCGGTGCTGTGGCCGACGGCGGCGTGGATGGTGCCGGGGTTGTTGCTCGGCGGCGCACTGGGCAGCGGCATCGCCGTGCAGATCCCGGGCGACGTGCTGCGCGCCGGCGTGGCGGTGTACTGCCTGCTGGCCGCGGCGCAACTGACGTTCGCGAAGTCGCGTGCCGTGGCCTCCGATGTCGTGCCGCGCGGGCCGTTGATGACGGTCGCCGGTGCCGTGATCGGAATGGTTTCGGCGCTGGTCGGCATCGGCGGCGGAAGCATGACGGTGCCGCTGCTGGTCGCCCGTGGCGTGGCGCCCGTGCGGGCGGTGGGGACCTCGTCGGCGTGCGGCGTCGCGATCGGCTTGGGGAGTGCGCTGGGCTACATGCTGCACCGGCCGCCGGGCGGGCTCGCCGAGTACGCGGTCGGCTACGTCTACCTGCCGGCCGCCCTGGGCGTGGCGGCGGCGTCGGTGCTGGCGGCGCCGTGGGGAACGCGGCTCGCCCACCGCATCAGCGGGCCGCAACTCAAGCGGGTGTTCGCCCTGTTCCTGGTCGCGGTGGCCGCCTCGCTCGTGGTCACGCGTTGACTCGCCGCTTATCGGCCCAACGCACCGATCCTGAAGTCCGGCGCTTGTTCAGGGTTCACGAAACCTTTACAAACACATGACGCCGTAGGAATAACCGCGGCGGGGCCCTGCTTTTCTTGTGCATTTCTTACGGAGAGAGAGATCGATGAAAGCGTTGCGACGTCATTCCCTGGCGAAAGCCATCCAGCTGTCCTTCCTCGTCGCGCTGCCCGGCCTCGCCGCCGCACAGACCGCGACGCCCACGACTCCCGCACCTGAGGAAAAGGCGCGCCAGCTCGACACGGTGACCATCACCGGCTCGCGCATCCGCCAGACCGAAAAGGTCACCAGCCAGCCGGTCGCGGTCATCACGCGCCAGCAGATCGATCAGAGCGGCGCGACCAGCGTCGGCGACTTCCTGCAGACGCTGACGGCTAGCGGCAAGGCGCTCAACGCCAAGTTCAACTCCTCGGGCAACTTCGGTTACCCGGCCAGCGGCGGCGGCATCGGCGCCGGTTCGGCGCAGGTCGACCTGCGCAACCTCGGCAGCCAGCGCGTGCTGGTGCTGGTCGACGGCATCCGCTGGGTCAATGAATCCTCCGCCTCGGGCGTGAGCGGTTCGGCCGACCTCAACACCATCCCGCTGGCGATCGTCGAGCGCATCGAAGTGCTGGAAGACGGCGCGTCGGCGATCTACGGCTCCGACGCGATCGCGGGCGTGGTCAACATCATCACCAAGAAGAAGTTCGACGGGGTGATGGGTCACGTCAAGTACGGCAGCTACGGCCACGGCGGCGACGACACCGAAGCCGACGTCACCATCGGTGGCAGCAGCGACAAGTTCATGGGCGTGCTGAGCGCGTCCTACGTCGAACAGAAGGGCATCAGCTCGTCGGAGTGGGACCAGTCCTCGTTCCCGGTGCCGGGCGCTGGCCTGTCCGCGGGCAGCTCGGCCACGCCGCAGGGCCGCTTCACGTTCTGTGATCCGCGCATCGCGACGCCGGGTACGCCGGGCCACTGCGACGCCGCCGGTGACGACTGGTTCGACATCACGCTCAACAACGGCGCGCTGCCGAACTACAACGCCGGCAACCCGACCACGGCGCCGGGCACGTACCACAACTTCAGTGGTGCGGACCGCTTCAACTTCGCGCCGTACAACCTGATCCTGACGCCGTCCAAGCGCAAGTCGATCTTCGGCAGCGCGCGCTACGACATCAACGATTCGGTGTCGTTCCATGCGAAGGCGCTGTACAACAACCGCGAATCCGACAACCAGGCCGCGCCGGAACCGATCTTCGTCGGTCCGTTCGCCGGCACCGGCGGCATCGCCGACACGATCATCATCGCGGCCAACAACCCGTACAACCCGACGGGCATCAACCTTGATCCGGCGACGAACTTCGGTTGGGTGACCAAGCGTCCGCTCGAACTCGGGCCGCGCCTGTTCCATCAGGACGTCGATACCTGGTACGTCGGCCTCGGCTTCGACGGCGGCTTCCAGGCCGGCACGCACAACTTCAACTGGAACGTCGACTACGCGCATTCGGAAAACAAGGCGCAGCAGCAGTTCCGCAACGGCTTCAACGTCGCCAAGCTCAAGCTCGCGCTGGGTGACGTGAACGTATGTAACGCCGTGCCCGGCTGCGTCCCGCTCGACCTGTTCGGCGGCCAGACGCGTCCGATGACGCAGGCGATGCTGAACTACATCACCACCGATCAGCGTGACTCGAGCAAGCAGGTCCTCGACCTGATCAGCGCGAACATCACCGGCGACCTGTGGCAGATCGACGATCGCAATGCCGGCTTCGCGGTGGGCGTCGAGCACCGCAAGTACGAGGGCGACTTCAACCCGGATCCGCTGCGTCAGAGCGGCGAGTCGCAGGACTCGTTCGCGTCGCCGATCTCGGCCGACTACAAGGTCAACGAGATCTACGGCGAGTTGAGCGTGCCGTGGGCGCAGAGCTTCAGCACCGATCTCGCGCTGCGTTACTCGGATTACTCGACCTTCGGCGGCGCGACCACCGGCAAGCTCGGCTTCAAGTGGCAGCCGATCCAGGACCTCGTCGTCCGCGGCACGTACTCGACCGGTTTCCGCGCACCGAACCTGGGTGAGCTGTACGGCTTGACGCAGTTCGGCGCCACGCTGGTCGACCCCTGCGGCCCGACCGGCAACCCGGGCGGCGATCCGCAGTACCGCGCAGCGTGTACGGCGGCCGGCGTCTCGCCGTCGTTCGAACAGGCGAATACGCAGATCACCACGTTCACGGGTGGTAATCCCGACCTGCAGCCGGAGAAGTCGAAGAACTACAACCTGGGCTTCGTGTGGGCGCCCGCGTTCGCGAGTTCGTGGTCGTCGCGCTTCGACGTCGAGTCGAGCTACTTCCACTACAAGGTCACCGACGCGATCCAGGCGCCCGACATCCAGGCCCTGCTCAACGGTTGCTATGACGGCTCGATCAGCGGCACGCCGTGTTCGGGCTTCACCCGCGGCGCGGGCGGCAACCTCAATCCGCCGACCGACTTCCTCGACAACCTCGGCACCATCACCACCAGCGGCATCGACCTGAAGGCCAACTGGGTCGGTCATGACATGAGCTGGGGTACGCCGAGCATCTCGCTGCAGGCCACCCACACGATCGGCTTCAGCGCGGTCGACAAGGACGGCAACAAGACGCAGCAGCAGGTCGGCATCGAGGTCAACGACAGCGCGATCCCGTCGTGGCAGGCCAACACCCAGTTCGGCTGGAAGATGGGCGACTGGGACGCCAACTGGGCGGTTCGCTACATCAGCGACGTCGAGGAGGCCTGCGCCAATGCCGCCAAGACCCCGGCCTCGGGTTGCCCGAGCAGCGCGGGCTTCAACCACCTCGGTGCGACCACGTATCACGACGTCCAGGTGGCCTGGAACCGTGCGTTCGGCGCCGACGGCCTGAAGCTCACGTTCGGCGTGAACAACCTGTTCGGCAAGGACGCGCCGATCTGCGTGACCTGCTCGCTGAACGGCTACGACGCCGGTACCTACGACCTGCCGTGGCGCTTCTGGTACTTCGACATCGCGTACAAGTTCTGATCGACCGGGGCTCACGCCCCGCGGCATCGACGGCCGGTGGTTCGCCACCGGCCGTTTTTTTTTGCCCCTCACACGGTCGCTTGACGGGCCCGGTACCATCGCGGGCCCTCCTCCGTGGCCGCTTTTCCATGCCGCTTCTGAACCAGGCGGGCCTGCGCGTCTGGCTCGTCATTGCCGGCATAGCCGCCATCGTGCTCGCGCCGTTCCTGGTGCAGCGCGCCATGAACCGCACGACCTACGACGCCGCGCGCTGGCTGGCCCACAGCTATCAGGTCGAGTCGATCGCACGCGCCGTCGTCAGCGAGATGCGCGACGCCGAATCCGCATCGCTCGCGCTGGTGGTGGGCGTCGACACGCCCCTGGTGCGCCAGCGCCTGACGCAGGCCGTGCACGACATGCCGCGCGACCTCGATCGCCTGCAGGCGATCACGCGCGACAACCCCGAGCAGCAGGTGCGCGTGGGTCAGCTGCGCGATCGCGTCGAACAGCGCATCGCCTATGCCTCGCAGATCGCGAAGGCCGCGGATCCGACCACGATGCGCGACGCCGCGCGCGAGATGACCACGCGCACGCCGATCCGCCAGCTGGCGGCCGACGTCATCGCCGCGGAAGCGCGCCTCGCCGCGCAGCGCGATGCCGAGGCCACGCAGGCGCGCGAACGCACGCAGTGGGTAGGCGCCGCCGCAGCTTTCGCACAGCTGGTGTTGCTGGTCGTGGTCGCGCTGCTGTGGAAGCGCGAAACCGATCGCCGCGTCGAACAGGAACAGGAGAGCCACGCGACCGCCGAACGCGCGCAGGCGATCCTGCAGTCGGTGCGCGAGCCGATCGCGCTGGTTGATGGCGACCTCGGGCTGGTGCTCGCCAACGACGCCTTCCGCGAGCTGTACGGCGTCGGCGAGAGCGACGTCGACGGGCATCCGATCGCCGAGGTCGGCAGCGGCGCGTGGAACAACACGGTATTCCTGCAGCGCCTGCGCGACGTTGTGGTGCGCGGTCGCGAGCTGTGGGATTTCGAGCTGACGCAGACCACGACCGACGGCGTGAAGCGCTACATGGTCGTCAATGCTGTGCGCATGCCGGGTGCGCGCGACGAAGCGCCGGGTGTGCTGCTGACGGCGAGCGATCTCACTGCGCACAAGGCGTCGGAAGAACGCGTGCGCGAACTCAATCGCCAGCTCGAAGGCAAGGTCGGGCAGGTGTCGGAGGTCAATCGCGAGCTCGAGGCGTTCAGCTACTCGGTGTCGCACGACCTGCGCGCGCCGCTGCGCCACATCGCCGGCTTCGCGGAGAAGCTCGATCGTCATCTCGGTGACGGTGCCGACGACAAATCGCACCACTATCTCCGCGTCATTTCTGATTCCGCACGTCGCATGGGCGCACTGATCGACGACCTGCTCGTCTACAGCCGGCTCGGTCGCAACGCGATCCGGCTGCAGGCGGTCGACCTGCAGTCGCTGGTCGCCGAGCTTCGGGCGATGTTCGATGCCAACCGCGCCGCGGACATGCCGGGCGCGCCCGCGATCCGCTGGGAGATCGGCCCGCTGCCGGTGGTCATCGCCGACGCGAACATGATGCGGCAGGTGTGGCAGAACCTGCTCGGCAATGCGGTGAAGTACAGCGCGCATCGCGCGCCGCCGGTGATCTGCGTCGAACACGACCGCAACGCCGATGGCGCACACCACTTCACCGTCGCGGACAACGGCGCCGGTTTCGACATGGCCTACGCCTCGAAACTGTTCGGCGTGTTCCAGCGCCTGCACAAGGCCAGCGAATATCCGGGCACGGGCATCGGCCTGGCCAGCGTGCGCCGCGTGGTCGCGCGCCACGAAGGCGAGGTATGGGCCGAAGCCGAGCCCGATCGCGGCGCCACCTTCCATTTCACATTGCCGGAAATGCTCGACGCACCGGCGCGACTTCCAGGGGAAACCGCATGAACAAGCTCCGCACCATCCTGCTCGCCGAAGACAGTCCCGCGGACGCCGAAATGGCGCTCGACGCGCTGCGCGAGGCCAACCTCGCCAACCCGATCGTGCACGTCGAAGATGGCGTCGAAGTTCTCGACTACCTGTACCGCCGCGGTGCGTACGCCGGTCGCCCGGACGATTGCCCGTCCGTGCTGCTGCTCGACATCAAGATGCCGCGCATGGATGGCCTCGAGGTGTTGCGCACGCTTCGCGAGGACGACAAGTTCAAGCACCTGCCGGTCGTGATCCTGTCCTCGTCGCGCGAGGAGAACGACCTGGCGCGCAGCTGGAATCTCGGCGTCAACGCGTACGTGGTGAAGCCGGTCGACGTCGAACAGTTCTTCATCGCGGTGCGCACGCTCGGCCAGTTCTGGGGCGTGTTCAACGAAGCACCGGAAGACAAGCGCTGAGATGGATCGCGCGCTGCGCATCCTGTGGGTGGAGGACTCGGCGGCCGACGCCGAGCTCTTCGCCTCGCTTCTCGAAGACGAAGGCGTCGCGCACGCGTACGAGCGGGTGGAGGACGAAGCCGGCCTGCGCGAGGCGCTGGCGGTGTCACAGCCGGACCTGGTGATCTCCGACTCCGACCTGCCCGGATTCTCCGGGGAACACGCGCTGCGCATCGT